>NZ_CAJTUX010000034.1:0-11759 GCF_910579365.1 uncultured Oscillibacter sp.
GTCCAAATTCGTTGTATTGCTATTTGGCTCCTCATTTATTGACGACACTATCTAGAATATGGGTCTATTTTATCATCTCAGAAAGGCTCTGTATTGGCGGAAATGTTCCAACTACAATTCATTCTCCGGCAATCCCCACGGGCCAAAGCCCATCTCTTCCCAGGTCACTCCGTATGGGCTCCGCCGGAAGTATACCCAGCAATATAAAAAAATCGGACATCGGAATCAGGGAAGAGTTCATTATAATTCTGGAGTTCTTTTTCCTCACGCTTTTTTCGCAGATTTTCCAAGCGGACTTGTCCTGCCCGTTTCATTTCTGCCAGTTTTTCCTGTGACAAAACGCCGATTTCGGATAAATCCTTCATAGCGCAGGTGTTATCCACATTGAATCGCCGGCGGTATGCGCGGACGATATGACTTCCCTCATACGTCAGTATCCATTGCCGAGCCTTGCGGAGGCGGGCTTCCCGTCGCTCCGCTTTTGTCTGTTTCTTCTTTTTTGGCATGGCCGCTTCTCCTGTTCTGTAAAGATATTCTATCACCAAATACCTTTGAACAACATACCACAGGAAGGTAAAGTATGGCTAAAGCTTGGCGGAACCATGACATACCTGCTTTGAGTACGAATTTATGCCCGCCGCCTATGTGTTCAGGAAAACGCAATCATCCATATCCGCAAACGCACAACATCCCGCCCGCAGGCTGCCCAAAGCAGGCGCCGCAGGCAGGATATTGCGGTATATCATGCAACGTCAATTCACTTGGAAGGTCACGTCAACGCTTCCGCGTCCCAAGGCGGCGGCAAGGCCGGATGGATCGTCAATACTACCCAGACGGGTATAGCTGTACCCGCTGGAAAAGCTCTCATAAAACAGCACCAAACAGTCAGAGCCGTACAGCATCAAGTCTCCGGCATGGATATTTCCCGGTCTATGAGAATCGGTCGGCAGGGAATCCGGTATATAGCAGTATTTTTCGTTTCCATTCAGTTCCCCCATACTGACTGTCATGGGCAGACGGTTCAGCAAGGCCCGCGTGGTGGGATTATCCAACAATGTGGCGGTAAAAACTTGCCCGTCTGCTTCAATTTTCAGCCGCGGCATAGTGTCCTCCCCAATTTCATTGGATTCCTGGTTTCCCAGGTCCACGGAATCAGGCCCGGTTCTGTATTGATACAACGCGGAGACAACCTCTGCACGGGCGGCGTGGTCATTGGGTGCAAACCGGCCATCTTCCCGTTCGGCGAGGATATGCTTGCTTTGTGACCAGTCTACCGCTGTCTGAGCGTAAGCGGCAATGGCACTTTCGTCTGTGTAGCCTTCACTGGAGGCGTCAGGGCTACCAGCCCAGCGCCACAGAATTGTAACCACCTGCTGGCGGGTCACGGGATCATCCACGCCGAAACGTCCATCAGGGTAGCCGCTGATCAATCCGCGCTCCTCTGCCCAGCTGACGGCGTTCAAATAATAGGCTGTGGCCCGCACATCGGGGAACCGGACTGCTCCAGAGACAGCAGGACTGCCCGCTGCCCGATAGAAGATTGCCGCAAGCTGGGCGCGGGTCACAGGGTCGTCCACGCCAAAGCGCCTATCGGGATAGCCGTTGATATATCCCTGTTCTGCCGCCTATCGGATGGCCTCACTGTAGTTGGAGCCGCTGTCTGCATCAAAGAAACCGGCGGATTCTGCCACACGAGAAGGAACCGTCAGAGAAACCATGAGGCAGAACAGTGCTGCAAGGGCCAAAAACCTGTACTTCAAGAGAATTCCTCCTCACACACGCCTGCCCATATCATAGGCTTCCTTCAGCGCGGGATTGCCCTGGATGGTTCCAACAGCATCCGCCCCGCCGCCGAAGATGGTTCCGGCAAGACGGACCTTTTCAAAGCAGGCAATCCAGCCCTCCAGGCCCTTGATGGCCCCATCCATGGCGCTCTTGTCCTTGTCTGCCGCCGCTGCCAGCAAGTAAATATCCCGGGAGGCGTAATCAGCTGGATACAGGGGATTGGTCCGGTCCAGCATGGTTTTCATCTGGCCGCACATCTCGTAGTAGTAGATAGGCGTGGCAAAGACTATCACATCAACGGTGAGCATTTTCTGGGCGATGGTGTCCGCATCGTCACGGATGACGCAGCGCTTGGTTTTCTGGCAGATCAGACATCCCTTGCAGAAGCCGATAGCCTTGTCATAAAGCTGGATTTTTTCCACCTGATTCCCCGCTTCCAGTACGCCTCTGGCGAACTCCTCTGCCAACGCATCGGAGTTGCTGCCCTTACGGGGACTGGTGGAGATGATTAAAACGGATTTGCTCATAGTCCACACCTGTTATTTCAAATTTGCCTTGAAGAAACCGGCCAGTTTATCAAAGGGAATCCGATCCGTCCGGTCATAAAGGTCGATATGCTCCGCATCGGCAACCTCATACAGCTCCTTCGGCTCCAGGGCGGCGGCATAGGCGTTCTCGCTGAAAACTTTGGAGTGCGCCCGATCTCGAGAGGGCCGGCAAAGAGAACAGAGCGCCCAGGTCATCCCCGGACGCTCCCGCTTCGCTTTCCTCCTGCTGGTAAATCCCCCCTCCAGCCTGTGTCATTCTGCCACAAATGAGCCGTCAGCCAATGTGTATTTGGATGGTAAAACCACCCTTTATACATTGCATCCCAAAACAAACGCGGGGAAAAGTTGACCCGCGGCGGAGTTGCTTATATTTTGGATAAGTAGGTAAAAATGGCCCGGAACACGGACCCGGAACTGATTCCCAACCATATATCCTGCCACTGCCTCCGCCATTCTATAGTAATCCGCAAAAATAGTGACAACAAAGGAGGTGGATTCAGGCGGTACAGCACAAGGATGACGACGCAGGCGGGCTGACGCCCGTCAAGGAGGAAGACGCGATGATGTGCAGGGAAGGATAGAGTGAAGTTTTATCTTGGTATTTTTCTCACGTAGGGCAAGCACAATCTCCGAACAGAAAATGTCTGTCCCTTCGGCCATACCGGATAAAAACTGCGTGACACCGGCCTCAATCAGAGCGGTTATCTGCTCTGTCAGCACCGTTTTCAGCGCCACGCACCGGCTGTCCGTTTCATTGTACCGCCATGGCAGCTTGCTCGGACGGTGGCCGGTAAAGGCGCAGACTTTATTCATCATCCCCATTGTAACGCTCCTGGTAGTCTTTGATATACTCGTCCAGGTAGTCAAGGTATTCGTCCGCTCTGCCCTCAATCTGTTCCAGGATAGCGGTAATCTTACGGCGGCACTCTGCTTCTTCGCTCTCCGTCAGGGTATGGGCCTCGTCAAGATGGGTAGCTGAACGAGGGGCAGCAACATCATTGATAATGTCATTAAACAGGTTATCCAGCATGGCCTCCGGCGTGTCAAGCGGTTCCCCTTCTGGCGCACCTGGTTCGTCGACCACGATCCGGACATCGCCGCTCCCAGCCAGAACTGCTTGATCTTCAAAAAGCTGTAGTCCACCGATTTCAGGGACCGCTCCCGCGCACTGATTTCCATGGTTTTAAGATTCCTCTCTTACAGGCTGAAATACCGGGCGGCGTTGGCGTAACAGACGCCCTCCACGATCTCCCGCAGGGCGGCCTCGTCGTTGGGGTACTCGCCGTTCTCCACCCAATTTCCCACGAGGTTGCAGAGAATGCGGCGGAAATAGTCGTGCCGGGCATAGCTGAGGAAGGACCGGGAGTCCGTCAGCATCCCCACGAAGTTGCCGAGAAGGCCCAGGTTCGCCAGGGACTTCATCTGCTCCTCCATGCCGCTCTTGGTGCCGTTGAGCCACCAGTCGGAGCCGTGCTGGATCTTGCCGGGAATCTTGTCGGACTGGAAGCAGCCCGGCAGGGCCCCCAATTGGGCGTTGTCCGCCGGATTCAGGGAGTAGATCAGGCCGCCGCCAAAGCTGTCGCCGCCGCCCACCCGGTCGATGATGTGGAGCTCATACTTCTTGGAGAAGCAGTATTCATAGGAAGCCGCGTCGTAGAGCATGGCGCTCCAGCCGTTGTCAAAGGCGGAGTGGGACTCCTGGAGGGTAATGGCAGCCTTCTCAAAGCCAAATTTGTCCGCCAACTGCTTGGCAACGCTCTTGTAGCCTTCCCGGTTGATCTCCCCGGCGGTAATATCCGTGGCCTCGGCCTCGATGCCGAAGATGTCCTTGGCGGCCTTGCACACCTCCCGGCAGACGTCCGCCACGTTGGGTCCCAGGGCTGGGGTGATGCCGGTGAATCGGAACCAGTCGGCCCCGGCGGGCGGGTCGATGCTGTACTCCGGCGCCCCGGCGGAAACCGCGAGAACCAGCAATGCCAGCGCCGTCAGAAGCAGATGCCTTTTCATAATGCGTCCTTTTCGCCGCCGCCCCTCTTGACCTTGGGGTGACGGCATTTTATAATCTATAGCAATCCTCAAAAATAATGACAGCAAAGGAGGTGAATCCAGGCGGTACAGCACAAGGATGACGACACAGGCGGGCTGACGCCCGTCAAGGAGGAAGACGCGGTGATGTGCTGCCTGGATCTGCCGAACTGCTGTCAGTATTTCTGAGGATTGCTATAGATATTCCTGATTTTAGAAAACGATTGTCAAAGGAGAAATGAAGACATGAGGTATGAGCTGACAAAGGACCTGGAGACTGGCAACGCCATAATCGATCGGGAGCATCAGGAGTTGTTTCAGGCGGTAAACCAACTGCTGGACTCCTGCGGAAAAGGACAGGGCCGCGCCGCCATGGAGCCTGCCATTCAATTTCTGATTGGCTATGTGGACCAGCATTTCAGCCATGAGGAACAGCTTCAGCAGGAAAGCGGCTATCCGGGGATGCCCGCCCACAAGGCATTTCACGCGGGCTATAAAAAGACGCTCCGTGAGATTGCCGCAAAAATCCCGGCGTCGGGACCTTCGGTAGCGGACCTGGGTGCGCTGAACAAGCATGTGGCGGTGCTGATCAACCATATCCGGGTGGAAGACAAGAAACTGGGCGCCTACTTAAAGCAGAAGTAACGGCCGTCATTCCGTCCCTTCCTCAGATTCATGCCGCCGTTTGAGAAACAGGGCCGTACCCATGCCGCCGCCCGCCAGAGCGGTCGCGCCCAGGGGGGACCAGCAAAAAGCCCAGTTGAACTGGAACACGGAGCCGGAATCAGGGGCAGATTCCTCGGGGATGAGGCTGGCGGCGAGGGCCGCGCTTTCCCATACGCTCAGGGCCTCCAGCCTGTCCCACAGCCAGGTCTGCTCCCTCTGCGTTCCGGGGCGGCTTCGGGCATAGGTATCCAGGAGGCGGTCGATCTTTTCGCGGTGCATAAGGTCCACACGGGCTTTCTGCGCCCCGGCAATGGCGGCCTGATCCCCTGATGCCGTGGGCTTTCCGCTCCATTTGATGCTGTTCGTCCAGAATATAAACGGCCTTTCATGCTACCCATTTCACTGATTCCACAGAGAAATTTCCCGTTCTGGGTCAGTTTATGGGTCCGTGCCGCAAACCGGCCGCATCACCCCTCAAGCCACAATCCGTCCGTCCTCAATCCGCACAATACGGTCTGCCATCTGCGCAATTTCCGGATTGTGAGTGATCATCACAATGGTCTGGTGAAATTCCCGGCTGCTCATCCGCAGCAGTCCCATCACATCATCGCTGGTCCTGGAATCCAGATTCCCCGTGGGTTCGTCGGCCAGAATGATGGCGGGCTTGGATGCCAGCGCCCGGGCGATCGCCACCCGCTGCTGCTGGCCGCCGGAGAGGCAGCCTGGAAGGCTGTCCAGCTTTTCCGCCAGCCCCAGCAGCTCCACCACTTTCATGATAAAGGGCCGGTCCGGTTTCTGCCTGTCCAGGGAGAGGGGAAATACGATGTTCTCCCACACCGTCAGCACCGGGATTAAATTGTAGTTTTGAAAGACAAAGCCGATCTGTTTGCGGCGGAAGATGGTGGCCTGTTCCCGGTCCAGCCGCGCCAGCTCCGTGCCGCCGATTTGGACGCTTCCCTCCGTGGGGGTGTCCAGCCCGCCCAACATATTCAGCAAAGTGGATTTTCCGCTGCCGGAGGTGCCGATGATGGCGGTGAACTTCCCCCGTTCGATCTCCAGATCCACGCCGTCCAGGGCGCGGACCTGGGTGTCGCCGGCGCCGTAGTACTTTTTAAGGCCAACGGCCTTTAAGATGCTCTCCATAACGCGTCTCCTTTCATGTCACTCCGCGGCGCGGAGCTGTTCCACAATGCTGCCCTTATGGAAATAACGCAGGGCCAGCGCCGGGACAACGGCGGACACCGCCAGCAGCACGACGCTGGCCGCCAGGGCGGGGGCCAGGGTGAAGCGGAAGGTAAACTGCCACATGGAGTCCACCATGCTTTTTACCAGCGTCAGGTCCAGCGCCGCCGCCAGGACCAGCCCCAGCAGGCAGGCCCCCGCCGCGTAATAAACGCCCTCCCACACCATCATGCCCGTCAGCTGCCGCCGGGTCATACCCACACTCTCCATGGCGGCAAACTCGCGGCGGCGGGTGAGAATCGTTGTGATGAGTGTATTCGTCAGATTCAGGATTCCGGCGAGGCCGAAGATCAGCCCCACGAATCCGCCCACAAGGCGGATCATCCGCTGGGTTGCCTCAGAACTCTCCCGGGCAGCCTGGGCGGAGAGGTAGCTCATGCCGGGATCGGCCGTCTCCATGTAGTCCTCCAAAAACGCCGTCATCTCCGCCTCGTATCCGTCCTCCACATTAAAGGAGTATTTGTAGACCGCCGGGGCGTCGTACAGCGTCCTGTAAACGCTGGCGGGGAGGTATAGGGTCAGACCGTCTCCGCCGATGTCATAGGCTGTATACCCAATCCCCACATCGTCTGTGGTGAGGGCTGCCTTTGCCAGCACGGGCAGCTCCATTACCACCATGCCGTTTTTATAGACGGTGATGCGCTGGCCGACATCCGCCAGATCCAGCTCCGGCACCAGGGACATGTCCCCGCGGTTCACATGCACGCCAACCAGGACGCCCTCGCCGGCCGACATTTTTTGAAAGAGGGCATGGGCGTCGGTCTCTCCCTCCCGCAGATCCATCCGGGCCAGAGCGGTTTCCTCCATCCCATAGACATTGCAGAGCATGCGCCCGTCGTCTCCCAATCCAAAGCTCCTGTACTGGTCGATCCCGAAGGTGAGGCCGCTGTGTGGATTCTCAAAAGTCTCTCCCGTCATGGGATGGCCGAAATCATAGGTGACGTTGGTGTCCTCCACCGTGTTTTTATAGATCACCGAGCCGCCGGTGACGCCGGGGCGGGCGGCAATGTCTGCGATGGTCTCTGCCCGCAGCGCGTCGGAGCGCCACATAAACCCCTTGGTGTTGCTGGCGCTGACCACATTCACCACGGCGAAATCCGTCCGGATCATGAAGGCAGTTTCCTTTTCCACGTCCATGCTGTCTGCCGCCGTGCCCACGCAGTTTAAAAGCACCACGCACAGCATCAGGGACAGCACGATGAACCCGGTTCTCCGCCGGTTCCGTCCCAGATTGGACCAGGCCAGCCGGGGAATGCCGGCCCCCGGAGCGCTCCGGCGGGAGGCCCGCCGCCCGCCGCCGCTCTCCACATAGCGGAAGGCCTCGATGGGCGGGGTGTTGGCGGCAATCCGGATGGGCTTGCGGGTGCTGCAGAAGACCGTCAGCGCCGTCAGGGCCGCTGCTGTCAGAAAGATCGCCGGAGAGGGGGAGACGCCGGTGGATAGGTACTTGTACTCGGTATCAACCGTGTTCATAATCAGGGGCAGGGCTGCCTTTCCGATGAAAAAACCAACCAGCATCCCCAGGGGGATTCCGATGCCGCTGAGCCAGAGAGCCTGCCGGTTCATCAGCGTACGCACCTGCCTGCGGCTCATGCCGATGGTCCGGTAGAGGCCGAAGCGGCGGATGTCCTGCATGACGGCGATGTCAAACACGTTGTAGATCAGCAGGTAGCCGCAGACCATGAACAACACGGCAAAGGCCGCCGCCGCGGCAATCTGGAAGGGGCTGGGCTGGACGTTGGTGGCCCGGTTTACGGTGGCCGGGGTATAGTTGGGGGCCGTCTGGTCGTCGGGTTCGCCGCCCAGGTCACAGACCAGGTCCCGGAGCTTCTTCTCCAGGCCCAGGGTGCTGCGGGCGGTAAAATCGGAGAAATAGGTCCCGGCCATATCGCCGTCCTCGCGGTAGGTATACCGGAAGATCTCCGGGTGGGCATCCCGGAAGGCGGTTCCGGCCCACATAACGCTCAGCTGACTGCCCAGGGCCTCATACCAGCCGGATACCACCATGGGAAGCGCGTACTCCTGTCCGTGGGCGGTGAACGCAATGGTGATTTCCGCCCCCGTTTCCGGCTCCACGCCCAGGTCCCGCAGGGCCAGATCCGAGGCGACCACCTCATTGGGCGCGGCGGGCGGTCTGCCGTGGGTAGGCGTGCAGAAGGTCAGCTCCGCCTGGGTTTCGTCCTCGACGTTGAACTCAATGTTGTGGCGGACGGCGCTGCTGAGGTAGGCCACCGGCATCCGCAGTCCCGCCGCCTCGATGAAGTCCGCCTGCCCCAGGGCCTGGAACTGCTCCGCCGTCATGTAGCGGACCTCGCCGTCGGACCGGCTCATTTTCTGCATCTGGAGGGTCAGCGTAAAGGATTCCACCGTGCCGAGGGCAATGGTGGTGATGGCGGTGAAGAGCACCGCCGTCAGGGCGATGGCCAGCACCGCAATGCAGTTCCGTACCCGGCTGGCGGCAAAGCTCCGCCGGGTCAGGGTTTTCAGCATGTCTTCCATGGGAAGTTCCTCCTGAATCTCTTGCTGGCCACAGCATACCAGCCCAATGTCACAATTGTGGTACAGCAGTGTTACAGTTTTGTGCCTTTTCCGTGGACAGCAAAACCAGCGCCCCGATAAAATGCGGGACGCTGGCGGATGATGGGATTATTGTACAATGCGCCCATCCTGGAGGCGCACTACACGGTCGGCCAGCTGGGCAAGCTCCAGATTGTGGGTGATCATCACCAATGTCTGGTGAAAGACATCCACGGTCATCTTCAAAAGTCCCGCCACATTCTGACTGGTCTTAGCGTCAAAGCTCCCCGTAGGTTCGTCGGCCAGAATGATGGAGGGCCGGGTGATCAGCGCCCGGGCAATGGCGGCGCACTGCTGGCCGCCGCCGGAGAGCATATAGGGGAGGCAGTCCAGCTTCTCCCCAAGTCCCAGCAATCCGGCGAGTTCCGTGAAAAAGGCCCTGTCCGGCCTGGAGCCGTCCAGCGCCAAGGGGAGCAGGATATTTTCCCGGACGGTCAGCTCCGGCACCAGGCTGCAGTCCTGAAAGACAAAGCCTACCCTCCGGCGGCGAAAGACCGTCAGCTCCTCCTCCCGTAGCGTCCCCAGGTCCACGCCGTCCACGGTGACGGTTCCCTCTGTAGGTCGGTACAATCCGCCGATCAGATTCAAAAGCGTGGTCTTTCCGCTGCCGGAGGCCCCGATGACGGCGGTGAGCTTTCCTTTTTCGATGGAGAGGTCAATCCCGTCCACGGCCTTCACCTGCCGGGGACCCGCGCCAAAGTGTTTTTTTAGATTTTGAACGGTGACAATGTCCATAAAGCGCCTCGTTTATCGCAGTAAAAACACGGAAAAGGTGGAGCCCGTTCCCACCTCGGATTTCAGGGTCATATAGCCCCGCTGGCGGGTGACGATCCCCCGGGCCAGATACAGTCCCAGCCCCACGCCCTCTGCGGCGGCAGAGGACTGCGCCCGGTAAAAGCGCTTGAATACGTCGTTGTAGTGCTGGGAGGGAATCCCGATCCCGGTGTCCGTGATATCGATCCGGGTGTAGAACTGCCAGGGTCGGACGCTGATATGGACGCATCCCCCCTCCGGTGTGTATTTGACCGCGTTGTCCAGGAGGTTTCCCAGGGCCTCCGCCGTCCACTTGGGGTCGTGCCAGAGGGTCTCCCGGCTGTCACAGTCTACGTCAATGCGAATATGCTTCCGGTCCGCCGCGGCCAGGATGCCGCCCACCGCCTGGGCGATGGTGTCGTACAGGCTGGCATTCTCCATGTGCAGGGCGAACGTCCCGGTTTCCAGGCGGGACATTTTGATAAGGGACTGCATGAGAAAGTCCAGCTTATGGACCTGCGCCGCCAGGGTGGAGAGAAATTCCGCCCGCTTTTCCTCCGGCAGCTCCTGCTGGCGCAGGATGTCTGTGAACATCCGGATATTGGCCATGGGAGTTTTTACCTGGTGGGAGATGTCGCTGACCAGCTCCTGGATGATCTGTTTGTCCGCCTTGCTCTGCCGCCGGCCCGCCTGAGTCCGGTCGTGGTATTGCAGGAGCTTTCCCTGTACCTTTGAGAGCTGGGAGTCCTCATAGGGGCGGTAGTTCTCCGGTTCCCGGCTGTTCATCAGGGCATCCAGCGTCTCACAGATGCTGTTGGCAAACTCGGACTCCCGCCGCTCCTGGCTGCGTTTCCACAAAAGGGCCAGAAGCAGAATCGTCGTTCCCAAACCAACCGCCGCCGGGCGCAGAAGCGCGGCTGGGAGCTCCAGGAGTCCCAGCAGGATCAGCAGGATTGCTCCCGAAATGATAAGAAGGGGCATTTGCGCCGTGCTGTCCCGCTTCATTCCTGGGCTCCTGTCCAGACGTAGCCCATGCCCCGGACGGTTTGGATGTAGGTATGTCCGGCGTCCTCGATTTTGGCGCGCAGGCGGTTCATGGTCACGGTGAGGGTGTGGTCGTCGATAAAATTGCCGCCGATGTCCCACAGCTTTTCCAGCAGGAGCCGCCGTGTCATCACCGCCCCGGCATTGGCGGTCAGGAGCCGCAGGAGCTTGTACTCGTTTGGCGTGATGGGCAGCCGTTCTCCGTTCCGCGCGGCGGTCAGGGCCCGGAAATCCAGACGCAGGAATCCGTCGTCAAAGCAGTCGGAGCCGGCGGTCCCCCGGCGCAGGACCGCTTCCACCCGGCGCTTGAGAACCTGGATACGGAAGGGCTTTGTGATGTAGTCGTCCGCGCCCAGGTCGAAGCCGTTCAGCTCGTCCCGCTCCAGGTCGTTGGCGGTCAGAAAGACGACCGGCCGCTCCGGGGCGGAGGATTTGCACTCCCGGCAGAGATCAAAGCCGTTTCCGTCCGGAAGGTTTACGTCCAGAATTACCAGGTCAAATTGGTCGGTTTTCAAGAGCTGGCGGGCCTTTTGACAGGTGTAGGCCGCGGCGGTGAGATGCCCGGCCTCGTCCAACGCGAAGCACAGCCCCGCGCTCAGGGCCAGGTCGTCTTCCACAACCAGAATTTTTGCCATGGAGCCTCTCCTCCAGTATAGTGGTGTTATGGGGATTATACCGTAAGGGCGGAGATTTGGCAAATGTCTTTTGGGGGGAGAGGAGTGGGATGGATTTTGAGAGAGTGTATTCTCGCGGCGCCTGCAAAATGCCAAATGTTGCTGAACGGTTTGCGGATTGAGCCGGTGTATCCAAAGAGCGGGCAGTCAATTTTTTGGATCTGCATGCGCAGCGGAATTTTTCTCAAAGCAGGAGAAAGGCGCGGCGTCTTGTGCCGCTACGCCGGATGACGCCGTCCCGCAGTGCGGGCCGGGGAAACGGAAAACGGTTTTTTGCTGGAATACCGGCATCTTCGCAAGATTTTTGTGTAATTGGTCATGCGACCTCAAATATGGAGGACTGATGCTCGGTTTGACCTCTTGTTTCCATCAACGCTTATATCGGCAACAAATTCAGCGGTGTCAACTGTGGCTTGGCAGAGAAATTCCCGGCTTTTCTGTAAAC
>NZ_CAJTUX010000034.1:11859-30505 GCF_910579365.1 uncultured Oscillibacter sp.
AATTCAGCGGTGTCAACTGTGGCTTGGCAGAGAAATTCCCGGCTTTTCTGTAAACGGGGAGAGTAGAGGTATCAAAATAGCACAGAGAAAAAGAAAGCCCGCCAAGCCCCGCTGAAAACGAAAAACTTCTACTGCAACATTGCGATCGGAGCGGATGCGATTAAGATTCTCAAAAGCATGGAGCAGAAAGATGAGTACGTATTCCCCTCGCCATACAGTGATTCGATGTCCCCGAACAGCTTCCTGCATATGCTCCAGCGGGCACTGAAACGGGCTGGGCTGGAACGGATACGCTTCCACGACCTACGTCACACATTCTCGGTCCTGGCCCTGCAAAACGGCGCAGACGTGAAAACTCTCTCCGCCATGCTGGGACACTACTCGGCGGGCTTTACCCTGGACGCCTACGCCCACGTCACCACCTCTATGCAGAAGCAGGCGGCGAGCGCAGTAGGGAATTTCCTCTCCGGCGCTCTCCGGTGATTTCCGCTCCGCACTCCCGTATAGGTCACAGCTTGGGTCAAACCGGCACTTCAAAATCAAACCGCCCCAAAAGTGCGGAAAGCAAGAACAACGCCACGGAAATTCGTTGAATTTCCGCGGCGTTGGAGCAAGCGAGTAAAATCATTTTTTGCTTTTATTGTAGAAGTATATTATTTTTCGAAAATGCTACTAATTTTAGAGAACATCGTGAATCAAAGCTTTTATAGTTACAGTGCTGCTTGCTTGAGTGAATTTGATTTGTTTGCTAAATATTTGCCCGTATCTAATTGTCGCATCTTTGCCATGGGGTTTCAATATCCAGCCATTGCTTGAAAACATTGTTTTTTTATTGGCGATTAAAATCAGTTTTACGAATTTACATCTATCTTGTGACTTGATTTTGAAATCAAGCACATCATCCGACTCATAAACATCAAATAGATTTCCGTAAAATGCGTCAAAAATTGTACATTTTATGTACGAAAGTGTACATATCAAAGAATGGATTAAATCTATTTTGGTATCTGGGAAGGATTCGCTGCCTCTTTGAGATTATAACTTATGTGGGCACCATTAAAAGGTGTTTCAAAATATACCCAAGGAGACAACTCGACTCTCCGTTCAAAACAATCTATATCACGGCTAAGCAAATAATCCCCTAAAGATTGTATACTAAATAGGCTATCATCAGAGAGCTTTTGTCAAGGGTAAATCTCAAAAAACGGTTCGTCTGTCTAGATGAAGACAGACGAACCGTTTTTGAATCTATGATGTATCACAGCTCAGGCGGGGACTTTAGATACTGCAAAAGCTGCTCCTCAAAGATTTGAAGTGTTTCTTCCGCAAATTCTTTCCGCTTAACTGGGTCATGCAAGTCCATGGCGCATTGGTTCATGGTCTTGAAATTAGGCACGTCATCGTAGGACACGGCCTGCTTACCGTTGGAGTAGCGCCAGACAAACCACCAATAGCTCCGGGACGCAATGACGCGGAAAGCAGGAAACTGCTTCTTGACTGTCTCCATGGCTGCGTCATCTACTTTTATTTGCATCCAATCGTTTTCTCTCTTCTTCTCCACCAGACAAAAACCACCAACCAGATAGCCGTCGTCAGAGGCCTCAATGCGGAACCACATCTCTTGGTTCGAATCAGAAAATTCCAATCCCTCCGCTTTTACCTTGTAGTTCACGCCAGGGCAGAAGTTCAAACGTTGCAGGTCCGTTTTCTTTTTTTCCTTCAACTCCGCACTGCAATAGGACTTGTAAGAATCCTCCAACCATTCCAACTGGTAGGTTTCCGCAATCGCTTTCCTGTCGATTGCTTCCTGGAATGTCTCTAATACAGTACAAGCCAAGCTGCTATCCGCTGATTGCTTTTTCGAGTCGGACAAAAACCACTCAATAGCCTCTATGTACTGCCGAACTTGTTCCAAAAGTTCAGCGTTTTGGTCAGATTTAGGCTGTCTCGCCCTCCATTCCTCCAGCCATGTGCAGATACTTTTCCAGGAGATGCATGTGACAGCACTTTCTTCTAACGTATTCCCCTTATCCTTGGACTGCATGGTCCACAGGGAGGGTTTTGTTTCATGGCTCTTAGTCAAATAAACCAATTTGGCGTTGCGGGCATAGAAGTGATAGTCATAGCATTGAGACTCTTGGTCACCAGCATTGATCTTGACCTCAATAGGAATAGAAAACTGGGGATGTTGGAGCATGATATCGATTCTCCGTCCGTTGTCAATCAGGTATTCCGTCATGACGCAGGTTCTTTCCAGAGTTTTCAGCTTTGCACAGTCCATTTGCAAACATACTTCCAGGAACGACTTCAAAAAGGACGTATCCAGCTTGTTCCGCCCCTTTGGATCCAGCAAATCAGCCAGAAAACGGCACATTAACACCTCGTCCTGTGCCATTTTCAGCGCCTTGAAAATATTGCTTTCCATCACGATTTCTCCTTCTCTTTTTTCAATGGCGAAGAAATTTTCTGATATCGCTCCCATCCATTCCGTAAAATTTCTCCAATCTCCCGCCGCAGCCACTCCGGCTCCAGGACCTGGCACACCGCCACATATTGCAGCGCCCAGAATTTCAGTCCGGCGGCCCCGGTGAATACCATGGCGTCAAAGGTTCCGTCACCATTATCCTGAAGCTGCGTCTCCATGCCAAACCGGTCCAGCACGTCGCTGACCAAATCCGCCTCGCAGCGCAGCACCGCCCGGACAGCCTCGCCGGGAAAGGGGTAGACCCGCTCCCGGACATACCGCTCCAGGTCCAGTCCGGGCGGCAGAGGAGCTATGGGCTGGTCCTCCAGCAAAACCGGCGACTGAATCCGGTCCACTCGATAGTGGCTGATGTTCTCCTTCCCCTGATACCGGCAGAGAAGGTAATAGTTCCCATTGATAAAGAAAAGGCCATAGGGCGACACCCGATAGGGCTGCTCCCGGCGGGGATGGAGCCGCTTGTCCATGCCGTATTCCATGTATTGAAACTCCACCTGACAGCGGCTGGAAACCGCCTCCTCCAGCACCTCCACGGACAGAAAGGTCTCCTGATTGATACCGCGCCAGGGTATTCCAACGGACAGGGGGCGGCACTGCTCCCGCTGCCAGCGGCTCAGGCCCTGCCCCAGCTTCTTCAAAAGCCGCTCGCACTGACGCCGGGAAATGCCCGGAAAAGCGGAGGCGGCGTCCGACAGCAGACGCACCTCCGACGGCTCCAACGGGCGGGACAAAAGCCGGTAGCCCTCGCCGTCATCCTGATACTCCGGAATATGACAGCCCACAGCCCGCAGCTTGTCCAGGGCGGCGTAGACCGCCCGCCGGTCACAGCGCAGGCCGTACTCCGTCCGCAGCAGACGGAGCAGCTCCCCCATGGGCAGAGCGTGATCGGCGTCGGTATACTCCGAGAGGACCTGATAGACCCGGAAGGGAAGGATGTTTATGGACACGGCGGCGCCTCCTTTTCCTGATGGGTTATTGTACCATAAACGCGGCGCGGATAGCAACCATCCCCCCTGTACTTATTTTGGTACAGGGGGGTGTGCTAACATTGCGGAAAATCCATTTGAAGGAAAGGATTGTGCGTTTATGGAAAAGAGGCCAGCAGGAAAACGGCTTCTCAGACAGACGGATTACACGCTTTTGAAACGAGTGTTATGCGGCGATTTCAGTCTGATCTGCCTGGATGTGGATGATTTGACGGTTCTGCAAAAAGGCGAGGCAGCGTTCCTTTGGGAAAGCCCTCCTTGCGCGTCAATGGACGAACTGATAAGCCTGGCCCCGCTGGCAGCGGCGGAAATGGCGCCGGAGCGGGGCCGAAAAATTGTATCCGTAGTGCTATATGTCAAAGCACCTGGGAATATGAGCCTCGAAAACCTGGATGGACTATGCCGCGCAATCCAGCGGCCGGTTCCAAAAGACGCGGATATTCGATTCGGCTGCGGTTTTCACGAAGAAGCTCGTTTCCTGCTTGCCACTTCTGAGGAGAGAGCAGAGAAGAGGAGGAAAACGCGATGACCTATGTGATGTCGGATATTCACGGCTGTTATGAAAAATACCGATCCATACTGGAGACTATTGAGTTTGCGGAGGATGACACCCTCTATGTGCTGGGGGACGTACTGGACCGGGGGCCGGACGGGTTCAAGATCCTGCTGGATATGGCGGCGCGGCCTAACGTAATTGGGCTTCTGGGAAACCGGAACTGCCGGACCGTATTTTCCATCGCGGTACAATGATTGGCGTCGACTGCGGGTGCGCCTATCCCGGCGGACGGCTGGGGTGTTTATGCCTGAATACGATGGAGGAGTTTTATGTATAAACAATTTATAAAAAGAGTTCATTCGATTTGCCGCGCACATTTCAAGAGAAATTCCGCGCATAGGAAATCGGTGGAAAGGACGGAGTTGAGCTGTCACACAGACTTTACTCCGGGGGAGGGTATTCTTTCTCCGGAGGAGTGGATCAACAGCGCCTGTGAAACCGGCGTCCGGGCGATTGCGATCACGGATTTTCAAAATATAGGCGGGTTTATGGAGGCGGCGCGGGTTATAGAGAAACTGCGCCGGGACGCGGAACCGGGAGAGCTTGATTGCAAGGTGCTCTATGGCCTGGAAGCTGTGCTGGAGGACGGGTGCCTGATTCATCTTCTGGTACAGCATCAGGAGGGGTTGGCGCAGCTTTACCGGCTGCTGGAAAGCCGGAAGGAGCGTCCGTTTCTGCGCAAATCGGAGATCAACAGGCATCGAGCCGGACTGCTGGTAGGCTGTCCCGGCAAGGACGGAGAAGTTTATCGCGGGATTCTAAAAAATCTGGATGACGCCCGTTTGGAGGAAATCGCCGAGTTCTACGATTATCTGTCGGTCCTGCCGCCGCAGCACTACAGGCTTCTGTCCATGCTGGAGCACATTCCCCGCGGCGAAGTCCTTCGGGCGGCGGAGGATCTGATCCTTAAAACCATTGCCCTTGGCAAGCGGTCAGGCAAACCAGTGGCCGCAGCTGGAAACAGACGAACAGCAAATCAGGATTGGGGTATGTTCCGAAGCAGTATGGCTTATCGCGCCCTGAAGGATGAGAACTTGGTCCTTGACCCCGCCTTCCTTGGCAAATGGCTGGGCAAACCGGCGGCCGCAGCTGGAAATACACCCACAGGAAATCAGGATTGGGGTATGTTCAGATGGGGTATGACTCATTATATTCTGAAAGGTGAGGATTTGGAGATATCCCTGCCGAACCACCTCTACACGGAAGAGGACGGGGCCTGGGATGTATCCCTGCCGGATCTCCTCTGCACGGATGAGATGTTGGACGCCTTCTCTTTCCTGGGAAAAGAATCAGCGGAAGAAGTCGTCATTCACGCGCCCAACCATCTGGCGGATCTCTGCGAAGAAATCCGGATTTTCCCGGAAGATCAACGATGTTTTCAGCCCATCCTGCCCCGCGCGTATCAGACCGCAGCAGACCTCTGCCGGAAGCAGCTCCGGATACGGTACGGCAGTATGATTCCTGAGACGGCGCAGGAACGGATAGATTATGAGCTTGCAATTCTGCAAAACAATGAATGGTTCTGCTCCGTTCTTCTGATTGTCCGCCAGCTAATGCAGGGGCTCCAGGGAAAGGGGTATCCGGTCTGTGCCATAGCCAGGTACTACTCGGACTCCGGTTATACATATTCGTATGCCGCATATCTGCTTGGAGTGACCGAAGTTGATCCTTTGGCCATACAGATCCCTCGTGAACGCTTCAGGATGCCTGATGCGCCTGAATGGCAATTTGCATTGAACGTTCCAGAAGAGTGTGTGGAGGAATGCTGGAAAGAGGCGGTTGCGATCCTTTCCCAAATATTTCCCCAGGGAATGGCGGTATCAATGCCGGAATCATATCAATCCAACGGAAGGATTTTCGTCCCCAATGCTGCGGAACTGCGCAACTGGCTGCCCTTGAAAAAGGTTGACGGAGAATATTGGATCCCTTATGGAGCCGCAGAGGATTTTCCCTGCCTGTTTCGGTTGTATTTAGTACCCGCAAAGGACCTGAGTCTGCTTCGCAAATTGGAACAGTCAACCGGAACACCCCCATCCTCCATCAACATTGAAGAAGATGCGCTTCCGTTATTATTGCGGGATCAAACGGATATCCCAGAGCTTGGATTTTCAGATATCCAGGCGATCTGGAAACTGGCAGACCCCCAAACAATGGATGACATCATCAAGGTTTTTGCCCTGCGCCACTCTCGGGGCGCTTGGGAGGACAACGGTGAGGAGCTGGTGAAAAAGAAGGCCGTTCCATTCAGCGAAATCATTGGGGGCATGGATGATGTTTTCTGCCGTCTGCTGGACGCAGGATTGGAAATTGCGTTTGTATACCAGGTTACAGCGCAGCTCCAGAGATCTGAAGAACTGGATGAAGAGTATATTTCCGTCCTGACACGAAATGGGATTCCGGAATGGTTTATCAATTCCTGCAACAAAATTATAAAACTGTCTCCAAAAGCGTATTGTGCGGCAGCTTTTGCGATACCGGCGCTTAAAGCGGCATGGTATAAGGCGCACTTTCCGAAGGAGTACGCGCAGGCGTATTCTGAATGGCATTCTGTGTTGAACGCGCTGAAATAACGATCACGGGGAGGCCGGTATGAACGCTCAAGAAATCAAGAATATCCTGATTGCCTATCTGAGGGCAACCAACCGTGAGATTCGAATCTATCAGGAAAAAAGCATCGGCGACGCGGTGTGCGACCTGATGTCGGTGACAGACTGCCTGACGGGCTACGAGATCAAAAGCGATTTGGACAATTACCAACGGCTGGGTCGTCAAATAAAGGCCTACGACCGCTTTTTTGAGCAATGCTATATCGTCGTCGGCGGCCGCCACCTCCAATCGGCAGAGCGGAAGGTGCCCGGCCACTGGGGGATCATCACCATTCAAAGCGACCATGTCATTGTCAACCGCCCCGCCCACGCTGGGAACCCGGACTGCGCCAGCCAGCTGGGCGCCCTCTGGAAACTGGAGCTGACCAACCTGCTGATCAAAACCGGCCTCCCGCTGTACACCTATAAAAGCAAGCAGTACATTATCGACCAGATCGTACAGCTCGTGGACCAGGCGGAGATTAAGCGGCATGTGGCCTATGAGCTGATGTGCCGGGACTATGCGCAGTTTGACGCGAAAGACTATTCGCTCCATTTCGGTGGAGCGAAGGGGACCGGGGGCGGTCCCATCACGGTGAACGGCCTGCCAGCGGCGGAGATCGTGGACGCCCTGTCCGAACAGAATTTCGGACAGATGACCCTGGACCAGTGGATTGCGCTGTATGCCCAGGCAAAGGAGCTGCAAAGAAGCAAGGAGAAGGAGGAACTTTGCCTCGTGCAGGCGCAGGCGGCTCCGCGGACGCCCCACGACATCCCCTATACGGAGATTGAGGTCTCGCTGGGCGTGCCTTGGGTCAGGGAAGGGATCATCAACGACTTCACTTATTTTCTCCGCACGGGAAATGAGGCGTTTGCGGGCAAGAATGACTCGGCCCGCAAGTATGTCAGCTACGAGCCCCTGACCGGATACTGGCATGTGGAGGACAAGCAGTGTACGTACCGGAGCGCGGACAAGACGCGGGTCAGGAGCACCTACGGCCTGCCGGACTACAGCGCGCTGTATATTCTGGAAGCCGCGCTGAATCTCCGGGAGATCCGGCGGGAGACGGAGGAGGAGACGGTGGCGGCGCTGGAAAAGCAGGAGGCCATCGAAAAGCTGTTCAAGGAGTGGGTCTGGCAGGACGAGGACCGCCGCTGGGAAATCGAGGAGGCATACAACAAGCTCTTTCAGGGCTGCCGGGCCAAAGAATACAGCGGCCGGGAACTGAACTTCCCGGAAATGAGCCCGGATGTCACGCTGTTTGACTACCAAAAGGACGCCGTCATGCGGGTGATCTCGGAAAAAAACACGCTGCTGGCTTTTGACGTGGGGGCGGGGAAGACCTACATTATGATCGCTGCCGCTATGAAAATGCGCCAGGAGGGGAAGTCCCGGAAAAACCTGTTTGTGGTGCCCAACCATATCGTGGGCCAGTGGGAGCTGATCTTCAAGCAGATGTATCCTGCGGCCAAGGTGCTGTCGGTGGACCCTGCGGCCTTTCGACCCCAGCTCCGGCAGAAGGTGCTGGGGCAGATCCAGCGCGGGGATTATGACGGCATCATCATGGCGTACAGCTGCTTTGAGATGATCCCGCTTTCGGAGGAGTGTCTGATGGAACAACTGGAGTGGAAGCTGGGGGAGTTGGACGCTTCATTGCGAGAGATGCGTTATTCACCGGGGATCGGCAGGGCGCTGGAACGAGAGAAGGTCTATATCAAAAAGCAGATTTTCGACCTGATCAGCACGCTGGAGGGCTATACAGAGACCGTCCCCCTCACCTTTGACCAGCTGGAGATCAACACGCTGTTTGTGGATGAGGCCCACAACTTCAAGAATATCCCCCTGCGGAGCAATCTAAGGAAGATTTCCGGCATCAATATCACCGGCTCCCAAAAGTGCCTGGAAATGCTCCACAAGGCGCGGTACGTCCAGGAGAGCAATCAGGGCCGGGGCGTAGTCTTTGCTACCGGCACGCCGCTGTGCAATTCGATCTCAGACACCTACGCCATGCAGATGTACCTGCAATATGACAAGCTGAAGGAAACGCACCTGGACCGCTTTGACAACTGGGTGAAATCCTTTGCCAAGCCTGAGCGGGTATGCGAGATTGATGTGGATACGTCCAAATATCGATTTGTCCTGCGGTTCGCACGGTTTTTCAATCTACCGGAGCTTTCCAGGCTGTTTTCCCAGATTGCCACCTTTCATGCGGTGGACGACAAGGAAGGGGTTCCTCGGTTGGAGCGCTACAGCGATGTGATCCTATCCCGCAATGCAGCGCTGCAGAGCTACATGGACCAATTGTGCCAGCGTTCGGAAAAAATACGCGCACGAAAGGTGGACAGGACTGTAGACAATATGCTTAAAGTGAGTACCGACGGCAGAAAGGCGGCGCTGGACCTGCGTCTGGTGAGACGGAATCAGCCCGCTCGAGAGAGCTCCAAGGTCTGGCGCTGTGTTCAGCAGGTTGTGGAGACTTACAAGGAGCACGACGGGTGCAGCCAGATCATATTTTGCGACTACTCCACGCCTAAGACAGAGACGTTCAATATATACGACGAACTGAAACAGGAATTGATGAAGCAAGGTGTTCCATCCAAAGAAATTGCCTTCATTCACAGCTGCCGCTCCGAGGCAGAAAAGGTGCGGCTCTTTGAAGAGGTGAACCGCGGCGCGGTACGCGTCCTGCTGGGTTCAACCTTCAAGCTGGGCATCGGCGCCAACGTGCAGACCCGGCTCAAGGCCATCCATCACCTGGATGTACCCTGGCGGCCCTCCGACATGGTACAGCGGGAGGGCCGCATCCTCAGGAGAGGAAACCAGTACCAGGAAATCAAGATTTTCCGCTATATCGCCGAGGGAAGCTTCGATTCCTACTCCTGGCAGCTGCTGGAGACCAAACAGCGGTTTATTTCCCAATTTTTGAGCGGCTCGGAATACCAGCGTTCCGCCTCCGACCTGGAGGAAAATGTATTGACCTACGCGCAGGTCAAGGCCCTGGCCATCTCCCAGCCGCTGATGAAGGTGCTGGCTGAGAAAGAAAATGAACTGCGCCGCTTGCAGCTGCTCTCCAACAACTATGTTCACACACAGGAAGCCCATCGACAAACTATCACTGAGCGGGAGAAAGAGCTGACAATTCTCAAAGAAAGGCTTGCGGCTACCGAACGGAATATCAGCTATGTGGGCGGCATTTCTGAGGACGGCTTTCAGGCCGCTTACCAAAATGTGAAGGGGGTACTGACTGAGGATGTGATTTTGGGCAGGACAGCTTCTCCCCCGGAACTGTCGGTCTTGGGGTTCGGAATTGCAATCCCGGGAGTCGAGCAGCAGAACGCCAAAAAGCCCTATATTGTTCTGTCCCGCAATGGAGCGGACTATCCGATCGACATGGGACCATCCTCTGCCGGGAACGCACGCCGTGTGGTGAATTTTTTGAAACGGTTTCACGAACTTCCCAAGCGCATCGGAGAACAGCGGGACGAATGTCTGAGGGAAATCGAGCGTCTGAAGAAATTGAGTCGGGAGACAAACCCCTATTTGGATAATATGAGGTCTTTGGAGAAAGAGATCATACAAATACGCTCCAAAATCACTGTACCGAATGGAATATAAATTTGATGAAAAGCTAATTTTTCAAAGAGGTATGAGCGGATCCCTGTACTTGTTTTAGTATAGGGGGGCGTGCTATACTCCAGGAACAAATCTAACGGGACGCCCCCAAATTTGGAGGACTCTAATATGCGGCATATTAAAATTGGCAGTCTGACTTTGCTGGCAGGTGGCACCCGGCTGGAACGGGAAGAGGAAATGGGCGAATATCAAAGCGCCGCCCGCTTCATAGAGGCCGCTATCCGGGACACGCAAACACATGACAGCGGCGTACTCTTGACCCAACTGCCCACTGTTCCGCGTTTTTGCGCTGTCGGAGGTGCAGTTGATCGGTGGAAAATCGATGGCAGAACAGCTTTTATCCGCTCTTCTGATGGAGCGCCAGCGCCAGGGGCTTCCCACCGTACTGGATATGGCCCGGCAAGCGGCGTTCAGGATGGCTCCGAAACCGGGGCGGGTAGTTCTGAGCGCGGTTTTAAGTATCACTGCCAGTGTGGAAGTCGATGTCGGCCTTGAGGCGGTTGAGGAGGTGGCTCATACAATTCCGCAAGGCATCTTGGAAGATGAAAATATAGACTTTGTCCTGGGCGGTATGGAACGCTCCGATGAGGGAGCCAGTTTCGTACTTGCCACCACAGAGAGGCTTGTTAAGGAGGGAACACCATGACCTATGTAATGTCGGACATTCACGGCCATTATGACAAATATCGGGAGATGCTGGAGACGATCGAGTTCGCGGCAGACGACACCCTCTATGTGCTGGGGGATGTATTGGACCGGGGATCAGACGGGTTCAAGACCCTGTTGGACATGGCGGCGCGGCCCAACGTGATCGGGCTTCTGGGGAACCACGAGCTGCTGGCCGCCGCAGTGCTGCCGTCCCTTTTGCGCACCATGCGCCAGGGGGAGGAACAGCCGTTGAGTGAATCGGAACAGGAGCAGATGCAGGAATGGATTCAAAACGGAGGAAAGGCGTCCATTCTGCAATTTCTCCAGCTCGGCGGGGAAGAAATGGAGACAGTATGCGAGTATCTTCCGGAGTTATCCGCCTATGAGGAAATCACCGTGCAGGGGCGGCAGTTTCTTCTGGTCCACGCCGGATTGGAGCATTTCTCCCCCGCCCGCTCTCTGGAAGAGTATGACTTGGAGGATTTTCTGTTCTGCCGCCCTAATCTGGATGCCGCCTATTTTCCGGATAAAACCCTTGTCTTTGGGCACACGCCTACCCGGCTGCTCTACCAGCAGATTGGGGAGCTGGGACAACCGGACCGGATTTTTCATCGCGGCATGATGATTGGAATTGACTGCGGCTGTGCCTATCCCGGCGGACGGCTGGGGTGTTTGTGTCTGGATACGATGGAAGAATTTTATGTATAGATGAAACCGGTCCTGTTCATGGATAAAATTCATTTTCAGAAGGAAAATGTTATGGAAAACAATCTGGAGTTTGTCATTAAGAGCGCTGTTCTGGTCCATTACTGCGGCCCCAGCGGGGATGTGGTCATCCCAAAGGGCGTTTGGGAGATTGGCTGGGCGGCTTTTGCGAACTGACGCAGCCTGACCAGTGTGGTAATTCCGGAGGGCGTCACAAAAATTAATGAGGATGCCTTCTCGGGCTGTCACAGTTTGACCAGTGTAACCATCCCGGCAAGCATGACTGAGATTGTCCCATGGGCTTTCCAGGACTGCATAAGCCTGACAGACATAACCATCCCAAAGGGTGTTGCCGTGATCGAGATGAGAGCCTTCCAAGGCTGTACCGGACTGAAAACCGTGACTGTCCCGAGGGATACCGATATTGGCCTGTTGGCATTTGTGGGCTGCGAGGGATTGGCTGACGAGCGGGGTATGGTGATCGTCAACGGCATTTTGTTCGATTACAGCGGTCCCGACTTGGATGTGACCGTCCCGGAAGGCATCACCGCAATCAGCGGCTGGGACTTCCGCCGCAACGCCAGCGTAACAATACCGGAAAGCGTCAATGAGATTGAAGCGATTAATCAGTTTGATGATGATATGGAATATAGCGAAAATCTAATCATCCGCGCTCCCGCCGGAAGCTATGCGGAACAGTACGCCGCAGAGCACGGCATCCCGCTGGAACCCGTGCCAGATCAACTAAGGAACGGATCGTTAAAACAGTTTCTTCCGGTTCGCTTTGCCGGTGAGGGTACAATGGAGGGGGGTTATGGAAAGCAGGCCAAGAGTTGAGCTGAGCTGCCACACATATTATAGCAGTATGGACGGCATCCTTTCTCCGCAGGATTGGATCAATATCGCCTGGGAAAGTGGATTCCGGGCGCTGGCGATTACAGACTTTCAGGATGTACAGGCTTTTTGGAAGGCGGCGAAGGCTGTAGAGAGCTTGCGCAGGGAAGCGGAGCCGGAAGCGTTTGATTTCAAGATTCTCTATGGCTTGGAAACTGTTCTGGAGGACGGATGCCTGATTCATCTTCTTGTGCAGAATCAGGCGGGGCTGGAGCAGCTTTACCGGCTGTTGGAAATTGCCCGGCAAGATCGGGAGCGGCCATTCCTGCGCAAAACGGAGATCCGTGCGCATCGAAACGGGCTGCTGATTGGCTGCCCCGGTATGGATGGGGAAGTTTTCCGAGGGATTGAGGATCATCTGGATGACGACAGCCTAGAAGAGATCGGCGGATTTTATGACTATTTATCGGTTTTGCCGCCATGTCATTACCAGCAGTGGTCCAAGCCGGGAAAAGACTTGATTCTCAAGATCTCTGCTCTTGGCAAACGATTTTGAAATTATATTAATAAGTCCCTGGATGGCCCCAGTGGGGAGGGGGATGAAACCGCCCAAACGCTGATTGCCGCTAACAGGGATCGTTGGAAAGGGCGTTTACATATGAATACGGATTTAAAGGCACATGTGCTTCACCTTTTGGAAACCTACCCGAAGCGCAAACGGCAAATTGATGCCCTGTATTATGAACTGACCCATCCTGCTCAGGTGTCTCCTGCCGAACAGCTTGAAGCGATGAACTATGCACACAGCAATGCGGATGGCAAACCTGGCGTGGGCCATGTCTCCAATAAAACCCTCTACATCGCTCTGAACTACCAGGAGAAGGCCGAGAAGCTGAATGCCGAAGTTGCGGACGAAGTGGCCGGGCTGGTACAAGAACAGTCGCGTCTTGAATACTATGTAAGTCTTCTGGAGCCTCGGCAGACTGAGGTGATTCAGAGAACCTACTTCAAGCCGGAGTCTCAGGAGACCATCGCTAAGGCGCGGAACATCTCCGTAAGGACAGCCCAAACGGTTAAGGGCCAGGCGATGGATACCCTTGTGGAACTCTACAGTTTCACCAAGGAGCTGCATTGAGCTGGCTTTGCGGGATAATTGCGGCTGAATACCGATACGGGCTACATCTACGTTAATGATCTGGGGGTTCCTTACCAGCCGAATTATCTTACGCAGCATTTTAAAATCCTGCTGAGGAACAAGGGGCTTCGGATCATTCGATTTCACGATCTTCGTCACCCAAATGTCAAGCCCAAAACAAAGAATTTTTATTCGCTTTTACGAATAAATGGTCAGGCATCTGGGCATATCGTCGCATATTTCCTTCCTGCTAGTCATCCTGCAAAACTTCACGACAGACTGGAATTTGCCGTGATGATTGTTATTCAAAAAGAGGGAATATTCTTTGATGGCTCTGCGCTAAGTTAATATGCGTAACATACATTATTTTTCAACGCGAGCATATAGCCTGACAAACCCTTCATCCTGCATCACTTCGAAAGAAATCTCATCGCCATATTCGATGTAAGAATATCCACCGTCTGGATAGTCATAATATGTATTTTCTCCACCAGTGAATTCTAAGTAATACCCAATGCTTGTAGGGTAAGCGCAAACGCTGGCTACTACCTCCCCCCTGTTCGTAAACACAACATGGGTCATGCCCTCACTGACACTTTCTTTCAATGCGGGACTCTTTGAGCCGGTGATCCTCTCAATGCGGTCGATTGATGTATAGGGATCAAATGTGTATACAGTTGTCCATTCAAAGGGAACGATTGCCTCCAGAGTAACGCTGTTACTATGCAACGTGGATAGTACATTTTTCAGTTTGGCGTTATTCAAGTAGATTCTGGGATCTCCGAAAATGAGATAAAAAGCGCACAATACCCCGATAATTACAAGTACAATACTGTGCCACAGTTCTGATTGTTTCCACGCCTTCTCTTCTTCCGCACTTAAAACTCCCGTTCCCCACTCCCCGTTTTCCACACGTAGCCGTTTCTGCTTTGAAACATACCAGCAAAACCAGATCGCATATCCTAACGCGATCAGTAAAAGTCCAATTAAGATTACTCGGAGCAGCGTTGTTGAGGGACAGGTCGCAGCCAACAGACCAGCGAACAGGATCAGGAGAATCGGGATATCTGCCGCAACGTATGCAAATCTTCCAAACAGATCATGATACAAGACTTTTCCTTGCCGCGCCCGTTTCACATCCTCATCATAAGCCTCCTGGGAAAACGCCGTGGTCAGTCCTTTAACAGACAGATATCCAATAAATAGGATCCAAACGATATCCGACAACCTCTCAAAGGTCATCGCTTTTATAACAACGAATGTGCAGCCCAGCAGAGATGCCAGCAAGGTTTTCAGACTAACTAATTTCATGAAAACACCTTCTCAAAAGTTCGGTATCACCACCGCAAATTCCAATTCTTCGCCTTAGTGTTGTGTGTATTATAACATATACAAATGGAGGGTTCAAGCTGTAAACACGAACGTATGCAAGCAGGGCATGGGAATATCGTTTTCGATACTCCCATGCGCTTGTTGGGGTTCCCCCAAGCCCGGACTGGCCGCTTTGCGTCCAGTCGAACGCACCTGTCGGTGCGGCTCCATGCTTCGCATGACCAGCAGGGAGAAAGTGACGCAGCAGCGTTATGGGGATAGCCGCAAAGGGGCGTGCCTCTTGTACGGAGCGAAGCGACACAGGCTGCCCGGAGCGGTGACAAGTCAGCGATCCAGGCGGCGGCCTCGCAGAGCGCACGAGTACATTGCCGCAGGCCATGTATAGAAGTGCCCCGTTCCTCTCTGGTGCTCGGAACGGGGCCAGCTTAACCACTCGCATGAGGTGCGCGGACCAACCCGCGCCGGTCCGCCTGAGCAGTCCCAGGCACAAGACC
This sequence comes from uncultured Oscillibacter sp., assembly GCF_910579365.1. GTDB lineage: Bacteria > Bacillota > Clostridia > Oscillospirales > Oscillospiraceae > Oscillibacter. The sequence continues at coordinate 27,251 of NZ_CAJTUX010000034.1, forward strand.
CGCCGCAAAGCTCACCGTCCTGTCCTCTGCTGGTAAAAAGCGCCCAGCCGGGACACTATGCGGTCCCGGCTGGTTGCTATACACTGTCTTTGTCCCTTACGTTGCACCTCGCTTTTTGGCTTCCCTTGTTGCGCCTATTTTTTGCAGGGGATTAGGTGGAAAAAGAATAAGGACAAACCAGTCAACTCCTTGCAATGCACGGGTTTTTCGATTTGTCCTTATTATGCCATAAGGGCATACCTGCGCGTCATTGCTTTTGAAGAACGGCGTCTCTATGAAGGAGATTCAGGAGTGGCTTGGACACAGCAATTTCTCCACGACCGCAAATACCTATGCGCATCTGGATACGGCGGCAAAAGACTCCTCCGCTGTGAAGCTGACTGGTGCGCTCCCCATCCAAGCCAGCGTTCAGACCAGCATTTAGCCTTGGCGCCAGTCCTTTCCGGCAGGAGAGAACTGGCCCGGGAACAAGGAAATACCCGGCTTCCCGAAATCCGGGAAACCGAGTATTTCCAAGTGGTGCGAATGTTCTTACAGCATTTTTGAAGAAATCCAGTCATATCAACGGTTTGCGGGCTGTCACGCAGCGATATTTACCCCTGAAAACTGAATAGCAACAGTCATTTTTACGGGCGTTCCTGATTCGGAGCGCCCTTTTTTCATACTCGGAGGTGATAGGTTTGAGCGCAAAACTTGACACCGCTCAAAAGAAAGACACCGACGAAATCACCCCCTCGCTAACAGGCGAGGAAACGATCATACAGTTACCCTTGGATGAACTGTTCCCTCTGCGCGGACATCCCTTTTCGGTAAACGACGATGACCTGATGGAGCAGACTGTCGCCAGCATCAAGAGCTACGGCGTTCTGCTTCCCGCCATCGTCCGTCCGAGAGAGGACGGCGGCTATGAAATCATTGCCGGACACCGCAGGCATCATGCCTGCGGCCGGGCTGGCCTGACTGCCATGCCCTGCGTAGTCCGCAATGTGGATTACGACACCGCCGTTATCCTCATGGTGGATTCCAATATCCAGCGTGAGAATACGCCGGTCAGCGAGAAAGCAAAGGCCATCAAGATGAAGTATGAGGCCATCAAGCGGCAAGGCGCGCGGACAGATTTAACTTCGCCGAAAATTTCGGCGAAGTTGCGCAGCGATGATGAAATCGGCAGACAGATGGGTATGAGCGGCGATACCGTCCGTAACTACATGGCTCTGACCGACCTTGTGCCGGAGCTGATGCAGATGGTGGACGATAAGAAAATCGCCCTCACCCCGGCCTATCAGATCGCCACGCTCACACAGGATGAGCAACGTCTGCTGGTGTATACCATCGACAGCGAACAGGCCACGCCCTCACTGTCACAGGCACAGCGGATGAAAAAACTCTCTCAGTCCGGCGAGTTGAACGATGATACCATGCTGGAGATTATGATGGAGCAGAAAAAGCCGGAGAATGACGGCATCAGCATTTCCGGCGAGGTGCTGCGCAAATACTTCCCGCGTTCCTACTCCCCCCTGCGGATGCAGGAAACCATCATCAAGCTGCTGGAGGGCATAATCAAAGACGGCAGACTTAGAGTTGTGACAGCCATCATAAAGGACAGAATCGTGCCAAGCTGTGCGCCCTTGTAAAGCAGGGCCTCCGCCACTGGAATAGTCCCAAAAATGTCCGCATACATGGGGATACCAACCAGCGTAGCAAGGACAACGCCGAAAGGATTGTTACCACCCAGCACAGCCTCAATCCAGCTCTCAGGAATCCAGTTGTGAATGACAGCGCCAATGCCTACACCGACCAGGATATAAGGAAACACTTTCTTGAATGTGTCAACAACTTGCTCTTTGGCATACTGAACCCGTTCCCGTTTCGTTAGTGTTGGGGATTCAATGTCAACGCCGCCAGCGTTGCGGATAAATTCCTCCACATACGGCTCCATGTGCAGTTTCTCAATCAGGGTGCCGCCCAACACAGCGATTACCAGCCCCACCACCACATAGATGATAGCGACCTTTGCGCCGAAAATGCTCATTAGGAGGATGAGGCTACCCAAGTCTACCATTGGGGATGAAATCAGGAGCGAAAACGTAACTCCCAGCGGCAACCCGGCACTGGTGAAGCCGATGAATAGCGGGATGGACGAACAGGAACAGAAAGGCGTCACCGTACCCAGCAAGGCGGATATGATATTCGCGCCGATGCCGTGGAATCGGCCTAATATCCGCTTACTGCGCTCCGGCGGGAAATAGCTTTGAATGTAGGAGATCACAAAAATCAAGAAACACAGCAGAACCGTGATTTTGACTACATCGTACACAAAGAATTGGATACTGCCGCCCAGCCGGGAGGCCGTGTCCACTCCCAGCAGGGAGAGCAGGTCCCCAATCAGCACATTCAGCCATTTCATACCAAGGACTTGGTCCTGGATGAATAGCCACAGGGAGCGAAGGATTTGCATGAGAGTACCTCCAATCAGAAATCATATCAAAAAATCTTGATGTATTGTGCCGAAAGAAAAGCCACCCCCGGACGGTGGCTTTTCTCAACCACAACAACGGTCTTGTTCTGTGCTGGGCGTTGTCAGTGACAGCAACAACTCGACAGCGGCCTTGCTGCCTGTGCCGCTCAGACTGTAATGGGTCCATTTCCCCTCTTGGCGGCTCACGACAATCCCCGATTCGCACAGAATCTTCATGTGATAGGAAACAGCAGATTGAGCCATTCCCAACTGGTTCATTAAAACGCAGGCGCATTTCTCGCCGCTCCGAAGAAGGGAGAGGATCGCCAGCCGTTTTGGGTCGCACAGAGCCTTAAAGACTTTGGCGTGTTCCTGGTGGACGTTATCCATTGTACTAACCTCACATCAAAATTATTTGATGTGAACAATATATGCAATGACAGCCGTTTTGTCAACACCCATTTTCAAAAAAATCATGCCATTCAGAATTTTATCAAAGGAGGCAATTATATTGGACAAATCACGCGAGGAATTGGAGAAAGAATGTGCCGAGGCCGCTACCAAAGCGGAGCAGTATCAGCACCAAGCCCAGCGGCTGGAAAACCGCTATCATGATTATCAGGAGAGCAAGCGCAAAAAGCGAAACCACCGCCTTATCACCCGTGGCGCAGATGTGGAGAGCGTAGCCCCGGAAGTGCGCGGCATGAGCCAAGCGGCCTTTAGAATTTTGGTGGAGCAAATCTTTTCTCTGCCGGAAGTTGCCGCCCTGGTGAGCCGTACCACCGACCAGCAGGAGG
>NZ_CAJTUX010000035.1 GCF_910579365.1 uncultured Oscillibacter sp.
GTCGGTGCACTCCACCATGGTGGGGTTGGTCTCATGGGTGCCCACCTGAATGGTGCTCAGGCCGCAGTAGCCGGTGTCCTGGCAGTGGTTGGCGCAGTTGTTCACCGTGCACTTGATGCTCTGGTTGGGCGTGCAGGCGCAGCCGCCGTTGGTGCAGTCCTTGGTCATGAGTTTGGTCCTCCCGCGTGAAGATTTTCAAGGCGCCGGGGTCCGCCGTTCTTCCCCAGTGTGAAGAGGCCCCGACGCCGTCTCCACGTTTGATGAAAGCCCGCCGTTCCATCAGCGCTCTCCTAGTGTGCGCTTTGACGTGGGGAGTATGCGCGGTTTGAGACGGTGAAAAAATTGGCATCAAACTTCAAAGGTGACGCGTTGGAACTAAGAGGGGCAAGGTCCTTTGCGCGGCAAAAAAGGGACCGCCTTTCGACGGTCCCGGAGCTGCTGGAAAACGGGGAAGGCGCTTTATTGGGCGGCGAGGCAGGAGCCGTCGCAGAACCCTGCTGCATGGTCATAGCCGCAGTAAGGGACGCCGCCGTGGGAGTGCCGCCCGGTAAGGTTGCAGCCCTCCACAGTGCAAAGCGCGCGGCAGGAGCCGTCGCAGAAGCCCGCCTCATGGTCATAGCCGCAGTAAGAGACGCCGCCATGGACATGCCGTCCGGCGAGGGCGCAGCCCTCCACAGTGCAAAGCGCGCGGCAGGAGCCGTCGCAGAAGCCCGCCTCATGGTCATAGCCGCAGTAGGAGACGCCGCCATGGACATGCCGTCCGGCGAGGGCGCAGCCCTCCACGGCGCAAAGAGCGCGGCAGTTGTTGTCGCAGACGCCGCTCTCGTGGTGATAGCCGCAGTAGGAGACGCCGCCGTGAACGTGCCGTCCGGCCGCCGCGCAGCCCTCCGCCTGGCAGACGGCGACCGCCCGCTGGACGCGCTGGCCGTGGCATCCGCCGCCGTGATGGCCGTGGGCGGAGACCGGCAGCGTCAGAAGGGCCAGAGCCAGAGCGCAGAGCAAAACCCGTTTGATTCGCATGATGGATACCTCCCCAAATTTTGCAAAGAAGCCTATTTTTATGATAGCATGGGGAGGCCCCGCTGGCAAGACCCAATCGTTCAAAATTTCTTTAAATCCCTTTCAGTAATTTTTAAGTTCTCCGGTCTATACTAAGGCCATGAACTCAAGAGAACGGCGGTCCCAAACGAGGAACGCCGCAGAATTCAAAAACCGGACAATCTCAGTTCACACGTTCGACACGATTTCCTGTTATCTTATCTTCTAAGAAAAGAAAAACCTGGATACATAATAAGGAGGAAGCCATGATGTATAACGACGAGAACAATCTTTACAATTACACCTACCGCAAGGACGGCAGCGAGCTCTCCCACCAGCGGGAAACCGTCCGTCCCGGAGAACAGCCCGGCCCCCAGGGGCCTGAATTGGAGAGGAAGCCTGTGAAGAAGAACCGCTTGGGCCTGAAAATTACCGCCCTGGCCCTGAGCTGCGCCCTGCTGGGCGGCGCGGCGGGAGGCGGGGCCGTGTGGGCCGTTTCCCGGACCGCCCAGAACGAAAGCGAGATCAACGTCTCCAGCCGCCCCGCCACGCAGGTGGCCCTCCGCACCGTGGACGGGAAGACCTCCCTCAGCGACGCGGAGGTCTACGCCGCCAACGTCAACAGCGTAGTATCCATCCGCACCTCCGCCACCGCCGGGTATAACTTTTACGGCCAGCCGGTGCAGACGGCCTCCGCCGGGTCCGGCTTCGTGCTGAGCAAGGACGGCTACATTCTCACCAACTACCATGTGGTGAAGAACGCGGAGACCGTCACCGTCACCCTGTATAACGGCGACGAGTACGAGGCCAAATATATCGGCGGCGAGGAGGACTACGACATCGCCGTCATCAAGGTGGAGGCGGAGGACCTCCAGCCCGTCACCCTGGGAGACAGCTCGCTGCTGAACGTGGGGGACCACGTCTTGGCCATCGGCAACCCCCTGGGCGAGCTGACCTTCTCCATGAGCGGCGGCATGGTCTCCTGCGTGGACCGGGCCATCAACGTGGATGGGACGCCCTTCAACATGATTCAGACGGACACCTCCATCAACCCCGGCAACTCCGGCGGCCCCCTCTTCAACCAGTACGGCGAGGTGGTGGGCATCGTCTCGGCCAAGTACTCGCAGTCCTCCAACGGCACCACGGTGGAGGGCCTGGGCTTCGCGATTCCCATGAACGACGTGTTCTCCATGGTGAAGGACATCATGACCAACGGCTATGTCTCCAACCGGGCGTACCTTGGCATCACGCCCCAGACCCTGACCGAGGGTACGGCGGCCCAGTTCCACTATGACGTGACCGCCGGCGTATTCATCAACTACGTGGAGCCCGACAGCGCCGCCGACAAGGCGGGCCTCAGAATGGGCGACGTGATTACCAAGGTGGACGGCACGGACATTAAAACCGTGGAGGACCTGAACCTGGCCAAGAAAAAGTACTCCGCCGGGGACACGGCCACGCTGGAGGTCTACCGCCCCGACGGGACCATTACCGTGGAAATCACCTGGGGCGCGGCCCCCAAGGAGGAGCAGGCCCAACAGCAGCAGACCCAGCAGAGCCAGAACAGCGGAAACGACCGCTACAGCTACGGAAACGGCGGCTACGACCCCTTTGACATGTTCCGGTACTTCTTCGGCTGAGAGAACCGGGGGGCCTGAAAGAAGGATACGTCCTCCCGCGCCTGGAGGCGGCTTCGCGGCAAGAGCTGCGGCAAGGCAAAAAAGCCGCCATGCGGCGGGCGGGGATGGTGTATATAGATGAGGCAGGGCGGGACTACCCGCCGGAATGGTGAAACGCCATATAGAAGCAAAGTGCGGGAGGGCCGGATGTCCGGGCCTCCCGCGTCGTATTCAGTTCCGTTTCCCTCGCTCCGGTATCCAGAGAAGCTCTTCAAAGCTCTTGATATACACGTCGCAAAACCCCCGCATTTCCGTCTCGTCGTGAGCAAAGAGCCCGTCGTGGACCCCCACCACCCGCATTCCGGCGGCCCGGGCCCCCTGGCAGGCGGCGAGACTGTCGTCAAAAACCGTGCAGTCCTCCGACCGCACCCCCGCGGCCCGGGCGGCGGCCTGCCAGATGTCCGGCTTTCGCTTCTCCAGCCCCAGCTCCTGGGCGAAGCTGACCCGCTCGAAGTATTTCTCCAGCCCCAGGGCTCCCAGGGCCATGTGGCAGTGCTCCGGCACGCTGGAGGTCACCACGGCCATCCGCCGCCCCTCGGCCCGGCACTGCTTCAGATAAGCCCGGACGCCGGGCTTTACCGGCACGCGGGCGTAGGAGTCCTCCGCCAGCTCCATCCACTCGGCCACGATCTCCTCACAGGACTCGGAGAGCTTGCAGAACTCCCGGGTGAACTTCGCCGCCAGGGGCAGGGGGACGTGGGCCACGCCCTCGTAATAGGCGTGGGTGTATTTCATCCCCCGGCGGGCCAGGAATTCCCGGTCCACCTTCTTCCAGATGCCGTTGGAGTCGGTAAGGACGCCGTCCATATCAAAGAAAAACATGACGCTCATTCTCCTGTTCCAGCCGGAAGCGCCAGGGAAAATCCCGGGCCTCCTCCGCGTAATCCACCCCGATCCGGGGGCCGGCGACGATGCGCTCCCGCTCTGGGGGGACGAAGGGGGGCAGGCCCGCGTCCTCCGGCGCGTCGCAGAGGAACAGCGTGTCCCCCGTCAAATCCAGCCCGTTCTCCGCCCGGGTCAGCCCCAGGGCCCGGCAGACCTTGCCGGGACCGTTGAGGAAGTTCTTTTGCCGGTAGGGCGTCATGGGCTTGTCCCCATAGCGGCGGCGGGCCATGGACTCCGCCCCCGCCGCGGGCTGAAGGGCCCGGAGAAGGACGGCGGCCGGCTCGCCCTCAGGCTCCGTGACGAAATTCAGGCAGTGATACATGCCGTAAATAAGATAGATATACGCCGTTCCCGGCGGGGCGAAAAGGGTCTGCGTCCGGGCCGTGCGGCGGTAGTGGTAGGCGTGGCAGGCCTTGTCGCAGCGGCCCACGTAGGCCTCGGTCTCCACGATGCGCCCCGCCAGGGTCTCCCCGTCCAGGCGGCGGATCAGGTATTTGCCCAACAGCTTTTGCGCGGTTTCCACCGTGTCCTGGGCGTAGAATTCCCGGGAAAGCCTTGCCATTTCCTCACCTCGGTGTTAAAATACAAATTTGCGCGGCCTTGCGTCCGCATCTTTACTATATCACAGATCACAAAATGGAGCAAGGGAAATGAAAGTCAACAGAGTTCGTCAAAATGTCCTGCCGCTGTTCACAGCCCTGATCTGGGGCACCGCCTTTGTGGCGCAGAGCGTGGGCGCGGAGTATATGGGACCCTTTACCTTCAACACCGCCAGGGCGGTGATCGCCTTCTTCTTCCTGCTGTGCCTCTGCGGCCTCCGGGGGCTTTACCGCCGCAAAACGGGCGGCGCGTCCCCCGCCGGGTCCCGGCGGGACCTGCTTCTGGGGGGCCTTTGCTGCGGCGCGGCGCTGGCGGTGGCCAGCTTTTTCCAGCAGAAGGGACTGGAGACCACCACCCCCGGCAAGGCGGGCTTCATCACGGCGCTGTACATCGTGCTGGTGCCCCTGGCGGGGCTGCTCTTTGGGAAAAAGGCGCCCCGGGCCGTGTGGCTGGGGGTGATGCTGGCGGTGGCGGGGCTGTACTGCCTCTGCGTCACGGAGAGCTTTTCCATCACAGGTGGGGATTTCTACGTGCTGGTCTGCGCCTTCTGCTTCACGGTGCAGATTCTGGCGGTGGACCACTTCACCAACAAGGTGGACGGCGTGGCCCTGTCCTGCGCCCAGTTTTTGGTCATGACCCTGTTCTCCGCCGCCGGGGCGCTGACGGAGACCCTGCCGCCCCTGGAGCTTTTGCCCCAGTGCCTGGGGCCGGTGCTGTATGTGGGCGTGTTCTCCAGCGGCGTGGCGTACACCCTTCAGATTCTGGCCCAGAAGGACTCGGACCCGGCGGTGGTCTCGCTGCTGATGAGCATGGAGTCCGTCTTCGCCGCCGTGGCCGGGGCGCTGATTCTGGGGAACCGGATGAGCGGCCGGGAGTATCTGGGCTGTGCCCTGATGCTGGCGGCGGTGGTGCTGGCGCAGCTGCCCTTCCCCCTGCGGAGGCGGACGGAGGCGGCCTGAGATTTGGCGATGGACAAGCGGTTTAAGCTATGCTATAATGGCCGTATAATGGTAATGATATGCTTATCTGCCCAAATGAGGTGATGGTTTGCGAATCAACGTGCTTGGCGTGGGCTTTGACAACGTAACCATGGACGAGGCCCTGGACCGGGGCATGGAGCTGCTCCGCAGCCCCGGCGTCCATTATGTGGTCACGCCCAACCCGGAGATCGTGGAGCTCTGCCGGGAAAATCTCGCCGCCCGGCAGGCGGTGAACGAGGCGGACCTGGTGCTGCCCGACGGCATCGGCGTGGTCAAGGGCGCGCGGATGCTGGGAACGCCCCTGAAGGAGAAGGTGCCCGGCATCGAGTTTGCCTCCGGGCTGATGGAGCGCATGGCCCGGGAGGGGATGTCCCTCTATCTCCTGGGGGCCAAGCCCGGCGTGGCGGAGCTGGCCGGAAAGCGGCTGGCGGAGCGGTATCCCGGACTGCGGATCGCCGGGACCCGGGACGGCTATTTTCAGGAGGACGCCCCCGTGGTCCAGGATATCCGGGAGAGCGGGGCGGACTGCGTGTTCGTCTGCCTGGGGGCCCCGAAGCAGGAGCTCTGGATGGCCAAGCACGGCGAGGCCGCGGGAGCGCGCCTCCTCTGCGGCCTGGGCGGCAGCCTGGATGTCTTCGCCGGAGTGGTGGAGCGGGCCCCCAAATTCTGGTCCGACCATGGGCTGGAGTGGTTTTACCGTCTGTGCAAGGACCCCCGGAGGGCCCGGCGGATGGTGAAGCTGCCGCTGTTCCTGGTCCATGTGGAGAGGGAGAAGCGGCGGAGATGAGGGGAAGGCTGATCGTGCTGGAGGGCACCGACGGCTCCGGCAAGGCCACCCAGGCGGGGCTGCTTCTGCGGAGCCTGGAGGAGGCGGGGGTTCCCTGCCGGGAGATTGACTTTCCCCGGTATGGCAACCCCTTCGCCGAGCCCGCGAATCTGTATCTCCACGGCGCGCTGGGGGGGAAGCCCGGCGATGTCAATGCCTGCGCCGCGTCCGTCATGTTCGCGGTGGACCGCTTTGCCTCCTATAAGGAGGACTGGGGCCGGTTTTATGAGTCCGGCGGCGTGATTGTGGCCAACCGCTACACCACGTCCAACGCCGTTCACCAGGCCTCCAAGCTGCCGCCGGAGGAACGGCAGGCCTTTTTGGACTGGCTCTTTGATCTGGAGTACCGCCGTCTGGGACTGCCGGAGCCGGATCTGGTGCTGTACCTGGACATGCCCACGGAGGCGGCGGGCCGGCTGATGCGCCGCCGGGAGCGGGAGACGAATACCCAGGCCGACATCCACGAGCAGGACGCCGCCTATCTCCGCCTCTGCCGGGAGAGCGCCCGGGAAATCGGAGCGGCCCAGGGCTGGACGGTGATAAACTGCGCCGCCGGCGGCGCTCCCCGGACGCCGGAGGACATCCACGCCGAGGTAGCCGCCCTGGTGCGGGACTGCCTGTCCCAATGAGGGCGCGGCAAAGGCGGGACCCGCGTCCCGCCCCGCCGGAGAATTCAGCAGCAGGTATCGTTGCACCCGCAGCTGCATCCGTTGTTGCAGCCGCAGCTGCAATTGCACCCGCAGCCGCAGTTGCACCCGCAGCCGTTGCCGCAGCCGCAGTTGCAGCCATTGTTGCAGCCATTGTTGCAGCCGCAGTTCCAGTTGCTGCCGCCCCAGCCCCAGCTGTTGCCGCCGCCGCAGCCGCAGCAGCAGAACAGGATGATGATCAGGACGATCCACAGGCACCCGTTGTCGTTTCCGTTGTTAAAACACATATGCAGTCACCTCTCTTGGATTTGAGATATTCTATGCTGCCGGCCCGCGCCGGGAGCCTGACCTTTTGAAATTCATCCTGTCCTTTTTTCACGGGGGATTTTCAAAGGAGCGCGCCACGCGCAAGGAGGTTTTCAAGATGGCCGATTTCAAAAACAGCGATACCGCCAGCTGGGACGCGGGACAGGTCCGCCGGGAGGCGCCCCATCCCCCCCGGCAGCGGAAGCGCCGCCGGAGAAGACGGAGAATGCACCCGCTGCTGTTCCTTCTCCTGCATCTGATCTTCGTGGCGCTGGCCTCGGCGCTGCTGGGCTGCGCCGGGTGGCTGCTGTTCAGCGATTTCTGCTCCTTCAACCGCGCCGGCATGCCCATAGAGGAGATGGAGGTGGAGGTAACGGCGGAGGATACGGTGGACACGGTGGCCGACAAGCTGAAAAACGCGGGTCTTATCGAGTACACCTGGTTCTTCAAGCTCTACGCCAACGTCACCGGCGCGGAGGAAAAGATCGGCATGGGCACCCACACCCTGAATACCGACATGGATTACCACGCCCTGGTGCTGGGAATGCGGAGCGCGGCGGGGAACATGAGCAAGGACACCGTCCAGGTCACCATCCCCGAGGGCTACACCGTGGCCAGGACCATTGCCCTGCTGGCCAAGAACGGCGTCAACACTGAGGCGGCCCTTCTTGAGGCGGCCCAGACCGCCGACTTTGAGTACGACTTCATTGACAACGAGTCTGAGGATATCAGCCGCCTGGAGGGCTATCTCTTCCCGGACACCTACGAGTTCTACGTGGGGGAAAAGCCCGCCAATGCCCTGAACCGTCTTATCAAAAACTTCAACAGCAAGCTGGACGACGAGCTGCTGGCGGCGGCGGAGGCCAGGGGCTATAGCCTGCGGGAGATCATCACCATCGCCTCCCTCATCGAGCGGGAAACTGACGGTACCGACCAGGCCCGCATTGCCTCCGTCATCTACAACCGCCTGGACGGTCCCGGCAACAAGGCCGGAACCAATGGCCTTTTGCAGGTGGACGCCGCCCTGCTCTACGGTCTTCCGGACCACGAGGGGGCCATCACCCAGGCGGACCTGGAGGCGGATACCCCCTACAACCTCTATAAATACCCGGGTCTGCCCCCCACGCCCATCGCCAACCCCGGCCTGACCGCCATCGAGGCCGCCCTCCAGCCGGAGGAGACAGGCTACTATTACTACGCCTTGGGCAAGGACGGCAAGCACCACTATTTCGAGACCTACAACGAGCACCTGAACTTTGTGAACAGCGGCGAGTACCATGGGAATTAAAACACCGGAACTTCTGGCCCCGGCGGGGGACCTGGAGCGCCTCCGCATGGCGGTCCTCTATGGGGCGGACGCCGTGTACCTGGCGGGAGCGGACTTCGGGATGCGGGCCTTCGCGGGGAACTTCTCCCCCGAGGGCCTGACGGAGGCCGTGTCCTTCGCCCACGCCCACGGCGTCCGGGTCCACTGCACCGTGAACACCATGCCCCGGAATGAGGAGATGGACCGCCTCCCCGCCCATCTGGAGCGGCTGGAGGCCGCCGGGGTGGACGCCGTGATTCTGGCGGACCTGGGGGCTTTTCAGCTGGCGGGGCGGTACGCCCCCCACGCCGCCCGCCATGTCTCCACCCAGGCCGGCGTCACGAATTATGAGGCCGCCCGGGCCTGGCACGACCTGGGGGCCAGCCGGGTTATCCTGGCCCGGGAGCTGAGCCTGGAGGAAATCCGCACCATCCGGGACAAGACGCCCCCCTCCCTGGAGCTGGAGGCCTTCGTCCACGGCGCCATGTGCGTCAGCTACTCCGGGCGGTGCCTTCTGAGCAATTATATGACGGGCCGGGACTCCAGCCGGGGGGCCTGCGCCCAGCCCTGCCGGTACAAATACGCCCTCGTGGAGGAGAAGCGTCCCGGCGAGTTCTTCCCCATCGAGGAGGACGGCGGCGGGGCCTACATCCTGAACTCCCGGGACATGTGCATGATCGACCATCTGGAGGACCTCCGCTTCCTGGACAGCCTGAAGATCGAGGGCCGGGCCAAATCCGCCTATTACGCCGCCGTCGTGACCGCCGCCTATCGCCGCGGGCTGGACGCTCTGGCGGCGGGGGAACCCATGGACCCCGTCTGGCGGGACGAGGTGGAGCACGTCAGCCACCGGCCCTACTCCACCGGGTTTTTCTACGGTCCGCCGGGCCAGTATTATGACGACGCCCGCTATGTCCGGCAGTGGCAGGTGGCCGCGCTGATTACAGACTGCGACGGCCGGGGAAACGCCGTGCTGTCCCTGCGGAACAAATTCCGAACCGGAGATACCGTTGAGCTGGTGGGACCGAACCTCCGGCCCTTTGAGATGACGGTTCCGGAGATGACGGACGAGGAGGGCCTTCCCCTCTTCGAGCCCCGGACGCCTCAGAGCGTCTTTCACATGAAGCTGCCCCGGCAGGTGCCCCCCTGGACCATCGTCCGCCGGGCGGTGGACCTGTCGGCCAAATGAGTCAAGAATCTTTATAAAGGAGAAGCCGCTATGAACGCAGACGTTGTAATCGTTGGTGCCGGACCTGCCGGTATTTTCACCGCCCTGGAGATGCTGAAAAAAGGCAGCAGGCAGAAGATCGTCATGGTGGAGAAGGGGCAGAGCATTGAGAACCGCCGCTGCCCCAAGAGCCAGACGAACAAGTGCGTAAACTGCAAGCCCTATTGCCATATCACCACCGGCTTCTCCGGCGCGGGGGCCTTCTCCGACGGGAAGCTGTCCCTGAGCTATGAGGTGGGGGGAGACCTGCCCAACCTCATCGGTACGGACCTGGCCCAGGAGACCATTCACTACGCGGACCAGATCTATCTGGATTTCGGCGCGGACACCCATATCGAAGGTCTGGAGTACCCGGAGGACCGCAAGGAGATTCGCAAGCGGGCCATCCAGGCGGGACTCAAGCTGGTGGACTGTCCCATCCGTCACATGGGCACGGAGAAGGCCCATGACATCTACCTTGGCATCGAGCAGTACTTACAGAACAACGGGGTGGAAATCCTCTTCGGCTGGGAATGCCAGAATCTCATTTTGGAGAACGACGTCTGCAGGGGCGTCACCGTCTCCGACCGGCGGACGGACATGGAGATCACCGCCAAACACACCGTCGTCGCCACCGGCCGCCGGGGGGCGGACTGGCTGGAGAAGCTCTGCGCGGAGCACAACATCGCCCATGCCCCCGGCACCGTGGACATCGGCGTCCGGGTGGAGGTCCGGAACGAGGTGATGGAGATGGTGAACCGGGTGCTCTACGAGTCCAAGCTGGTGGGCTGGCCCCGGCCCTTCAAGAACAAAGTCCGGACCTTCTGCCAGAATCCCGGCGGCTTTGTCAGCCAGGAGAACTACGACAACGACCTGGCCGTGGTCAACGGCCATTCCTACAAGGAGTACAAGAGCGACAACACGAATCTCTCCATCCTCTGCTCCCACAATTTCAGCATCCCCTTTAACCAGCCCATTGCCTACGCCCAGAAGGTTGGCGAGCTGACCAACATGCTGGGCAACGGGCAGATTCTGGTCCAGCGCTTCGGCGACATTCTGGACGGCAAGCGGACGTGGCAGAAGGAGCTGGCCCAGTCCAACATCCGGCCCACCCTGCCGGATGTGGTGGCGGGGGACATCACCGCCGCCATGCCCTACCGGGCCATGGTGAACATCATCAACTTCATTCAGGCCATGGACTATGTGGTGCCGGGCTTTGCGTCCTATGAGACGCTGCTGTATTCCCCGGAGCTGAAGTTCTACTCCAACCGGGTGAAGATGGACACGGACTTCAACACCAGCCTCCAGGGCCTCCACTGCCTGGGGGACTCCTCCGGCTGGACCCGGGGACTGATGATGTCCTCCGCCATGGGCGTCCTCATGGGCCGCAAGCTGGCGGAAGAGGGCTGACCTGCTTTTCTTGAAAGAAAAGCAGGCAAAAGAACCTTCGCCCGCATTGGCTGTCTGGCAGGGAATCGGGCTGGAGCGGCGGCGATGAAGTCCGCGCTATTGGAGGCGAAAAAATCAGGGCCGTCCAGGCCCTGATTTTTGCTGTACGGGGGTTCGTACGCCGGTGGACTTTGCCCGCCTGAAAGATAACTTTGCTATTTTTCAGATTATTTGGCCATATACTGCGGGGGAAGGACATCCCCGCCTTCCCTTCTGTCCTCCGGCAGGTCTGTGTTTCCCTCCTCGCCGGCGGACACAGGAAATACCCGGACAAGGCACTCTGCGGTCTGGTCCTTCCAGCTGGCGGTGATGATGGCGGTGCCCTCACCTTCTATGAATACCGTCCCGGTGTTGGACACCCGGGCCACATCGGGGGTGGAGGACGTCCACTCCACTTCCGCGAAGGGGGCTCCGTAGGCCTTCAGAATGTAATGGCCCGTATCGCCCGCTGCCGCGTGGATTTCGTCAGAGCTCAAGGAGAGGATTCCCGGCATTTCCGGGGACTTCTGAAACGAGGGGGCCGCCGTGACATTCAGCGTCTCCGTGACCCGCAGATTTCCGCCGCATTCCAGCACCACCTCCAGGTGCCCCATCAGGTCCTCCGGGATATCCCAGGCAAAGAGGGCGAAGTCCCTGCCGTCGTAAACCGCCTGGACCGCGATTTGTTCCCGGCGATCGAAGGTCTCCGTCCCTGCGGGAGTCAGGAACAAGGAGACGGCGTTGACAGAGTTTTCCGCGCCGTTCTCGAACGCCGTCATCACCAATACCCGTTCTCCGGCGGTGAAGGCGTTCCACCCATCCCCCAGGTCCGGCTGGAGAGGGGCGGCGTCCGCATCAAAAAAGTAGACGCCGGTGATATACGGTTCCGAGGGGCGCGGCGCGTCGGTATGCGAGTTCGGCTTGAGGAGCACAAACATCACATTTGCCAGCAGCGCAAGCAGCACCAGCACCCCCAGGACCAAAAGCACCACCCGCCTCCAGTTCCAAAAGGGCGTTTTGGGCGCGGGCTGGGAGACGGCTTGGATAGGGGCCTCCTCCGGCGCGGGAAATGTGATTCCCAGCACCTCCTTCAACAGCTCCAGATTCTCCGGACTGGGGACCGACGCCCCCAGCTCCCACTTGCTGACGGCCTGACGGCTAACCTCCAGCTTTTCCGCCAGGTCCTCCTGGGTGAGCCCCAGACCCTCCCGGGCCTGTCTGATGATCTCCGCAATGCTCATTTCATTTCTCCTTTCGGCATTTGCAAAACCTGTTTTTATGGCCAGTATAGCAGGTTGCGCCGGTTGCGTCCACCAACCAAGGCCGCAACCGGCCCGGTTGCCGTCGAAAAAGCCAGCGCGTCCTCCGGACTGCGAAGCGCGCAAACGTTCTTTTTGCTTCCTTTTTCTTTCAAGAAAAAGGAAGCGCGCCTCTGGATTATGGAGGACGCGGACTGCGGGAGCCGTGTCGCTTTCCTTGAAAGGAAAGTAATTAAAGGAACTTTCGCTCGCTCCGGAGGTTTGGCGGCGGACCGGGACGAAGCGGCGGCGACGGGAATCCAGCGCAAAAAGGCGGCGCGGTGAAAACCGCGCCGCCTTGAGCTTGTCCCAAAATCAGATATGGATACCGCCCACGAAGTATGTATTGTAGTAGCCATCCGTCAGGTCGGAGTAGATCACGCCGCCGCTCCGGGAGGAGGAGGAGTGAATCATCTGCCCGCCGCCGACGTAGATGCCCGCGTGGGAGCACGCCTTTCCGGCGTTGCGGCTGGGGTCGTTGAAGAACACCAGATCGCCGGGCTGGAGCTCACCCAGGCTGTAAACCCGGGTGCCCAGGCCGCTCTGCCACTGGCCGGTGGCCGTGTGGGGCAGGGAGACGCCGAACTGCTTGTACACATACATAGTAAAGCCGGAGCAGTCAAAGCCGCCAGGGGCCGCGCCGCCGTAACGATACCGGGTGCCCAGGAACTGCCGGGCGAAGTCCACGATGCTGCTGTCGCCCACGCTGGCGCCGGGGGTCAGGGGGGTCTCGTTGGTCAGGCTGATGTAGTCGCTGCGGACGTAACCGTCGCCGTATGTACCGGTGATGCTGTACCAGCCGTTCTCAATGCCGGTGACGGTGACGCCGCTGCCCAGGCCCAGGTTGTTCACGATTTCGCTGTCAATGTTGGCCTCCGCCCGGACGTTGACGCCCCGGGCATTGATCCGGCCGTAGTACTCGAACTCCGTCTCCTCGCTCATGGTGAAGAAGTCGGCGGAGACATAGCCGTCGTCGCCGTTGTGGGCCACGTGATACCAGCCGTCGGCCTCGCCCAGGACGGCGATGGTCCAGTCCTTGTCCAGCATGGTGAGGACGGAGGCGTCCAGCGAGGGGGCGGACCGGAGACGAAGGGAGGAGCCGGTGGTCTTGCCGATGCCAATCACCAGATCGTCGCCCTCGGCGGCGAAGACGGAGACGGCCAGAAACATCATCGTAATCATGGAGAGCGCCAGAACCTTGGCGGCCTTTCCTGCAAGTCGATTCATGGGAGTACGCTTCCTTTCTCGTATCTTTTGTAAAACGGTTGGGTGAAGCGGCTGACGCCATTTCTTCGGTTTTTTCGGAAAAGCCCGTTACTTCTCCTTGCCCGCCAGGGCCCGGTTCAGCCAGACGGCGGCGATGTCCATCGCGGCGTACAGGCTGTCCTTTTCGCTTTTCTTGACGACGCGGTCTCTGGACTTCAGCTGCGGGTCCGTGAGCTGGAGCTGAATGGAGACCTTAGTGGCAAGCTCCAGATCCTGCTCCTTCCTGGTGTCCAGCACCTGCATCATGATAATATATTTTTCGGCCATCGTGCCGTAGTAGATCAGATTGCCCGCCCTGCGGAGGGGATGGCCCTTATATACAAGGCCTTCGGTTTTGCTGTTCTTGCTCCCAGCCATAAAAAACCTCCTTGAAAAATTTTGTAACCAAATTGTAACATCTTTTTCCCGTTTTGTCAACATTCGATTCTGAGCAATTTGACGAAAAAACAGAGCATCATTCAGCTAAAACTGACAAAAAATAAAAATCCCACGGACAGCTCCCGACGCCCCTTCGGGCGGCCAGCTGGTTTCCGTGGGATTTCAGTCGAAATTGGTGACAGATTGTTACTCTTTTTGTTACTGACCCAGATACTTCCGCACCAGGACCTGAAGCAGTTCGTCCCGGTCCACCTTGCGGATCAGGGTGCGGGCGTTGTTGTGGTTGGTGATATAGGTGGGGTCCTCGGACAGAATATAACCCACAATCTGGTTGATGGGATTATAGCCCTTTTCCTCCAGCGATTTGTAGACCGAGGAGAGAATTTGATGAATCTCCGCGTCCTTTTCCAAAGCGAGGCTGAATTTTCTGGTGAAATCGTCCATAGAAACACCACCTTCCTTTCTGAATCATCTCTAGTATACTCGATTTTTGGCGGACTGTAAAGGGTTTCGCGGGGAATTTTACGAAAGATTTTTACTGGAAGGAAAAAACCTTACCGCAGCACGGCGTTCAGCTCGCTGGAAAGCAGCTCCAGGATGCCCTTTACGTCCTCGTCGGCTTCCTGGGCGGCGAGGCTCCGGTCGTCGGAGCGCAGTTCCAGATTGAACGCCACGCTCTTCTTTCCCTCGGGGATGCCGGCGCCGGTGTAAACGTCGAAAAGGGCGACGGACTTCAAAAGGCCCTTGGCTCCCCGGCGGATGCAGTCCTCCAGACGGCCCACAGGGAGGTTCCGGTCACAGACCAGGGCGATGTCCCGGGTAACGGCGGGGAAGCGGGGCAGGGGCTGGTACACCGGCGTGCCGCCCATGCTGGCAAGCAAAGCGTCAAAATGCAGCTCGGCGGCGTAGAGCTCGCAGTCCACATCGTAGTTCGCCGCCACGGCGGGGTGAATCTGGCCCAGCTGGCCCAGAAAACGCTCCCCGCTGTAGACCCTGGCGCAGCGGCCGGGGTGGTAGGAGGGATTCCCCCGCTCCGCCTCGAAGCGCAGGTCTCCGATGCGCAGGCCCTCCAGCACGGACTCCACGGCGCCCTTGAGCGTGAAAAAGTCCAGATCGCCGTAACCGCCCAGGGACAGCACCTTGGGCTCGTCGGCCATGCCGGAGCCGTCGTTTCTGGCAAAGTAGGTCCGGCCCAGCTCATAGAGCCGGACGGCCTTGTTCCGGTAGTGGCAGTTCCGGGCCAGAATCTCCAGCAGGGAGGGCAGGGTGGTGGTGCGCATGATGGAGGTGTCCTCCCCCAGGGGATTCAGAATCTTCATGGAGTCCCGGAGGGGGGAGTCCGCCGGGAGGTTGATCTTGTCGTAGTAGGCGGGGCTGATGAAGGAGTAGGTGATGATCTCGCTGTATCCCAGCCCCCGGCAGAGGGCTCCGGCGGTGTTCTCCGCCTGCTGGACGGGAGTCCAGCCCCGGCGCTCGTTGAGCCCGCCGGAGATGGTGTCGGGGATTTTGTTGTAGCCGTAGAACCGGGCTATTTCCTCCGCCAGGTCCGCCATGCCCTCCACGTCGCTGCGCCAGGAGGGGACCTTGAGGAAGCCCCGCTCCGAGGTGGTTTCAAAGCCCAGCTTTTGCAGCATGGTGTACATGACGTTTTCCGGCACGTCGGTGCCCAGCAGGGCGTTGATCTTCTCCGGCTCCAGTTTCAAAACGGTGGGCTGGGGGACGTAGTTCAGAATGTCGATGACGCCGTCCACCACCTCGCCGGCTCCCAGCAGCTCCACCAGCTCGCAGGCCCGGTTCACGGCGGGGAGGGTGTTCAGGATATCCAGGCCCTTTTCGAACTTGGCGGAGGCCTCCGTCCGCATGCCCAGGGCCAGGGCGGTTTTCCGGATGCAGCTGCCCTCGAAGTTGGCGGATTCGAAGACCACGTCCACGGTGTCCTCCACAATCTCGCTGTTCAGTCCGCCCATGACGCCCGCCAGACCCACGGCCCGGGTGTCGTCGGCGATGACCAGCATGTCCGGCGTCAGCTTCCGGACGTTCCCGTCCAGGGTGGTCAGCTCCTCGCCGGCCCGGGCCCGGCGGACCACGATTTTCCCGCCCTTGACATAGCGGTAGTCGAAGGCGTGCATGGGCTGGCCGTATTCCAGCATGACGTAGTTGGTAATATCCACGATGTTGTTGATGGGTCGGACGCCCATGTTCCGCAGCCGCTCCCGCATCCACTTGGGGGAGGGGGCGATCTTCACGTTCCGCACCATTCGGGCGGTGTACCGGGGGCAGAGGTCCGGGTCCGGGGTCTCCACGTCCAGGAGCTCCGGCAGGGAGCGGGCCAAGGGGTTCTCCGCGTCCTCGGGGCAGCCTTTCACCACGGGCTCGTGGAACTTCATGGGCTTGTTGAATGTCGCCATCACCTCCCGGGCCAGGCCGATGACAGAGAGACAGTCGGGCCGGTTGGGTGTGATTTCAAACTCCACCACATGGTCGTCCGCGCCGATGACGGGCTTGATATCGTCGCCGGGTTTGCAGTTCTCGTAAAGGACAAAGATGCCGTCAGGGATGCAGTGGGGGAACTCCCGCTGCTCGGCGTGGAGGTCCGCCAGGGTGCAGATGGATTGGGTTTTCGTGTTGTAGGCCACCAGATCTCCCTGGTGAATATTCTGGAGGCGGACGTTGTGGACGTTGCCGCTGCCTTCGCCCCAATCCAGCGCAAAGGTCCAGTACCCCCCGCCGTTGTGCATCACCAGGTCCACCCGGGCGCAGACCACCGGCCCGAAGATTTTATGCCCCGGCTGGATACCGGCGGGGATGGAGGGCTTTTCCGGGTCAATGGGCTTATAATCGTGCAGCAGGGCGGCGGCCTCAATGGCGGCGTAGGGAAAATCCCGCTCGTCCAGGCCCAGCTCATGGAGTCCGCACAGCATGCCGTCGGACAGCACGCCCCGCAGCTTGCCCCGGGTGATTTTCTTGCCGCCGGGAAGGGTGGAGTTGTGCTTAGCCACCGGGACCAGGTCCCCCTTGTGAATGTTCCAGGCCCCGGTGACGATCTGGACCAGCTCCGCCTCCCCAATGTCCACCCGGCAGACCCACATGTGGTCGCTGTCGGGATGGCGCTCCAGGTCCTTGATACGGCCCGCCACCACGTTTTGGATTTCCGCCCCCAGATCCTCGGTGACCTCCACCTTGGAGCCGGAGATGGTCATGGCCTCGGCGAAGTCCCGGTCGCTGACCGGGCCCACGTCCACAAATTCTTGTAACCATTTACGGGAAAGTTTCATATTCTTAACTCCTCTTTCCTATGAAAGTGAGCGGTCAGTCCCACTCGATTTCCTCGCCGTTTTCCTGGACGAAACGGCAGAGCGTTTCCTCATGCTCCACCAGGGAGCGGATGATTTCCTCAAAGCGTTTGGCCTTTGCCTCGTTTTCCGGGGTCAGGGGCCAGTGGGCCTCGTACATGTCCGCCTCCGGGTCCGGATCCATTTCCTCCAGGATGTCCGGGGCGTGTTTCTCCAGATAGTACCGGAGCAGGGCCTCCCAGTTGTAGCCGTTCATATAGGCGTCCGGGCAGAGGGTCCCCAGCTTCTCCCCCAGGGCCATCACCGGTTCGCCGCTGGCCTGGAGCAAAAGGCTCACGTTGTTTTTGCAGGTGAAAACCGATACATAATCCGCCATGCTCAACTTCCCCCGTTTCTTCAGAACTGCTCCAGGAAGCGGATGTCGTTTTCAAAGATCAGACGCATATCGCTGATTTTATACCGGCCCAAGGCCAGCCGCTCCAGCCCCATGCCAAAGGCGAAGCCGGAGTATTCCTCCGGGTCGATGCCGCAGCCCCGCAGCACCTTGGGGTGGACCATGCCCGCGCCCAGAAGCTCAATCCAGCCCTCCCCCTTGCAGGTGGGGCAGCCTTGGCCGCCGCATTTGTAGCACTGGATATCCACCTCGCAGCTGGGCTCCGTAAAGGGGAAGTGGTGGGGGCGGAAGCGGGTGACGGTCTCCGGGCCGTAGATTTCCCGGATGACGGCGTTCAGCGTTCCCTTCAGGTCCGCCATGGTGACGCCCTTGTCCACCACAAGGCCCTCGATCTGGTGGAACATGGGGGAGTGGGTGGCGTCCACCTCGTCCTTGCGGTACACCCGTCCGGCAGAGATCATGCGGATGGGCACGCCAAAGCCCTCCATGGCCCGAATCTGCATGGGAGAGGTCTGGGACCGGAGGAGGACGGAGGAGTCCTCCTTTAAATAAAAGGTGTCGGTCCAGTCCCGGGAGGGGTGGTTTTCCGGAGCGTTGAGCTTGGTGAAGTTGTAGTCCGCCTGCTCGATCTCCGGCCCGTCCATGATCTCAAAGCCCATATTCAGGAAGATTTCCTTCATCTCGTCCAGCACGGAATACATGGGGTGCTTGTGGCCCGCGAGGGGCTTTTTCCCGGGGATGGTCACGTCCACCGCCTCCGCCTCCAGCCGGTCCTCCAGGGCCTTTTGCGAGAGGATGGCGGACTGGGTCTCGATGGCCTTTTCCAGGCTGGCCCGGACCTCGTTGGCCAGCTGGCCCACGACGGGCCGCAGCTCGGCGGAGAGGCCGCCCATCTGCTTCAGTACGGCGGTCAGCTCGCCCTTTTTGCCCAGGTACTTGACCCGGAGGGCCTCCAGCCCAGAGGTCTCCTGGACGGCGCCGATGGCCTCCAGCGCTCCTTTGCGGATGGATTCTAACTGTTCTTTCATATGGTTGGCTCCTTTTCTTGGATGTGGGGACTCAGGTGTTTTTCAGCAGCGCCCAGGGCGGGCGCTGCATGGTGACGGTATAGCGGGGCAGCTGGTGAAGCCCCTGGGAGAGGTCCGCCGGATACCTGCCCGGCCCCGTTACCACCGTCAGCGGGAAGAGCGCGTTCAGATAGGCGTCGGCGTCCGGGTCGGTCTTGCCGAAGGGATAGGCGAAAAAGGAGGGGGCCGTCCCAAGCTCGGCGGCGATGCGCTCATGACTGAGGCGGAGGTCCTCCAGCACCCGGCGGCGGAAATCGTCTTCACTCTCCCCCGTCCGGCGCTGGACGCCGTTGGCCTGACCGGGAACGAAGTTCCCCTCCCGCTGGTCCAGGTTGTGGATGGCGTAGCCGTGAGACCCGATCTCCACCAGCCCGGAGGCGGTCATCTCCCGGCACATGTCCCAGGAGAGGAAGCCCCCGGCCCAGTTGTCCGGCATGAAGACCATGACGGCGATGGCGGCCTTGGCCTGATACTTCTGAAGAAGGGGATAGGCCAGGTCATAGTTGCTGCGGTAGCCGTCGTCAAAGGTGAGGAGAATGGGTTTTTCCGGCAGGGACTCCCCCGCCGCCAGCTCCCGGGGAAGGACGGTTTCATAGCCGTTCTCCGCCAGCCACCGAAGGTCCTGCTCCAGCCGCCCGACGGTGACGGTCATCTCGTTGCACGCCTGTCCGTCGGGGACCACGTGGTGGTACATCAGGACCGGCATCTGTCGTTCATAGGTCACCGGAGCGCCTTCCTGGGAGGAGGGCGCCGTCCTGGGGGCGGGAGCCTCCTCGGCTTCGGCGGTTCGTTCCGCCGCGGCCTGGGCGGCGGCGATGGGAACCGCCGGGGAGAGGGGGATGGAGAGGGTCAGCGCCAGCGCCAGCGTCACGGGGAGGAGATTCATGGGGTTCAGGTCCTTTCCAAAAAATCCCGGGCGGAAAAAAGAAAACGCCCCTCGTCCCAGACCATGGGACGAAAGGCAGGTCCTTCCGCGGTACCACCCAGATTCGCGCCCTGCGGGCGCGCCCTTGAGGCCCCGGTAACGGAGGGCGGACCGGCCGTGTCTCCACGGCGGCTCCCGGGCGAACCAAACGGCGTCCCGCAGATGGGCTTGCAGCCGGCGGCCCATCCTCTCTTGGCGAGGCGTGATCGTTATTTTCCCGTTCATCGCGGATACGATATCAACTACTATTTATAACACAGGGAACCGGGAAATGCAAGAGGAAAAAGAGAGGCAAACGCCTCTCTTTTATTCTCGCTTACAGCTTTTCCTTGATCTTGGCAGCCTTGCCCACGCGGCCACGCAGATAATACAGCTTGGCCCGGCGGACGGAACCGTTGCGGACGACCTGAATGGTGTCGATGGAGGGAGAGTGAAGGGGGAACACCTTCTCCACGCCCACGCCGTAAGAAAGGCGGCGAACGGTGATGGTTTCCTCGATGCCGCCGTGCTTTTTGGCGATGACGGTGCCCTCGAAGACCTGGATACGCTCCCGAGAGCCTTCCTTCACCTTCACGTGGACACGGACGGTGTCGCCGATCTGCACCTTGGGCGTCTCTTTCGCCAGTGCCTCTTTGTTCAGTTCCTTAATCAGATCCATGGGGATTCCTCCTGTAATAATAGGCGTTCTTGCCCGCTTTTCTGCGCGTTTTCCGCGCGCGGCAGAGGACCGCCCTTTGTAGCCTGAATAGCTTACCATAATCCCCTTGGGATTGCAAGCTTTTTTTCACAAAATCCCCTAAAATCTGCCTTATCCCAAATCCCGATGGTCCAGGGCCGCCAGGCCGAAGCGCACGGCCCGGGTGATGGAGTCCCGCTCCGCCTCGTCTCCGGCGGCGTCCCACCGGGCCCGGAGCTCCCGGAGGAACAGGCCCCGGAGGGAGTCCTCCCCGGCTCTGGCCCAGACGTCCGCCGCCACGCGGGTGTGGTCCTGAACCTCCAGTGCGTAGAAGCGGCCGGAGAGGGCGGTCTCCAGCGCTCGGGGGTCCGCGCCCGCCTCGCCGGTCTCCCCGGTGAGGCGGAGACGGTAGAGGTCGTTTTCCGTGCCCCGGGGCAGGGCGGCCTCCACGGCGGCCCGGAGAGACGGAGCATCCGTTACGTCCACATCCAGGATTTCATACCGCCTCCGGGCGAAGGGAACGAAGGTCAGGGAGACCGCCCCGCCGTCCCAAACGCCCTCGTAAAAGCCTTTCTCCCCCAGCTCGTCAAAGCCGCGGCCCTCGGGGCAGCCGGGCCAGGCGCAGAGGGTTTTGCCAAAGCGCCGGGGCTCCCCCCGCCTGTGGATGTGTCCCAGAGCCAGGTAATCCAGGCCGCAGGCGGCGGCCTCCTCCCGGCGGATAGGATTATAGCGCGCTTCCGCCGGGTCGATCTCACCGTGAAGAAGGCCCAGGTGCAGCCGCCCGTCCTCCGGCGCGGTGAAGCCCGCCAGAAGACTGCTCTCCTGCCGGGGGGCGGTGAAGGCCGCGCCATGGACCACGACGCCCAGCTCCGGCACGTTGGCGGAGGTCATGGCGTTCTCGCGGAAGATATGGACGTTGTCGGGCCATGCCTCCGTGAGCCAGGGACTGCCGGGGCCGTACCAGTCGTGATTCCCCGGCGCGGCAAAGACCCGGGCCTTCATCCGCCCCAGGGCCTCCGCCAGGGCCTCGCCGGTCTCCCGGTAGGGGGCGGTGCTGTCAAAGAGGTCCCCGGCCAGCAGCACCAGCGGAATCCCGTGGCTGTTTACATAGTCCGCCAGACGGAAGGCCAGTTCCCGGCTTTCCCGCCGCCGTTCCGCCGCCCGTCCGGGGGGCAGGGCGGCAAAGGCGCTGTCCAGGTGAAAATCCGCAGCGTGAATGAATCTCAGCATCGTGCGCCTCCGGACCTTCAGTCTTCCGCCTGCCAGGCTTTGCAGACGTCGACCCACTGCTGGAAGTTGGAGGAGCAGCGCTCCAGCTCCTCGCAGGTCAGCTCGATGGCGCTGTTGTCGCTTCCGGCGGCGGGGAAGACGGTCTCAAACCGCCGGAGAGAGATGTCCAGATAGACCTTCACGTCCTCCGGCAGGGCGAAGGGGCAGACGCCCCCCACGTCGTGGCCGATGAGGCTGTGGGCCTCCTCATGGGTCAGCATTTTGGCCTTGGTGTGGAACTGGGCCTTGTACTTGCCGTTGTCAATTTTGGCGTCTCCCGCCGCCACCAGGATAACGGGCTTGTCCTCCACCTTGAAGCTCAGGCTCTTGGCAATCCGGGCGCCCTCCACGCCCACGGCCACCGCCGCCAGCTCCACCGTGGCGGAGGAAACGTCGAACTCCCGGATACGCCCCGCGATGCCGAAGGGCTGAAAATACGCTCTTACCCGCTCAATAGACATAGTGGTCTTCCTCTCTTATTTATCGGATGTCGATTCGCTGGACGCCGGCGCACAGGCCGGTGGCGCTGTCCAGGGTGAAGACGGCCCCCTGCATCTTGCAGGGGCCCTCCGGGACCTGATACCGCCCCGGCAGGCCGCCCAGAAAGCCCTCCATCGACTGCCAGGGCTCGATGCCCAGCACCGCCTCAATGGGGCCGGTCATGCCCAGGTCCGTGAGATAGCCTGTGCCCTTGGGATAGACCCGCTCGTCCGCTGTGGGAACGTGGGTGTGGGTGCCCCAGAGGGCGGAGACCCGTCCGTCCAGATAGTAGCCCATGGCCAGCTTTTCGCTGGTGGCCTCGGCGTGGAAATCCACCAGGGTGAATTCCGCCTCGCCCCGGCTCAGCAGCTTGTCCGCCGTGGTGAAGGGGTTGTCCGCCCCCCAGGCCAGGCCGCAGCGGCCGATGAGGTTCAAAACCCGGATTCGGACGCCGCCCAGATCAAAAATCTCGCAGCCGTGGCCGGGGGCCCGGCCGGAGTAGTTGGCGGGGCGGAGAAGCCAGGGAACGTCCTCCAAAAAGTCCCCGATCCGGGGCTTTCCAAAGGCGTGGTTGCCCAGGGTCACCGCGTCGGCCCCGGCGGCGCGGATGCGCTCCGCCTGTTCCCGGGTCAGTCCCACGCCGGAGGCGTTCTCCCCGTTCACCACGGTAAAGGCCGCGCCCTTGAGCGTTTGCAGGGGCCGCAGCACTTTTTCCAGGTGGCGGAGCCCCGGCTCTCCCACCACGTCGCCCACGGCAAGAATGTGATACAGCATATGCGCCCTCCTATCCAGGGAGACAGTATAGCAGATTTCCGCGCCTTTGCAAAGGGGGAAAACGGCCTGCCGGAAGAGACCGGCAGACCGAAGGGGGTCAGCGGGGATCCTGCTCCGCCAGCAGCTTGGTCAGCTCCTCCATGAAGCTGTCGATGTCCTTGAACTGGCGGTAAACGGAGGCGAAGCGGACGTAGGCCACCTGGTCGATAATACGCAGGTGCTCCATGACCCGCTCGCCGATGACCTCCGTGCTGATCTCCCGCTCCATGGAGTTCTGGAGCTCCTGCTCGATGTCGGCGGCAATTTTTTCCAGACGGGCCACAGGGACCGGCCGCTTTTCACAGGCGCGGATCATGCCGCTGAGGACCTTACGCCGGTCAAAGCTCTGGCGGCTTCCATCCTTTTTGACTACCATCACTGGAAGGCTTTCCACCGTCTCATAGGTGGTGAAGCGCCGCCCGCAGGAGAGGCATTCTCTCCGGCGGCGGATGCTGCTGTTTTCCTCGGCGGGGCGGGAATCAATCACCTTGCTTTCATTGAAGCCGCAATAGGGGCATTTCATAAAGGACCTCCCAATCCTCCGCCGGTTTTCCGGCGGTCCGAGTCCGTGCGCGGACGGCTTTTATACGTTCCAGGCGTCATGCCCCAGGCTCTGGACGCCATTTGCGGGTATTATATCACGGCATGTCAAGTATGGATAGAAGTTTGTCAAAATTTTTTTAAAAATTTTCCTTTATTATCCAATTCACAAAAAAACAGGCCGTTCCTGCCGGTCAAAGGCGTAAACCACGTAGGATGCCTCCCCGATGTTCCGGATATGGGCGAAACAGAAAAGCGTCGCCAGCGGGAAGGGCTTTCCCCGGTCATAGGGCAGCGCCAGATACCGCGTCTGGTCCGCCATGCGGGTCAGCGCGCCCTGGACGCCCCGCAGCCTCTGGCTGAGCCAGGGGGCCCGGAACAGCCGCTCCGGGTCGGGGACGGGGTCCCAGTGCTCCGGCTCCCGGACCGCCGCCGGGCGGACCTCCCCCCGGAGGAGGCGGCCCAAGGGGGCGGTGAGCCGCCCGGAGAAGCGGCGGCGGATGCTCCCCTGGGTTCCCGCGGGCTCCAGAACGCCCAGTCGCAGCTCGCCCCGGTCGCCCACCGCCCAGGCGCACCAGAGCCCCTCCGGCAGAGGACAGCGGGCGCTGAACCAGGTATACAGCCCCTCCCGCTCTGCGGTGAGTTCGCCGGCGGGCCTGCCGTTCAGCAGCATGGGAAATTTGTCCATATCCGCCGCCCCCTTTCTGAAAAGAAAAACTCGCTTACGGCATGTTATGCGCAAGCGAGTCCGGTTATGTAATCAGGTAATGGAATAGCCCCCCCTGGCCAGCACCTTGACGGTTCCCGACGCGGCCCGGACGCCCCGGCCCTCGATGGTCATCATATACAGGTGGTTCTGCGCCAGGGGCTTGCCGCCAGCCAGAGTCTCGGCGGTGGTCTCGTCAATGAGGCCCGGGTCCGACGGGGCGACGCAGACGGCGCTCCCCACCCGCAGCATCACCTCGCAGCCGATGTCCCCGGTAAGGGTTTGTCCCTCGGAGAGGGTGACCACGGCAAAGGAGGCGGCGGAGACGCCGGAGACGCTCTGCCCGGTCCGC
Source organism: uncultured Oscillibacter sp. (assembly GCF_910579365.1). GTDB lineage: Bacteria > Bacillota > Clostridia > Oscillospirales > Oscillospiraceae > Oscillibacter. The sequence goes on from NZ_CAJTUX010000035.1 coordinate 24,360, forward strand.
TGGGCGATCTTCTGGTCCACCTGCTGCATGACGGAGCTGAAAAAGGTGTCGTTCAAATAGCTCAGGGTCACCAGGGGGTCCTGGGCGGACCCGGCCTCCGCCGCCAGGGACGCGCCGGTCATCAGCACGGCGCTGAGGGCCAGGAGCAGCACGGAGCGCAGCAGCCATCTGTCTTTTTTCATATGTACCTCCTTTGTGCACTCCCGGCGGAAGAACGGGCTTCCGCCGGGAGGGGACCTCAAACCAACTGGTCATGCGGCAGCCCGAAGCTGACCGCGATTGCCGTATCCACCTTCATCATCACATTTTCCTCCACATGGCCCATGCGCTCCCGCAGCCGCTTTTTGTCCAGGGTCCGCACCTGCTCCAGCAGGACGACGGAATCCCGGCTCAGGCCGCAGCTCTGGTCCACGGGGAGGTCGATATGTGTGGGCAGCCGGGTCTTCCCGGTCTGGGAAGTAATGGCCGCCGCGATCACGGTGGGACTGTAGCGGTTTCCGGTGTCGTTCTGGATAATCAGAACGGGCCGGACGCCGCCCTGCTCGCTTCCCACCACCGGGGAGAGATCGGCATAGTAAATATCGCCACGCTTGACACTCGTATCCACAAAGTTCACACTCCGCCGAAAGAAGTACCCGTCACGAAAGAGGGGGCGTTCCCCTCTTCGGTGAGGCCACTTTCATTCTCCCACGCAGTTTCGGAATTTATACGCCTCTTTCCGTAATCTTGCGCTTACGGCGCGGGAGGGACAAATCCCGGCGTCCTCGCCCCATGTCATCCTATGCGGAGGGGCGGGGAGGGGTGCGGGGCGGAACTCAGGCGCCGCTTTCCTCTATTGTATCACAAAAGGAGAAGCTCGTAAAGTCCGCCGTCAAAATGATTTCCCCGTCCACGGCGATCTCGCCCCGGACCGGGGTCCCCCCGTCCCGGCGGAGCCAGAGGGTGGAGAGAATCTTGCCGTCCTTCACTCCGGTCTGGTCCACGGTGAGGCGGAGGCATGGCTCGCCGTTCCACTCCTCCTCGTTCTCCTCCAGCAGCCAGCCGTCCCGCAGGGCGCTCATCAGCCGGGGCAGGCAGGCGGCGGGGCTGATCTCCTCCTCGCTGAGGGCGCCGGCATTGAGGCTGTCCCCCTCATACTCCAGCCGCCAGGTCCGCTCGTCCAGCACGGCCCGGACGCCGGCGATGGTCTCCGGCGACAGCACCTCCACCGTACTCTCCCCATCAGGGACGTACTGGCAGCGAAGTACCGCCTCCCAGGCCAGCCCCTCCTGCCCGCAGGAGACCGCCGCCTCCATGGTGCAGCCCGCCATGTCGTGATAGCGGTCCCGCAGATCTGCCGTCTCCGTCTCCCCGTCTCCGCCGCCTCCGCAGGCGGCCAGCAGCAGGACGAGGGCTATCATTGGTACGCACTTCCAATGGCGCACCGGAAAACCTCCTTTATGTTCCGTTTCCTTGAAGTTCCAAAAACACCTTGGGGAAGGCTGCGGCAACGTCCTCCGGCGTCATACCGTACTCCGTCAGCGCCTCCGCCGCCAGGTCCCCGGCCCGGCCGTGCATCCACACGCCCCCCGCCGCGGCCAGCATGGGGGCCGCTCCCTGGGCCAGGAGGGAGGCGATGAGCCCTGTCAGCACGTCGCCGCTGCCGCCCTTGGCGAGGCCGGAGTTCCCGGTGGTGTTCACCAGCACGTTGCCCTCCGGCCCAGCGGTGACAGTCCGGTAGCCCTTCAGCACCAGGATACAGCCGTGGGCCTGGGCGAAGGTCCGGGCGGCGCCCACCCGGTCTCCGGTCAGGGCGCCCCCGATTCGGGAGAACTCCCCGTCGTGCGGGGTCAGAATGGTGACCCGGCCCCGGCGGCTGTCCAGACTATCTATATGTCCCTCCAGCGCGTTTATGCCGTCGGCGTCCAGGACCACGGGCTTTTCCGTCTTCTGAAGGACCTCCAGAACCAGCTGCCGGGCGGACTCCTGCCGCCCCAGTCCCGGCCCCAGGGCCAGGACATCGCAGCCCTCCAGCCGCTCCAGAAGCTCCGGCAGGGCCCGGCGGCTCAGCCCGCCCCGGCGGTCCGCCAGGGGGAAGGGCATGGCAGAGACGCAGCGGGCCGCCTCAACCGCCCAGATGCTCTCCGGCACCCCCAGGTACACCAGCCCGCAGCCGGAGCGCACCGCCGCCGAGGCGGTGAGATAGGGCGCGCCGGTATAGCCCACGGAACCGCCCGCCACCAGGACCTTGCCGAAATCCCCCTTGTGGCCGCCGGCCTTTCGGGGCGGCAGGGCCGCGGCGGCGAAATCCGCCCCCACGGTCTGGACCGGGCAGACAGTCTCCCGGACCAGGGCGGCGGGGATGCCGATGTCGTGGACGGTAACGGTTCCGGAGCAGAGGGCCCCGTCTCCCACGGCCTGGCCGATTTTTTTCAGCGTGAAGGTGACGGTCCGGTCCGCCCGCACCGCCCGGCCCAGGCGGCGGCCCGTGTCCGCCTCCACGCCGCTGGCGATGTCGGCGGCCACCACCGCGCCCCGGCAGGCGTTGAGAAGATCGATGGCGGCGGCAAAGCGGGACCCCGGGGCCACGTCCCGGGAGAGGCCCACGCCAAAGACGGCGTCAATGAGGACGTGGCTGCCCCTGGCCCAGGCGGCCTGGGACGGACCGTCGGGGTCGAAGGTCTCCAGCTCCACGCCGCACTCGCTGAGGCGGCCGGCCTCCTCCATGGCGTCGGGGGTGAGGCGGTCGTAGTCCCCCACCAGGAAGACCCGGACCTTGACCCCCATTAAAAAGAGGAGTCTGGCCGCGCCGATGCCGTCCCCGCCGTTGTTCCCCGCGCCGCAGAACACCGCCGCCCGGCATTTTCCCGGCTTGTCCGGCAGGAGGTCCAGGGCGGCCTGGGCCACCGCCGCCGCCGCCCGCTCCATCAGGTCGATGGAGGGAATTTTCCGCTCCTCAATGGCTCTTCTGTCCAGCTCCCGCATCTGTGCGGCCGTGGCGAGTTTCATGGCCTTACCTCCTGTGCGATTCATTTTTGCTAGGATTCCATTATAGCGTCTTTTGGGCGCAGGCGCAATCGGGAACCTTCCATTTGGGTGAAAAATCTGTTAAAATGAGGGGCGCAACCGAAAGTTTACATGGTTTTCCCAAAACGCAACACAAACTTTCTGGCGCCATGTCCGCCGCTCCGGCAGAATCAGGGCACAAATTTCAAGGAGGTTTCATCCAATGTCATTTTCCCAGAACCTGCAATTCCTCCGGGCACAGGCCGGGGTCACCCAAGAGCAGCTGGCCGAGGAGCTGGACGTCTCCCGCCAGTCTGTCAGCAAGTGGGAGGGCAGCCAGAGCTTCCCCGAGATGGACACGCTGCTGCGCATCTGCGATTTGTACGCCGTGAACCTGGACACGCTCCTCCGGGGCAGTGTGGAGGAGAGCCGCGGCGCCGATACGGCGAGGTACGACGCGTTCATGACCCGCTTCGCCTGGCAGATCTCCCTGGCGGTCTCCGGCATCCTCGCCGGGATTGGACTGGCCGCGCTGCTGGAGGGCGCGGGCCTGCCGGAGATATGGAGCGGCGCGGCGCTGCTGCTGAGCGTATGTGTCTGCACGGTAGTCCTGGTGGCCTCCGGCATTCAGCATGAGAACTTCTGCAAAAACCATCCCGTCATAACGGATTTCTACACCGGAGAGGAGCGAGAGCGGTTCCAGCATAAATTTGTCTGGCACATCGCCGGGGGCGTGGGCGCGATTCTCTTTAGTCTGGCGCTGCTGGTGATGATGGAGTCCGTCCTGGGAGAGGAACCGCCCTGGGACGCCTGGAGCACAGGCGTGTTTCTGCTGCTGATCGCCGGAGCGGTGTGGTCCTTTGTCTATGGGGGCCTCCAGCGGGACAAGTACGACATCGCCCTGTACAACCGGAAGAACGACCCCTCGCCGGAGGCCAGACGGCGGAAGGAATTGACCGGCACGGTCTGCGCCGTCATCATGCTGCTGGCCACGGCCGTTTATGTGGGCCTGGGGCTGGCGTTGAACCTGTGGGGGACCACGTGGTGGGTCTTCGCCGTGGGGGGCATCCTTTGCGGCGTTGCGGCGGTGATTCTCTCTCCCCGCGAGGAGTGAGGAAGAAGCAAGAAGCGCCTGCACCCTTCCGGGTGCAGGCGCTTCTTGGAGGACGAAAACTCCACCCGGTTTCGCGGCCCCGTCAGGGGAGGGGCGGCGTCCACCAGCTTTGCTGATAGAGGTCCGTAAAGCGGTAGGTGGCCCGGACCTCGCCCTCCAGGGGCACGTCGGAGATGGTCAGTCCCTGGCCGGTGACGGTCAGAGGCTCGCCCAGGAGATAGCTGTCCTGATACGCGCCGGCGTAGCTGTAATAGTCGCAGAGGAACTCCAGGGTGTCGCCCTCCTCCAGAGCGCCGCCGCTCTTGGCGACGGTGCCGGTTTCCTCCTCGCCGTACACGGCCCGGACGCCGGTGACGTATCCGTAGGGGGTTTCCTCGTCAAAGGCCAGCAGCAGCTCGGCCCGGCGGCCGTTGTGGAGCACCGGCACATAGCCGGTAATGGCGTAATGCTCCCCGTCGTCCACGGTGCTCTCGTGGTAGTAGGCCACGGGCTGGCCGTTGACAGCCAGCCAGGTCCGCTCCCCGTTCCCCAGCAGGTTTCCCTCCTCGTCAAAGTCGAAGACATTGTCCAGACCCAGGTCGATGAAGCCCTCGCCGTCGTCATAGAAGAGGTTCAGGTCCAGGGAGTGGACCAGCTCCCACTGGTCCTCGGAGAGGCGGAGAACGGCCGTGCCGTCCTCCCGGCTGGTCCAGGCCAGGTCCTCCCCGGCGAAGCGGTGCTCCGCCACATACTGGGCGGCGCTGTCCAGGTCCAGGGAACGATCCGCGAAGAAGCCGCTGCCCAAAGCCGCCTGGAGCAGGGCGGAGACGGCGTCTGCGCTGCCGCCGGAGCCGCCGCCGGAGAGGCCCATCAGCGAGCCCAGGGGAGAGCCGCTGCCGCCGGACCCCGTCTGGCCCGCCTTCTGGATGGCGGCGAAGCTCCGGATGCACTGGCTGTAGCTGTCGTCCAGACCGATGGCCCGGTAGGTGGACACGGCCCGCTCCACGTTGGCGGATTTCTGATAGGGGAAGTAAATGGAGATGCCGTAGGCATTGGTCATGTTGGAGGAGGTGCGGTTGTATTTCACCGCCCCCAGCAGCGCCTCCGCCAGGGCCTCGCCCTCCTGGGTGCCCAGATTTTTGGCGAGATGGACCAGGTCCACCTGGTCGATCCTGCTGGACTGGGCAAACTCCCGGGCGCCGTTCCGGGCGTTGGAGACGGTCTGGTACTCCTTGGCCTCGATCATGCGGGAGGTGGACCGGGAGAAGTCTGCCAGAGCCTTTGGCAGCGTGGCCTCCAGCTCGGCAAGGTCGATGACGGAGAGCGTGGTCAGCTGGCCCCGGCACTTTTGGGCGCAGGTGTCCACGAAGCTGTCCACAATCCCCTGCCCGATCTCGATGGTGGGCATGGAGGGATTTTTCCCCAGAGCCGTGAGCCAGTCCGTATAGTACCAGCCCACGCCGGGCTCCGTCTCCTCGGAGGCGATGAGATAGTCCGCGTGTTCCGTCAGCATCAGGGCGGTCTCCGCCGTGGCCATGAGGCAGGCGTCAAAGCCCACGAAATCGAAGGTCACCCCGGCGTCCTTCAGGGCCTCGTCCACGCCGGAGAGGCTCATGGACCCGGTGGAGGCAAATTTCTCGTCGTAGCCATAGCCGCTGACGCTGCCCCCGCCGTGATCCCAGAGAATGAGCCCGTACCGGCTGGCGGGGAATTTTTGGGCGCACCAGCGTATGTAGCCGCAAAGAGTGGCGGGGTCCGTCATGGACACGGCCCCCAGGTCCTTCTCCAGGCAGGCAAGCTTCCCGTTCTTCACCTGCCAGATCTGGTTGGTCTTGCTGCTGACCTGATTGTTCCGCCAGCCGGAGCAGCCGCCGGTGTAGACC
>NZ_CAJTUX010000036.1 GCF_910579365.1 uncultured Oscillibacter sp.
ATACGAGATCGAGTAATGTGACTGGAGTTCAGACGTGTGCTCTTCCGATCTGTCCCTCGTCCCCCGCAGGGGTGGGGGTTGCTCAAGGGGGAGCCTGCTCCCCCTTGAAGGAGGCGGAGGAAACGGAGCGGAACGGATGCCCGGCTTTCAGCCGGGCGGAGTGGAGCGCAGTTTTTGACGCCGGATGGCGAAGCTGGCATTCTCCCGGGTATCCGTGGCCTTCAAAAATGCCAGCAGACCCCAGGCGGACAGCATGGCGGATCCGCCGTTAGAGACAAAGGGGAAGGTCACCCCCGTCAGAGGCAGGATATCCACAGACCCGAATACATTCAAACAGGTCTGAAACACCAGCAGCGAGCCGGCGGCGCAGGCGGCCAGACAGTAAAAGCTGCTCCGCCCCATCCGGCAGGCCCGGACGGTGAAAAAGGCCAGGGCCACAATGGCCCCCACGGCAAAATAGGCCACCAGCAGTCCCCACTCCTCACACAGCATTCCAAACACCAGATCGGTGTCCGCCGCCGGAACCCGGTGGAGCCAGCCCTCCCCCGCGCCCATGCCGAAAAGGCCCCCGGAGGCCGCGGCGGACATGGTGCGGGTCTGCTGATAGCCCTGCCCCGACGCGTCGGCCCAGGCGCGGCCCCAGGAGGCAAAGCGGCTGAGAATATAGGGCTTGAACTTCACAATAATTCCCGCGCCGAACACCGCCCCTCCGCAGATGAGGGACAGCGTGGCAAAGTCCCCGGAGCGGAGGTAGGCAATCACCAGGAAGGTCACAAAGAAAATGGACGCCGTTCCAAAGTCGCTCATCAGACCCAGAAGGCCGATACACACGCCGGTAAGGAGGATGAAGAGAGTCAGATTCCGCCGGTGGAACAGCCGGTCCAGGGTGGCGGACCCGGCGAAGATATAGCAGATCTTGGCAATCTCCGAGGGCTGGAAGGACAGGGGACCCAGGGAAATCCAGTTCACCGCGCCGTACTTCCGGTTCCCCAGCACCAGCGTCACGGCCAGAAGAGCAATGGACGCCGCCGCCATCAGCCAGCGGTTCCGCTGGACCCGGCCCAGGTCCCGGAGAAAAATCCCCAGGGTCAAAAACAGAATCAGCCCCAGAATCACAGCCAGAAGCTGCTTATAAAGGCTTCCCGGCGCGCTGGAGGCGGTGACCGCCAGGGACAGCGTGGAGAGGAAAAAGGCGATGGTCTCCATCTCAAAACCCACGCAGCGGCTGAGCCGGAGCGCTATGGCATAGAGCCACATCACCGCCGTCAGCCCCAGAAAGGCCAGGGGAATGGCGGGGGAGGCCCCCTCTCCCGCAGAGACCATCAGCTGCGTGCAGGCCAGCAGCTGGAACACTGTCAGCCACAGGAAGGAGGGCCACATGGCCGCGGGGCGCTCCGCCCGGCGCTTCTCCTCCAGCTCCTCCCGCTCCGCCGCGGTCTGGGGCAGGAAGAGCAGGGGCACACCCCCCAGCTGGATGGAATCTCCCAGGCGGATGGGGGCGGAACCCTCCACCTTCTCGCCGTTGAGCAGTACGCCGCCCTTGGAGTTCAAATCATAGAGGGTCCACTGGTCCTCCTCATTCCGGCAGAGGGCCGCGTGCTGGCGGGAGACGCTGGGGTAGTTCAGCCGCACGTCGGCGCTCCGCCCCCGGCCCAGAATATTCTCCCAATGGGTGAGGGGAACGGGAACGCCGTTGGGCAGGCTCAGCTGTCCCCAGGTCTCCGGCGTGTGGGGAATCCGGAGGAGGGACCGGACGGCCCGCCAGAGAATGGCCCCCGCCAGCACAGGGAAAAGCAGGCGCGCAAGGGCGGTATACCACAGTCCCACGGCGGGATACGCCGCCAGCAGCTCCGTCAGATTCACAGACACGCCTCCTTTCCTCCTCTGGACGGGAGAGTACTTTTTCTTAGCATACCATGCTTTTGTGAAAAAATCTACCGCTTTCCAGCGCCGCCGGATATTTTCCGTTCCGCCCAAAATTTTCCGGCGGCGCTTCTTCACTTTTTCCACGTACTGCCGATATAATGTATATATAGAATATTCCATCGGGAGGGACCGCCATGGGCATTACACAGCTAACCAGTCGTTCTGCCTCCTGGCAGACCCAAATCCATGCGCAAACCACTTCCCAGACCAGCGCCCAAACCGCCCAGGCCGGGGAAAAGAAGGACGATTCCACCGATCTCTATGAGATGATGCGGGATGCCCGGGAGAAGGCGGATGCCGTGCGGGAGAAATTCAACAGTCTCAAGCCCAAACCCCGGTACGGCGACGCTCCCATCGAGGCTTACGCCCGCCTGGCCAGAGCCCGGCGGCCCGCCGAGGTCACCGCCGCCGCAGGATACGCCCGGCGGCAGATCACGCGGCTGAAAGCCGCTAAGCACCAGGACCCGGACAACGCCAAGCGCATTCAGGCCGCCATCAACCAGCTCCAAAAGGCCGTCACCCGGGCGGGGAAAAAAAGCCGGGAGCTGAACCGGGAAAAGGCGGATCAGGCCCGGCAGGCCAAGCTGGCCCAGGAGAAAAAAACCCGGGAGGCCCAGCGCCAGCGGCAGGAGCTCCGCCGCAGGCAGGCCGCCCGCATGATTCGGGAGTCCGGTTATATCCGGGAGGCGGAGATTGACAACCGGATGCAGGCGCAGCTTTCCGCAACCCGTATGGAGCTTCAGAAGCAGGCACAGGACCTGTCGGCCTCCTTCCAGCCCTCTGCCGGGGCCGTGGCCCAGCAGTACGCCGCTGCCGCCGCTCCGGAGGCCGCCGCTGGAGGAGAGCTGAATCTCCAGGCATGAGAAAAACGAGGATGGGCAGCTGCCTACCCTCGTTTTTTGCGCATGCGTCAGCCGAAGGTAAATACCGGGTGGTAGCCGTACATAGGTTTCCACACCGGCAGTCAAAAAAGTGCAAAAAGAGAAGAACGGGGATTCCCCGCTCCTCTCCAAAAGCGCTGTTCTTAATTGCGGCTTATTCCTTCTCAAACACGTCCTTGCCCATCTCGCAGATGGGGCAGACCCAGCTCTCAGGGACCTGGTCCCAGGGAGTGCCGGGGGCGACGCCGTTGTCAGGGTCGCCTACCGCGGGGTCATAGACGTAACCGCAGGGGCAGACGTACTTATCCATAAGTAGATCCTCCGAATCGGAAAATTATTTGAAGTACCGCTCCAGCAGGCCCTTGAAGGCCTTGCCGTGGCGGGCCTCGTCGCGAGCCATCTCATGGACGGTGTCGTGGATGGCGTCCAGGTTGTACTGCTTGGCCAGCTTCGCCAGGGCGAACTTGCCGGCGGTGGCTCCATTTTCGGCCTCGACCCGCATTTCCAGGTTCTTCTTGGTGCTGGTGGTCACCACGTCGCCCAGGAGCTCCGCAAACTTCGCGGCATGCTCGGCCTCCTCATAGGCGGCCTTCTCCCAGTACAGGCCAATCTCGGGATAGCCCTCGCGGAAGGCCACGCGGGCCATGGCCAGGTACATGCCGACCTCGGTGCACTCGCCGGAGAAGTTGGCGTTCAGACCGTCAATGATCTCCTTCTGCGCCTCGGCGGGAACGTCCGCGCCAAAGGTCTTGCCAACGCCCACCACATGCTCGGCGGCCCAGGTCATATCAGCGCCCTGCTCCTTGAACTTCGCGCCGGGAACGCCGCACTGGGGGCACTTCTCGGGGGGAACGTCACCCTCGTGAACATAACCGCAAACCGGGCAAACCCACTTTTTCATAATTGTATCCTCCTTAGAATCAATTTTTTATCAGGCAGTGATATGAGTATAACAGGTTCCCAGAAAGACTTCTAGTTGCAAATGTCACAAAATCAAAATTTGATGGAAATTAACTCTTTATTTAAATTTGCAGGGAGGCGCTCTTTACAAACAGGCTGTCCTCCGAAAGGTTCCGGCGTTCGGCGGGCTTTTAAAAATGCACCGCCTCTCTCATCAACCCTGAAAAGAGCCCCGTTCCGGCTGGAGCGGGGCCCTTTTTGGTCTTTGATGCGGTAAATCAGCCCTCCGCCATGGCCTTCGCTTCGGCGATGGCCTTCTCCTGGGCGGCAGGGGGGCAGTCCTGATAGCGGATGAAGTGGAAGGTGAAGCTGCCCCGGCTCTGGGTCATGGCCCGCAGGTCAATGGCATAGGTGCCCATTTCGGCCATGGGAACCTCGGCGGTGATGACCTGGGTGCCGTCGCCGGTGGGGTCCATACCCATGGGGGTGCCCCGGCGCTTGGAGATGTCGCCCATAACGTCGCCGGTGTAGTTCTCGGGCACGGTGACCTTCAGCTCACCGATGGGCTCCAGCAGGACGGGGTTGGCCTCGGGCATGGCGGCCTTATAGGCCAGCTGCGCCGCGGTCTTGAAGGCGATTTCGGAGGAGTCCACCGGGTGATAGGACCCGTCGTACAAAACGGCCTTCAGATTCACCAGGGGATAGCCCGCCAAAGGACCGTGGGCGCAGGCCTCCCGGAGGCCCTTTTCCACCGCCGGGAAGAAGTTCCGGGGCACGGAGCCGCCGAAGACCTCCTCGGCGAAGACCATCTCCTCCTCCTCGGGGTTGTACTCAAAGCGGACCCACACGTCGCCGAACTGGCCGCTGCCGCCGGTCTGCTTCTTGTGGCGGCCCTGCTTCTGGACGGTCTTGCGGATCTTCTCCCGGTAGGGAACCCGGGTGGGCTTCAGCTCCGCCTCCACATTGAAGCGGCTTTTCAGCTTGCTCACCAGTACGTCCATCTGCATGTCGCCCGCGCCGGAGACCACCATCTGCCGGGTCTCGGCATTGTTCACCACGGAGAAGGTGGGGTCCTCCTCATTCAGGCGGGTAAGGCCCTGGGCGATCTTATCCTCCTGCCCCCGGGTCTTGGGCACGATGGCCACGGAGTAGCAGGGCTCGGCGAAGGGAATGTTCTTCAGGCTGACCACCTTCCGCTCGTCGCAGAGCGTGTCGCCGGTCTTGATGTCCATCTTGGCAATGGCGCCGATGTCGCCGCAGGCCAGCTCCTTGACCTCGGCGTTCTTCTTGCCCCGGATGGTATAGAGCCGGCCCAGCTTCACCTTTTCGCCGGTGCGGGCGTTCACCATGGGCATATCCGGCGTGATGCTGCCGGAGAGAACCTTTACGAAGGAGTACTTGCCGTACTGATCGGAGATTGTCTTGAATACAAAGGCCGTGGGCACGCCGCCGGGAGAGACCACGAACTCCTCGGTCTCGCCGTCGGACTTGGTGGCTTTGTGATAGTTGCCCTCCACCGGGTTGGGCAGCAGGTCCACAATGTTGTCCATCAGCATCAGGGACCCCAGGCAGCCCACGGCGGAACCGCAGAGAACGGGGAACAGGCTCAGGTCCCGGACTCCCTGGCGCAGGCCCTGAATCATCTCGGCATAGGTGAAATCCTCGCCGTCGAAGAACTTGTTCATCAGCTCCTCGCTGGTCTCGGCCACGGACTCTTTCAGCGCGTCGTTGAACTCGGCGATGACGTCGCCCTTGTCGGCGGGAACCTCGATCTCCACCCGCTTGAGGTTCTGCATCTCATAGGCCCGCTTGTTCAGCACGTCGATGATGCCGGTGACCTTGTGTCCGCCGTCCCAGATGGGGACCACCACCGGGGCGATCTTGTTGCCGAAGCGGGAGCGCAGCGCCTCGAAGGTGGCGTTATAGTCGCTGTTGTCCTCGTCGGTTTTGGAGATGTAGATGAAGCGGGGCATATTCCGCTCCTCGCAGTATTTCCAGGCCTTCTCCAGACCCACGGACACGCCGTCCTTGGCGGAGCAGACAATGATGGCGGCGTCGGCGGCCCGGAGGGCGGCCATAACCTCGCCGGCAAAGTCGAAGGCGCCGGGAGTATCCAGAAGGTTGATGCGGCAGCCCTTATAGTCCAGAGGAGCCACGGAGGTGGACAGGGAAATCTGCCGCTTGGTCTCTTCGGGATCATAGTCGCACACAGTGTTTCCATCGGCGGCCCTTCCCATTCTATCAATGACGCCGGTCATGTAGAGCAGGCTCTCGGCCAGGGCGGTTTTGCCGCTGCCGCTGTGCCCCAGCAGACAGACGTTGCGGATGTTCTGTACGGAATAGCTCATGATTCGTTTCACTCCTTATTTTTGCTGTCCATGCGGCCGGGGCCGCAAGCGTCCAATATATGAATTATACAACACTCTACCGGCGATTACAACAAAAATTTTGGTCAAAATCACATTTATGCTTCACTGCCAAATTGATGGTTCATATTTCGTCAATTTATCTATGTCCAGCGAAAAAGGGCCTGCCGTATTTTTCCGGCAGGCCCCTCGGTTTACAGTTTTTCCAAAATATGACGCGTTATGACGCGTTTGTTATTTCTGGAGGGAGGCTACCCAGGCGCCGTACTTGTCCAGGTTCGCCTGAGCGTCGGCGGCGTCCTTGCCCTGGGTGAGGATGTAAACTTTGATCTTGGGCTCCGTGCCGGAGGGACGGACGATGACAGAGGTGCCGTCCGCCATCTCGAAGCGCAGCACGTTGGACCCGGAGAGCTCCATGCCGCTGGTTTCGCCGGTGGCGCAGTTCAGCACGGACCCGTCGCTGTAGTCCTTGCGCACCGCGACCTTCACGCCGGAAATCTCCGCCGGGGGATTCTCCCGCAGGCCCTTCATCAGGTTGGCCATGTCCCGCAAACCGTCCAGACCCGGCATAACCAGGTTGTAGGTATGTTCCGCGTAATAGCCGTACTTCTCATACAGCGCCGCCAGAGCGTCCGCCAGCGTCATTCCCTGGGCGGCGTACCACGCGGCCATTTCCGTCAGCAGCAGGGCGGCGGTGACGGCGTCCTTGTCCCGGACGTAGTCGCCCAGCATGTAGCCATAGCTCTCCTCATAGGAGAAAATGACCTTGCCCTCGCCGGCGGCCTCCAACTTGTCCTTCTTCTCCGCCAGGAACTTGAAGCCGGTGAAGGTGTCGAAGCACTGAAGGCCGTTGACCTCCGCCACCTTCCGGGCCATCTCCGTGGTGACGATGGTCTTCAGGGCCACGGGCTTCTCGGGCATGCTGCCCGCCCGGTTTTTCGCGCCAATCAGATAGTCCAGCAGCAGTACGCCGGTCTGGTTGCCGGTGATGACCTTGAACTCGCCGTCCTTGTCCCGGATCATGATGCCCACCCGATCCGCGTCGGGGTCGGAGCCCAGAATAAAGTCCGCGCCCTCCTTCTTGGCCAGGTCCACCGCCAGGTAGAAGCCCTCGGGATTCTCCGGGTTGGGGGAGACCACGGTGGGGAAATTCCCGTCGATGACCATCTGCTCCGGCACGCAGAGCAGGTTCTTCACGCCCAGGCGGCCCAGCACCTCGGGAATCAGCTTGTGGCCGGTGCCGTGGAAGGGGGTGTAGACCATCTTGAAGCTGTCCGCCACCTTGGCCACGGTCTCCTTGTCGTTGACCAGGGCCGTGACGTTATCCAGGAAACGCTTGTCCGTCTCCGCGCCCAGCACCTCGATAAGGCCCGCCTTTACGGCCTCGTCATAGTCCATGCGCTTGATATCGTTGAAGATGTCAATCTCGCCCAGGCGCTTGGCAATGGCGTCGGCGTGATGGGGGGGCAGCTGGGCGCCGTCCTGCCAGTAGACCTTATAGCCGTTGTACTCCTTGGGGTTGTGGCTGGCGGTGACGTTAATGCCCGCCTGGCAGTGATACTCCCGGACGGCGAAGCTCAGCTCGGGAGTGGGGCGGAGGGACTCAAAAATCCGGACATGGATGCCGTTGGCGGCGCAGACCTCGGCAGCGGCCCGGGCGAACTCGGCGGAGTGGTTCCGGCAGTCCATGCAGATGGCCACGCCCCGCTTCTTGCCCTCCTCGCCCTCGGCGCAGATCACGTCGGCAAAGCCCTGGGTGGCCCAGCGGATCACGTGGATGTTCATGTTGTGCAGACCGGTATACATGGTTCCCCGGAGGCCGGCGGTGCCAAACTCCAGAGGTCCGTAAAACCGGGACTCGATTTCCTTGGGATCGTTCTTGATAGCCTCCAGCTCAGCCCGCTCCTCTCCGCTCAGGGCGGGGCTGGCAAGCCATTTCTCGTACTCTTTCATAAAGTCCATAGCAATGCTCCTCCTTTTATGAACGCCGCCCCACTCTTTTGAGGGTTTTTGACAACGTTCGTTTCCTGTCAGGCGGCAAAACTATTCATGCCGCACAAAAACATTATAAAAGAATCTCCCTGTGATGTCAAGATTTGGTTCACCAGCGCTGACTGAAGGAAAAAAAAGCAAAATCCGCCATCCGTTTGGCTGCGGAAGGTTTAAAAACGAATTCTTATTATTAGAATAAGTATTGCCTTTATTTCACTTCTCTGGTATAATAAATAAATGTTTTCAAACACGACTACAGAAAGAGAGGTGTTTCCTTTTTGAATTCCGTCACCGACATTTGGGAGAATGTTCTGCACCAACTCCGGGGGACGCTCTCCGAAACCACCATTTCCACCTGGTTTGACGAGCTTCAGATTGTGGACATCCGGGGCAGCACCTGTTTTCTCCACTGCGCCAGCGACTTTAAGCGGGGGTATCTGGAATCTCTGTTCCTGGGCAACATCAAGGCCGCCCTTCAAGACATCTTTTCCATGGAGTTTGAGGTGAAGATTCTGGACGACGCCGGCCTTCTGGAGTTCCGGGGCGGCGCCGCGCCCAAGCGGCAGTCCGAGCGGTTCACCTACGCTGAATTCACCTTTGAGACCTTCGTGGTAGGCCCCTCCAACAAGCTGGCCCACGCCGCCTCCATGGCCGTGGCGGAACACCCCGCCCAGAACTACAACCCTCTTTTGATCTATGGGGACTCCGGCCTGGGGAAGACACACCTGCTCTACGCCATCGCCAACGTCATCCGGCGCAACGACCCCAACTCCAAAATCGTTTACATCAAGGGCGACGACTTCATCAACGAATTCGTGGAGCTCATCCGGGCGAACCGGGGCAGCGAGTTTCGGGCCAAGTACCGGGAGGCGGACCTTCTCCTGGTGGACGACGTGCAGTTCGTGGCGGGAAAGGAGCAGGTGCAGAACGAGTTCTTCCACACCTTCAACACCCTCTATGAATCCGGGCGGCAGATCGTGCTGACCTCCGACCGTCCTCCCTCCGAGATGACCCTGCTGGACGACCGGCTCCGCACCCGGTTCGAGTGGGGCCTGCTGGCGGACGTGACGCCGCCGGACTTCGAGACCCGTCTTGCCATCGTGAAAAACAAGGCGGCCCTTCTGGGCATGGACCTGCCGGATAAAATCGCCGTTCTGATCGCCCAGAACGTCACCGCCAACGTCCGCCAGCTGGAGGGCACCGTCAATAAGGTCCTGGCCTATAAGGACCTTCTGGACAAGGAGACCGACGAGGACACCGTCAACCGGGCCATGCAGGACATTCTGAAGGGCAGCAACGAGTATATACCCACGCCGGAGGCCATTCTCTCCTACGTCAGCCGGTACTATCATCTGGACGAGTCCGTGGTCCGGGGGCAGCAGCGGGTCCGGGACGCCGTGGCCGCCCGGCAGATCGCCATGTTCCTCATCCGCAGCATGACGAACCTCTCCCAGGACAACATCGGCCAGCTCTTCGGCAACCGGGATCACTCCACCGTCATCCACTCCATCCGCCAGGTGGAGCAGAAGATGAAAAAAGACCCGGCCTTTGCCGAGATGGTCAAGGAGCTTAAATCCAATATCACATCCAGACACTGACCGAAAACAGGCCTGTTTTTTCATACCCTTTTTTTCCACATTTCCTGTTGAAAAGGAAAACCTTTCTGTGGAAATCCCGGGGGATGTTGGGAGGCGTGGAGAACCGTCTTTTTCTTCAACAACGGCTGTGGAAGCGCAAAGTCCCGCCGTTTCTATGGTTTTCCCCTTTTTCCACATTTTTTTCTCCTACTGCCACTTCCCCTAAATTATTTACTTTTTTTCTCTAAAAGAACGGCCTTCGCCTCCCGTTTGACCGAGGGCCCCGGCGCTCAGGCGCCGTCATTACCGCGCCCACCGGCGCAAGGAGGTTTCACCATGAAATTCAGCTGTGAAAAAGCCCTGCTGCAAAACGCCATCTCCGTCACCAGCCGGGCGGTGGCCCCAAAAAGCTCCATTCCCGCCCTGGAGGGACTACTGCTCCACGCCGGAGGGGAGGAACTGACCGTCTCCGGCTACAACATGCAAACCGGCATCCGGGCCAAGGTCTCCGCCGGCGTATCGGACCCTGGAGACATCGTTCTGAACGCCCGGCTCTTCGGCGACATCATCCGCCGTATGCCGGACGACATGGTGGTTTTCACGGTGGACGAGAAGCTTCAAGTCCATCTCTCCTGCGCCGACGCGGACTTCGATATCCCCGGCCTCTCCGCCGCGGATTATCCCGACCTTCCGGAGGTAGAGGACGAGTACGCCGTGTACATGCAGCGCAAGGTCCTTCGGGCCATGATCGAGGAGGTGGCCTTCGCCGTCTCCACCAACGAGAGCCGCCCGGTCCATACCGGGGCCCTGTTTGAAATCGGGGAGGGCGGGCTGACCATGGCCGCCGTGGACGGGTTCCGTCTGGCGGTGCGGAAGGAGCCCCTGGAAAAAATCGAGGGGGGCGCCTTTTCCTTCGTGGCCCCCGGTCCGGCGCTGAACGAGGTGAAGAGCATCTGCGGCGACGTGGAGGACCTGGCGCAGATTACCCTTGGCAAACGGCATATCCTCTTCACCGTGGGCAGCGTGGAGCTGATCTGCCGCCGCCTGGAGGGGGAATTCCTGGATTACCGCACCGCCATTCCCCGGAAGAACCCCATCGCGGTAACGGTGGAATCCAAGGCCCTGATTGAGAGCATCGACCGGGTGTCCGTGGTGATCTCCGACAAGCTGAAAAGCCCGGTGCGCTGCCGTTTTGAGGAGGGGAAGGTCCTCCTCTCCGCCAAGACCGGAAACGGCGACGCCAAAGACGTGTGCCGCCTGGAGGGCGACGGCGACGGGCTGGAAATCGGATTCAACAACCGTTATCTGATGGAGGCCCTGCGCTACGCTCCGGCGGACAAGGTGCGCATCGAGCTGAATACCGGCGTGTCTCCGGCCATCATTGTGCCCACCGACGGGAAGGATCATTTCTTATATATGGTACTTCCGGTGCGGCTGAAAAATTCGGATTGAGGCGGCGCGGCATGAGAGAGATTGTTATCACCACAGAGTTTATCAAGCTCCAGGACCTGCTGAAATTTGCGGGACTGGTGGAGACCGGGGGAGAGGCTAAGGAGCGCGTCCAGGCCGGAGAGGTCCGGGTGGGCGGCGAGGTCTGCCTCCAGAGGGGAAAGAAAATCCGCCCGGGAGACGAGGTTCTCTTCCGCGGGGAACGGCTCACCGTCCGCTATGCGGATTGACCGCCTGGAGCTGGAGGGCTTCCGGAACTATGACCGGGAGGCGGCGGACTTCGACCCCCGGTGCAACGTGATCTGCGGCGAGAATGCCCAGGGAAAGACGAATCTTCTGGAGGCTGTCGTCTATCTCTCCCGGGGGAGGTCCCCCCGGGCCCGGACAGACCGGGAGATGATCGGCTTTTTGAAGGAGGACGCCCGTCTCCTGGCCCGGGTCCGCTCCCGGGACCGGGAGTTCAAGGTTCAGGCGGACCTGTTCCGGGGCCGGCGGCGGAAAATCACCGTCAATCAGGTTCCGGCGAAGACCAACGCCGCCCTGGCGGACGTGTATCACACCGTTCTCTTTCAGCCGGAGGACCTGTATCTTATCCGGGAGGGCGCCGCCGCCCGGCGTCGCTTTATGGATACCGCCCTTTGCCAGCTCCGGCCCCGGTACGCCGCCGCCCTGGCGGGCTATGAGCGGGCCAGAGAGCAGAAAACCCGGATTCTGCGGGACTGCGGGCAGAGGCCGGACCTGCTGGCCGCCCTGCCGGAGTTCAACGAGCAGATGGTGCGCTTCGGCGCGGCGCTGATTCAGTACCGGCATCCCTTCTGCCTCCGCCTGGGGGAATACGCGGCCCTTCACCACCGGGAGTGCTCCGGCGGGCGGGAGGAGCTGACCCTCCGGTATCAGACGGTTTCCTCCGTGGAGGACCCGGGGGCGAACGGGGATACGATCCGAAATTGCCTCCGGCGGCATATGGAGCGCCATCAGGAGGCGGAGCTGGCCTCCCGGCTGTGCCTCTCGGGACCGCATAAGGACGATCTTCTGGTTTCCATCGACGGACGGGAGGCGAAGACCTATTCCTCCCAGGGGCAGACGCGGACGGCGGCCCTGGCTCTGAAGCTGGCGGAAAGGGAGATCTATAAAAACGCGGCAGGGGAGTATCCGGTGCTTTTGCTGGACGACGTGCTCAGCGAGCTGGACCCCCGGCGGCAGGAATTTGTATTGAACCGCATCGCGGGAGGGCAGGTGTTCATCACCTGCTGCGAGGAGGACCGATTGCCGGACCTTCTGGGCGGCCGGGTGTTTCACGTGGAACAGGGGAGAATTCGATTCTGAACCAAG
Organism: uncultured Oscillibacter sp.; assembly: GCF_910579365.1. Lineage (GTDB taxonomy): Bacteria > Bacillota > Clostridia > Oscillospirales > Oscillospiraceae > Oscillibacter. The sequence goes on from NZ_CAJTUX010000036.1 coordinate 12,424, forward strand.
GAGGGCGGACCATGTACTTGCACCTGGGACAAAACGAGATCATCCCCCAGCGCCGGATCATCGGCATCTTTGATCTGGACAAATGCAGCTATGAAAAGCGGACCCGGGATTATCTGGCGTCGGCGGAGCGGGAGGGGGTGGTTCTGGACGTGTCCGGGGACCTGCCGAGGTCCTTCGTGGTCTGCGACCACCCGTATCATGAGCAGATCGTCTATTTGACGCCTCTCAGCCCCTCCGCTCTGCGGAAGCGGGCGGAGAGCGGGAAGCTGGAGTGAAAGTGAAGAGGAAGACCGGATAACGTATCTGTTCTGAATCAGATATCGCTTCCAAGACAGGGCGGACCGTTGATGGGACATCCTATGCGGCCAAACGGCTGTATATTCCAAAAGCGTGCATAGAGAGCGGAGGAAGGCAGGCCGAATGACCCGGCCCTTCGGCCCGGCTTTTTCCGCTCTCAAACCGCAATTCCCGGTTGCCGTGCGGCAGGCTGGCGGAAGCGACGCACCGAAGAGCGAGATAAAAATTCTTTTTGGTTCTTTTTCTTATAAGAAAAAGAGCAGCAAAGGAGAACATTTATGGCAGACAATGAAATCTTAAATTCCACCGCCGTGGACGCGGGCAACGAGTACGACGCCTCGGAAATCCAGGTTCTGGAGGGTCTGGAGGCCGTTCGAAAGCGGCCCGGCATGTATATCGGTTCCACGTCGTCCTCCGGCCTTCATCATCTGGTATACGAGATTGTGGACAACGCCATCGACGAGGCCCTTGCGGGCTTCTGCACGGAAATTCTGGTCCAGATCAACGAGGGGGACACCATCACCGTCGTGGACAACGGCCGGGGCATCCCCGTGGACATCCAGGCCCAGACCGGCAAGCCCGCCCTGGAAGTGGTCTATACCATCCTCCACGCCGGCGGCAAGTTCGGCGGAGGGGGCTATAAAGTCTCCGGCGGCCTCCACGGCGTGGGCGCGTCGGTGGTCAACGCCCTTTCCGAGTGGCTGACGGTTCAGGTCCACAAAAACGGCGAGATTTACGAGATGAAATTCTCCCGGGGACAGATCACCCAGGAGATGACCGTGGTGGGCAAAACGGACCGTACCGGCACCACCGTTATCTTCAAGCCGGACCCGGAGATGTTCGAGGATACGGTTTACAGCTATGACATTCTCCACACCCGCATGCGGGAGGAGGCCTTCCTGAACGCCGGACTCCGGATTAAGACCGTGGACCTCCGCCCCGGCAGGGAGCAGGAGGACTCCATGTGCTACGAGGGGGGCATCCGGGAGTTTGTCACCTGGCTGAACAAGAGCAAGGACGCCCTCCATCCCGGCGTGATCTATATGTCCGGCCAGCGGGAGGACTCCGTGGCCGAGGTGGCCCTCCAGTATAACGACGGTTACAGCGAGACGATTTTGTCCTTTGCCAACAACGTCCATACCCCCGAGGGCGGCATGCACGAGGAGGGCTTCAAGCGGGCCCTGACTACCGTGCTGAACAGCTACGGCAGGAAAATCAAAATGCTGAAGGACGACGAGAAGGTCTCCGGCGAGGACTGCCGGGAGGGTCTGACCTGCGTCATCTCCGTAAAGCTCACCGACGCCCAGTTTGAGGGGCAGACCAAGGCCAAGCTGGGCAACAGCGAAATCCGCACCCTGGTGAACAACATCGTGGCGGAGAAGCTGGACACCTTCCTGGAGGAGAATCCCCAGGTGGGGCGGATGATTCTGGATAAGGCCCTCACCGCCTCCCGGGCCCGGGAGGCCGCCAAGAAGGCCCGGGAATCCATCCGCCGGAAGACCGCCCTCAGCGGCGCGGCCATGCCCGACAAGCTCCGGGACTGCAACGAGAACAATCCCGAGCTGACGGAAATCTATATCGTCGAGGGTGACTCCGCCGGAGGCTCCGCCACCCAGGGCCGGGATTCCCGGTTCCAGGCCATCCTGCCTCTCTGGGGCAAGATGCTGAACGTGGAGAAGGCCCGGGCGGACAAGGTGTATGGCAACGACAAGCTCCAGCCGGTGATTACCGCTCTGGGCGCGGGCATCGGGGAAGAGTTTGATGCCAATAAGCTCCGGTATCACAAGGTGATCATCATGGCGGATGCCGACGTGGACGGGTCCCACATCCGGACGCTGCTTCTGACCTTCTTCTTCCGCTTCATGCGGCCTCTGATCGAGCAGGGCTATGTCTATTCCGCCGTGCCGCCCCTGTTCAAGCTGACCCGGGGCAAGACGACGAAGGTCGCCTATGACGAGATAGAGCGGGACCGCATCTCCGCCGAGCTTCGGGCGGGGAACCCAAACGCCAAGGTGGAGATCAACCGCTTCAAGGGTCTTGGTGAGATGAACCCCCAGGAGCTGTGGGAGACCACCATGGACCCGGAGACGAGAACCCTCCGTCGCATCACTCTGGACGACGCCGTGAAGGCGGACGAGACCTTCACCATCCTGATGGGGGAGAAGGTGGAACCCCGGAAGGAGTTCATTGAGCGGAACGCCAAGTATGTGGTGAACCTGGACTACTGAGTGTACGGAAATGAGACGAATCATAAGCGCGCTTTTGTTCCTGGCCCTGCTGTTGACAGGCTGCGGCGGCGTCTCGAAGGAGGACTATGACGCGGTGGTCCGGGAGCGGGAAGCCCTGCGGGAGGAGCTCCAGAAACAGCAGGAGAAGTCCCCCGACAAGATGACGGTCAAGGTAACGGGCGAATTTACGGCCACGGTGCGGGAACTGATTCCCGACTATGTGACGGACTATGAAACGCCGTACATGGCGGTGGTCACCCTGTTCCAGAGCACACCCTTTACTATTTATACCGGAGAGCTTACGAAACATTTGGAGGAAGGGGAGACCTACGTCTTTGAGGTCGAAATGTCCCGTTACGATATCATCACCAGGCAGGAATACGAATCCGGTACGCTTCTCAATCCCGAGGTGGCGTTTTCCATGTATCCCTCCCTCTATATATCCAACTTCCGCCCGGCGGAGGAAAGCGACTGCGGACTGGATTCCGTCCACCTGGCGTACGAAGCGTGTGAAACCTGATTTAAGGAAAGGCTGGGTAACAGCAGATGAGTAAAAAACCCCAATACGACCCCGAGGAAATCCGATTCCCGGACCAGAAAATTGTCGAGTCCCCCCTGGTCCCGGAGATGGAAAAATCCTATATCGATTACGCCATGAGCGTCATCGTGGGCCGGGCCCTGCCGGACGTGCGGGACGGCTTGAAGCCCGTCCACCGCCGCATCCTCTACGCCATGTATGAGGACAACCTGACCTACGACAAGCCCTTCCGCAAGTGCGCCACCGCCGTGGGTGACGTGCTGGGCCGCTATCACCCCCACGGCGACCAGTCAGTGTACGACGCTCTGGTCCGTCTGGCCCAGGACTTTTCTATGCGCTATATGCTCATCGACGGCCACGGCAACTTTGGTTCCGTGGACGGAGATCCCCCGGCGGCTTACCGGTACACGGAGGCAAGGCTTGCCAAAATCTCCGAGGAGATGCTCCGGGAGATCGAGAAGGAGACCGTGGACTGGGACCCCAACTTCGACGAAACCCGAAAAGAGCCCAAGGTCCTGCCCTCCCGGTTTCCCAACCTCCTGGTGAACGGGTCCAGCGGCATCGCCGTGGGCATGGCCACCAACATCCCGCCCCACAACCTCCGGGAGGTCATCGGCGCGGTCATCTGCGTGCTGGAGGACCCCAACGCCACGCTGACGGATTTGATGCAGCACATGGAGGGGCCGGATTTCCCCACGAAGGGCATCATTATGGGCCGCAGCGGCATCCGGGCGGCCTACGCTACCGGGCGGGGCCGGGTGACCATCCGCGCCCGGCACGAGTTTGAGGAGTTCGGCCAGAACCGGACCCGCATCATCATTACGGAAATTCCCTACCAGGTCAACAAGCGGATGCTGATTAAAAACATGGCGGACCAGGTGGAGGACAAGCGGCTGGAGGGCATTTCCAACATTCAGGACGAGTCCGACCGCAACGGCATGCGCATTGTCATCGAGCTGAAGCGGGACGCCAACCCCCAGGTGGTGCTGAACCGCCTCTTTGCCCAGACCCAGCTTCAGACCACCTTCGCCATCAATATGCTGGCCCTGGTGGAGGTCAACGGCAAGCTCCAGCCCAAGATTTTGTCCCTGCGGCACATCCTGGACGAGTACATCGCGCACCAGGAACAGGTCATCATCCGCCGCACCCGGTTCGACCTGAAGAAGGCCCAGGAGCGGGCTCACCTGCTGGAGGGTCTGCTGACCGCTCAGGACCATATTGACGAGGTTATCAAAATCATCCGCACCAGCTACGACAACGCCAAGGAAAACCTCATGACCCGCTTTGGTCTGGACGACGTGCAGGCTCAGGCCATCTGCGACATGCGCCTCATTGCCCTCCAGGGTCTGAACCGGGAGAAGCTGGAAAACGAGTACAAGGAGCTGGAGGAGCGCATCGCCTATTTCCAGCAGGTCCTGTCCGACGAGAGTCTGGTCCGCCGGATTCTCAAGGAGGAACTCACCGCCATCGCCGGGAAGTACGGCGACGAACGGGTGACGGAGATTCAGGACGTGGAGGATGAGATCGACATTGAGGACCTGATTGAGGAGGAGCAGTGCGTCTTCACCCTGACCCAGGCGGGCTATATCAAGCGGACTCCCGTCAGCGAATATGCGGCCCAGTCCAAGGGCGGCATGGGGAAAAAGGGCATCACCACCCGGGAGGAGGACGCGGTGGAGGACGTCTTCACCGCCTCCACCCACGACTATATTCTCTTCTTCACCGATACCGGAAAGGTCTACCGCAAGAAGGGCTATCAAATTCCCGTCTCCGGGAAGACGGCCAAGGGGACCAACATTGTCAACATCCTCCAGGTGGAGCAGGGAGAGCAGATTCAGGCCATCATCCACACCCGCTCCATAGAGGACGACGGGCGCTATCTCTTCATGGTCACCCGGAACGGCACCGTGAAGCGCCTGCCGGCAAACAGTCTGCGGAATCTTCGGAACAACGGCATCCGGGCTCTGCGCATGGACGAGGGAGACCGGCTGATCACCGTCCGGGAAACCGACGGGGAGCAGAAGATTCTGATTGCCACCCACGACGGCTGCGCCATCTGCTTTGACGAGAACGACGTCCGCCCCATGGGCCGGGAAGCCGTGGGCGTCCGGGGCATCCGCCTTCGGGAGGGGGACTATGTGGTGGGCGCCGCCCGGGCGAAACCGGGGAAGACGGTACTGACCATTACGGAGAAGGGCTTTGGCAAGCGGACGCCGGTAGAGGAGTACCGGGTTACAAACCGGGGCGGCCTGGGTATCAAGAATTATATGGTGACGGAGAAGACCGGAAATATCGTGGGCGTGAAGGTGGTGGACGGGTCCGAGGACCTGCTGCTGGTCACCCAGGCGGGCATTCTGATCCGCACGCCGGTAGAGGCCATCAAGCAGTGCGGCCGGTCCACCCAGGGCGTCATTGTCATGCGCTTCAAGGAAGAGGGAGATCAGGTGATCTCCATGGCCCTGGCGGAGCGGGAGGAGACCTCCGTTCCCGAGGAAACGGTGTGAGGTCCCTATGAAAACGGTTACCATTTATACCGACGGAGCCTGCTCCGGAAATCCAGGACCGGGAGGATGGGGAGCCATCTTGCTCTACGGGGAGCACAAAAAGGAGCTCTCCGGCGGCGAGGCCCAGACCACCAACAACCGCATGGAGCTCACCGCCGTCATCCGGGCCCTCTCCTGTTTGAAGGAGCCCTGTATTGTGGAGCTCTGGTCTGACTCCAAGTATATCATTGACGCCCTGGAAAAGGGCTGGGCCGTGGGATGGCGGAAACGCGGCTGGGTAAAGGCGGACAAAAAGCCCGCCCTGAACCCCGACCTCTGGGAACAGCTCCTGGACCTGCTGGAGGTTCATGAGCTGCACTGCCACTGGGTCAAGGGACACGCGGAAAACGCCTTCAACAACCGCTGTGACGAGATGGCCGTGGCAGAGAGCCGGAAGGTGAAGGGGACGTAAGGCGAGTAAGCCGCAAACTGCGGACAGGGTAAATCACCGCCTGTTTTGGAAGCGGCAGGATTCATAAACTGTTTACAAGAAACTCATAATTTTGAAAAAATTATTGGGTATAGTAAGAATCAGCAAAGGGTACTCCCAGCCCGATGCGTTTTCTCCCTCCTAAAATAAACACACACGAAAAACGGACCGCCTGGCGGTCCGTTTTTCGTTTCTCCCGGAAATGCGGAGGGTCTCTTATCAAGTGCCGGACTTTGTCGATATAACCTTTGTAAAGGAATACCAATTTGAAAAGCAAGGGAGTGCGAATGCAAAAAGGAGAATCAGGCATGGACAGCGGAATAAACTACATCGTCAACAACACCGGAATTCCTGAGTCAATGTGGGGGAAGTACAAACCGGCGGGGGTGAACCCGGGCGGACCTTCGGTAGACTTTTCGGACCTCCTGTCCGGCAAAAACCAGGAGATCACCGGGAAGCTCACCGACGGGGCGAAGAAAACCTTACAGCGGCTGAAGGCCAATCCGAACGCCGTTTCCAAGGTGGAGTGGATGGACCTCATGCACGAGCTGAACGCCATGGGTGCCATCAGCGACTTGGATTACGGCTGGACAAGGATGGACCTCCGCCTGGTACCCCTGGGAGATATGGATAACCCCTTTGTGACTTTGGCGGATATGCGGGACACTCTGGACCGCATCAATCAGTGGCCGGGGAATCCCCTGGACTACCTGGACCAGTGGGCCTTCTCCCTGAAAAAGTGGGGAGCGGAGTTGTCCTGGGAGCGGAATTCCGATGGAACGCCCAAATATAAGGACGTCTCGCCGGTCTACGATCAGGCGGCGGCCTGCGGCCGGGTGTCCAGCCTGATAATGGGCCTGCTGTCGGCAGATTTGTCCGCCTTGAAGTGAGAGGGTTTGCTTTCAATAGATCACCAGCGGGACGGCAAAAGGCCGTCCCGCTTTTCCTGTCCCCGCCCCTTGATAAACGGGGCCAAACAGTATACAATAAACCTGTCAAAAATTCCATGGGGGAGGTTCGAAAACATGAAGGATGGATTTATCTCCGTGGCCTGCGGCGCGCCGAAGCTGCGGCTGGCGGACTGCGCCTATAACGCCGAGCAGACCTTTCAGATGATGCGCTCTGCCGAGAAGGCGGGGGTCAAGGTTCTGGTCCTGCCGGAACTGGGGCTGACGGGCTACACCTGCGGCGACCTCTTTTACCAGGAGGTGCTGCTCCGGGGCGCGGAGGAGGCCCTTGATACGGTTTTGGAGGCCACGCGGAACCTGGAGGTAGTCACTGCTCTGGGAATGCCTCTGCGGGTTCATGACAAATTGTATAACTGTGCCGTGGTAATACAAAGCGGAAAGGTTTTGGGAGTGGTTCCCAAGACCCACCTGCCCAACTACGGCGAGTTTTACGAGAAGCGCTGGTTTGCCCCGGCGCCGCCGGAGACGGAGCGCCTTCCCCTGCTGGGGCAGGAGTGCGTGACCTTCGGGGCGGGGCAGGTCTTCCGGTGTGAGAATCTTCCGGAGCTGGCGCTGGGCTTTGAGGTCTGCGAGGACCTCTGGTCTCCGGATTCCCCCTCGATCCGGATGGCGAAGGACGGGGCCCTGCTCATTGGAAACCTCTCCGCCAGCAACGACGTGGTGGGGAAGGATGCCTACCGCCGCCAGCTGGTGACGATGCAGAGCGCCAAGCTCCTCTGCGGCTATGTCTACTCCAGCGCCGGGGCGGGGGAATCCACCTCCGATCTGGTCTTTGGGGCCCATCAGCTTGTGGCGGAGAACGGCTGCCTTTTGGCGGAACGCCGGTTTGACGGCGGACTGCTGATCTCGGAGATCGACGTGCAGCGCCTTGCCTATGAGCGCCGCCGGACCCAGGCGCTGGGGGAGGGAGCGGGAACCGGCGGCTGTGCGGAGACCTTCCTCCTCACCGTCTCCCCCACGAAGCTGACCCGCTATGTGTCGCCCATGCCCTTCGTCCCTGAGGGGAAGGAGGACCGGGACGCCCGGTGCCGGGAAATTCTGCTTATTGCCTCCCTGGGGCTGAAACAGCGGCTGGAGCACACCGGAGCCAAGACGGCGGTGGTGGGCCTCTCCGGCGGACTGGACTCCACCTTAGCGGTGCTGATTACCGGCCTTGCCATGAAGATGATGGACCGGCCGCTGTCGGATATCATCGCCGTCACCATGCCCTGCTTTGGCACCACGGACCGGACGAGGAACAATGCCGTGATTCTGGCGGAGCGGATGGGGGCCACGCTGCGGACGGTGGATATCACCCAGTCCGTCCGCAGTCACTTCCGGGACATCGGGCACGATCCGGAGGACCACTCCGTCACCTATGAAAACGCCCAGGCCCGGGAGCGCACCCAGGTGCTGATGGACATTGCCAACGGCAGCGGCGGCCTGGTCATCGGCACCGGGGACCTCAGCGAGCTGGCTTTGGGCTGGTGCACCTACAACGGGGACCACATGAGCATGTACGGCGTCAACGCCTCCATCCCCAAGACGCTGGTGCGTCATCTGGTGGGCTATCTTTCCCGGGACGGGGAGGAGCCGGAGCTTCACGACGTGCTGGAGGACATTTTGGACACGCCGGTATCCCCGGAGCTGCTGCCCGCCGTTCAGGGGGAGATCAGCCAGAGGACGGAGGACCTGGTGGGCCCCTATGAACTGCATGACTTCTTCTTGTACTATGTAATTCGCTGGGGCTTCGGGCCGGGAAAGGTCTTCCGGCTGGCGCAGTATGCCCTGGGGCGGAAGTATGGCCGGGAGATCATTTTGAAGTGGCTGAAATCCTTCTACCGCCGTTTCTTCAACCAGCAGTTTAAACGGAACTGCCTGCCCGACGGTCCGAAGATCGGCACCGTGGCTCTGTCCCCCCGAGGCGATTGGCGGATGCCGTCGGATGCGCAGGCCGCGTTGTGGATTGCAGAAGCGGAGGCGCTGAAATGAGAGGAAATGAGAAGCCAATCGGCCTTTCGGGGCCCCCGCTCGAACCCAGCGAAGCGGATCGAGTGGGGAAAGGAGGAAGGAATGGAGCGTGTGGAGTTTTCGGCGGAAGCCGGAAACGGAACGGAGCGGAATTTCTTCCGACGCGGCGGAGGCGCTGAGGTGAGATGAGAAAAATTCTGTCTGCGGCGCTGCTTCTGATTCTGCTCCTCACCGCCTGCGGCGGGAAGATGGTGCCCCCTCCGCCGGAAGCGCCGGACAATGCTCCAGCGGAAATGCCGGAGATTCCGCCGGAGGAGCCTGCGGAGCCGGAGGAGGTTAAGAACCCGCTGGAGGCCGCCTTGCGGAAAAATCTGGAGGAGATGAGCCTGGAGCAAAAAGTGGGCCAGCTCTTCTTTGTCCGGGTCCCCGGGGAGAACGCCGTGGAGGACGTGATGACCTACCACCTGGGCGGCTACATTCTCTTTGGCCGGGATACCCAGGACAAGACGGCCAACGAGCTGATTCAGAACATTGCTTCCTGGCAGCGGGCGGCGGCTTATTACGACACCGGCATTCCTCTGCTGATCGGCGTGGACGAGGAGGGCGGCACGGTGGTCCGTGTCAGCTCCAACCCCAAGATTCGAAGCAGGAAATTCTCCAGCCCCCGGAAGCTCTGGCTGGAGGGAGCGGGGGGAGAGGGCGGCCCCCTGGGCGTGGAGGAGGAGACCCGGGAGAAATCTTTGCTCCTCAAGGCTCTGGGATTCAATGTGAATCTGAATCCGGTGGCGGACATTTCCACAAACCCCGGGGATTTCATCTATGACCGGACCACCGGCGGAAACGAGATCGAGGCTGGAGCGTATGTGGCCCGGGTGGTGGAGGTTCAGTCCCGGTATGGCCTGGGCAGCGTCCTGAAACACTTCCCCGGCTACGGGAACAACCGGGACACTCACACCGGAATCGCCGTGGACGAACGGCCCTGGGAGACCTTCCAGGAACAGGATTTCCTGCCCTTCCAGGAGGGCATCGCCGCGGGTGAGGCGTTCCCCCCTATGCCCGCCGTGCTGGTGAGCCATAACATTGTGAACTGCATGGACGCGGTCCTTCCCGCGTCGCTGTCCCCGGAGGTCCACCGGATTCTCCGGGAGGACCTGGGTTTTGACGGCGTGGTGATGACGGACGATCTGGCCATGGAGGCCGTATCCAAATACGCGGAGAACGGAGCGGTGGCGATACTGTCCCTTCAGGCGGGAAACGATTTGATTGTCACCACGGATTACCGGACCCAGATTCCCCGGGTCATCGAGGCCGTGAAAGCCGGAAGCCTGGATGAGGCGGCGGTGGACGCGGCCTGTTGCCGGGTTCTCCGCTGGAAGGTGGAGCTAGGGCTTTTGGAGCTGTCGGAGATCGGGACCCTGGTGCCAACGGTTCTGCCCCAGGGCTGAAAGGAGAACATAAAATGACACAAAAGCTCTACTACCAGGACTCCTTCCTTCGGGAGTTCTCCGCCTCGGTCCTCCGCTGCGAGACCGCCGGGGACGTTTGGAAGGTGACTCTGGACCGGACGGCCTTCTATCCCGAGGGGGGAGGCCAGCCGGCGGATCATGGCGTACTGAAGACCGCCGCCGGGGAGATTGCCGTGACGGACGTCCACGAGAAGGACGGCGAGGTTATCCACACCTGCGCTGCCCCTGTGGAAACCGGAGCCGCCGTTTCCGGCGCCGTGGACTGGAACCGGCGCTTTGACCATATGCAGCAGCACTCCGGCGAGCACATCATCAGCGGCATTCTCTGCCGCCTGTACCATTGTGACAACGTGGGCTTTCACCTGGGGGCGGAGACCGTCACCATCGACTACAACGCAGAAATCACCTGGGAACAGGCCCTGGAGGCGGAGCGTCTGGCCAACGAGGCGGTCTGGGCGGACCGGGAGACCGAGATCACCTATCCCCCGCCGGAGGCCCTGGCGGCCCTGGAGTACCGGAGCAAGAAGGAGCTCACCGGACAGGTCCGCATTGTGGAATTTCCGGGGGCGGACCGCTGCGCCTGCTGCGGCACCCACGTGGTCCGGGCGGGGCAGGTGGGCCTTATCAAGGTGCTCTCCTGCCAGAAGTTCCGGGAGGGGGTCCGCATGGAGATTCTCTGCGGAGCCCGGGCGCTGCGCTATCTTGGCGGGGTTTACGACCAGACCCGGGCTCTGGGCCAGCGCCTCAGCGTGAAGCCTTTGGAGACCCTGGCGGCGGCAGAGCGCCTGACGGCGGAGCTGAGCGCCGCCAAGGAGCGGATCGCCTCCCTGGAGCAGACCGCCTTTGCCGCTCTGGCGGCGGAGCAGGCGGGAAAGGGAGACGTGCTGCTGTTCCAGCCCCCCATGCGGCCGGACAGCCTCCGCCGTTTGGCGGACGCCGTGGGAAAATCCTGCGGAGGTCTGGCGGCGGTGTTCTCCGGAGAGGGGGAGAAGTGGGGGTACGCCCTGGTTCGTTCCGATGGGGCGGACATCTCCCCCCTGGTGAAGGAGCTGAACCAGTCTCTCCGGGGACGGGGCGGAGGCCGGAGCGGCTTTGCACAGGGAAGCGTCCAGGCGGGAAGTGAGGCGATCACGGCGTTCTTCGGGAGGTGAGCGAGGTTTGAAATACGTATTGGCGGAGTGGGACCACGAACTGGACGACGAGCCTTATCAGATATATTCCGAGCTGGATGGAGCGCGCCGGGAGATTCGCCGGGTGGAATTCTACCGGAACGGAGTCACCTTTTCCTACGGCGGAGAGCGGGGAAACGAGGGCGCTCTCGCGCCGGAACCCTTTCCGGAGGACCTGCGGGACCTTCAAATGGAGGAGGGGGATTTTACTGCCCGGGAGATTTCCCCGTCCTTGTTTTACGAGATATGGAATCAGGCCCAGGAGCGGCCCGACGGGTTTATGGGGATGTTCTTTTAAACGAAGAAACGGGCGGCTGCCAGCCGCCCGCTTTCTTTGCATGGTTACGTTCCCGGAGAAACGTTCATCTGCTCCGTGATATACCGTTTCCCATACACGGCGTCGTACACCACCGCGTCCCGGAGCTCCAGAAGCTCCAGGGCCTCGGGACTCAGCCCCGCCTCTTCCCGGGTGAAGCTGGGAGTTCCCTGGCCATCCACAAAATAGAGATCCGTCTGGGTCAGGCATACCTGGCTGACCTTCTCCAGCAGCGCCCAATACCGGGACATGGGCTCCCCCGTCAGCTCCAGCAGCTGGGGACCCAGGGCGGTGATGCTGCTTTCCCGCCGGGTTCCTGCCCGGCCCTGGAGCAGGGCGGCGTCGTTGGCCCAGATGAGATAGTCCGTAGAGTAAAGGTCGTTGATCTGGTCCGGCATCCAGTTGGTGGTGTCGTTCTCCGGGCAGAGACCCAGGAGCGTATACACCGTGTCCCCGCCGGGCATGAAGAGGTTGGGCCGGTGGTCCCCGAAGAAGACCACGATGGTGGGTTCCTCACTTTCCCGCAGGGCCTCCGTCAGTTCCCCCAGGGCCTGGTCCGCCCGGGTGATGCCCTCCAGCATGACCCGAATGATGTCCCGCTGGGCGGGGGTGAAGTCGGGGGCGTTCAGGGGAATCTGACAGGCGTAGTTGAATTTCTGGGGCTCAAAGGGCTGGTGGTTCTCCATGGTGATGCCGAAGAGAAACGCCCGCTTCCCCGTTTTATTCACCGCCTGCATCCGCTCCAGCATCCCCTGGAAAAAGTAGCCGTCCCGCATGTAGAACCCGCCGTAGGCCCCGTCCTCCCGTTCAATTCCCATTTGTTGAATATCGTCGGAAAAATACAATTGGTTGAATCCGAGCAGGGGATAGTTCTCGACGCGGTTATACAATGTGTTGTCATAGGCGTGGAGCATTTCGGCGGTGTAATCACCGGATTTCGTGTATTGTTCCGCCAGGGCGTCAAAGCGCTGGTAGACTGCCGGGTCCTGGAAACAGATGTTGGTCCCCGGAGGCAGGTCCAGACTGTTGAGGCCGTAGAGCAGGGGAATTTCCAGATAGCCGGTGCCGTAGCCCAGGTAGTGGCTGTGGAAGGTTCCGCTGACGCTTTCCGCCTCCAGGGCGTGGAAATTGGCCAGGGGGTCCCCGCCGTACTGGAGTACCGGCAGACGGCCAAGGTCGAAGAAGGACTCGGAGAGGATGAAGAGGATGTTGGGCCGGACTTCTGGTTCCTCTTCGGTCTGAGGTCCCAGAAGCTGGTCGATGCGGTTCAGTACCTCCAGCATGTAGTCCTGGTCATAGCCCTTCGGAGGCGTTTTCGGCTGGGGGAAGGCGTCCCTCCAAAGGCTGAGGGTGAGACCGTGGAGGCTGTGGTTTTCGGCGGGGGGCATCCGGGTGTAGAAGTCCACTCCCAGCCAGCCGCCTATGCCTCGGGCACCCGCGCCGGTGAGAAGGATTCCCGCCAGCGTCAGGGAGAAGAGGCAGGACCGGCCTCGGACGGTTCCCTCCAGCGCGGTGAGCCGCCGGGTGAGAAACAGCATGACCACACAGAGCAGCAGCGCCAGACTTGCGAGATAGAAATCCTCCGGCGGCGTCAGGTCCCCGGCCAGTCCCGCCACGTTTCCCGCCTGCTTGGCGAGGCCAAAGTCCGCCAGTTCCAGGGGCGTTCCGTTGATGGCGTTTTTGAAGTAGTCCACCAGGGCCAGAATCAGCCCCGCCGCCCCCACGGGGAGCGCGGCGATCCAGAGCCGCCCCACCGCCGTTCCCAGAATATACACCGGCACGGTCCAGAGCAGGGCGGTCATCAGCAGATGGGCAGGATAGTCCCGGGCCCACTCCAAAATGCCGGGCAGGGTCCCGATGGCAATCCACTGTATGGCGGCGGTGATAGCCAGCCCCATGCACGCCGAGGCGGCGGTGAAGAGGCACCACCGGAGCCAGACGGGACCGATGGGTGGTTTCTTGATGTTCAATCGAGACTGTTTTTTCATTGCTTTAAAACCCCAGGGCCGTGGGGGTCCCCACGGCCCCGTGAACCGTTTCCAGAGGGATCAGTAGGCCAGCTTCTCGGTGAGATAGGCCTTCAGCTGGTCAATGGGAATCCGGACCTGCGCCATGGAGTCCCGCTCCCGGACGGTGACGCAGTTGTCCCCGGCCTTGTCCGCGTCGCCCACGGTGTCAAAGTCCACGGTGACGCAGTAGGGGGTGCCGATCTCGTCCTCCCGGCGGTAGCGCTTGCCGATGGACCCGGTTTCGTCAAAGTCCACCATCCAGTCCTTGGAGAGCAGCTGCTGAATCTCCTGGGCCTTGGCGCTGAGCTTCTTGGAAAGGGGCAGGACGGCAACCTTGAAGGGGGCGATGGCGGGATGGAAGCGCATGACGGTGCGGACGTCGTTCTTGGCCTCGTCCACCACTTCCTCGTCATAGGCCTCCACCAGCAGGGCCAGGGTCATCCGGTCCGCGCCCAGAGAGGGTTCGATGACATAGGGGACGTAATGCTCGTTCTTCTCCTGGTCGAAGTAGGTCAGATCCTGACCGGAGTGCTTCTGGTGCTGGCTCAGGTCATAGTCCGTGCGGTCCGCCACGCCCCAGAGCTCGCCCCAGCCGAAGGGGAAGAGATACTCGAAGTCCGTGGTGGCCTTGGAGTAGAAGGCCAGCTCCTCGGGCTCGTGGTCCCGGAGGCGGAGGTTCTCCTCCTTGATATTCAGGCCAATCAGCCAGTCGTGGCAATAGGTCCGCCAGTACTGGAACCACTCCAGGTCCGTGTCGGGCTTGCAGAAGAACTCCAGCTCCATCTGCTCAAACTCCCGGATGCGGAAGATGAAGTTGCCCGGGGTAATCTCATTGCGGAAGCTCTTGCCCACCTGGCAGACGCCGAAGGGGAGTTTCCTTCTGGTGGTTCGCTGGATGGCGGGGAAGTTGACGAAAATGCCCTGGGCGGTCTCGGGCCGGAGATAGACCTCGTTGGCGGTGTCCTCGGTGACGCCCTGATGGGTTTTGAACATCAGGTTGAACTTCCGAATGTCGGTAAAGTCGTTTTTGCCGCAGCCGGGGCAGGGGACGTTCTTCTCCCGGATGAAGGCCACCAGGTCCTCCTGGGTCATGGCCTCCACGTTGACGTCCAGACCGTTCTCCTGGACGAAACCCTCCACCAGCTTGTCGGCCCGGTGCCGCATTTTGCAGGCCTTGCAGTCAATAAGGGGATCGTTGAAAGTGGAGACGTGGCCGGAGGCCACCCAGACCTGGGGATTCATGAGGATGGCGGCGTCCAGTCCCACGTTATAGGGGTTCTCCTGGACGAACTTTTTCCACCAGGCCCGCTTCACGTTATTCTTGAGCTCCACGCCTAAGGGACCGTAGTCCCAGCTGTTGGCGAGGCCGCCGTAGATTTCGCTGCCGGGGAAGACGAAGCCCCGGCCCTTGCAGAGGGCGACGATTTTCTCCATGGTCTTCTGCTTGTTGTCCATACTGATTCTCTCCTTAAAAATAAAATGCCCCGAGCCGAAGCTCAGGGCGAACATTGACCAGTCCGCGGTTCCACCTGAATTCCCCCCAAGGCGGGGGACACTCTGCCCGGTAACGGCGGGAGACCGGCGGGGCATTGCCTCCCCGCGGCGTAAAAAGGGGCGCCAAGCGGTCTCCCTCCCGGAAGGGCTTGCACCGTCCGCCCTCTCTCTTTGCCGGGATGGGGGAGGCTTCTCCCCTTTGTGGCCTTTGATATGAATGTCACTGTATCATGTTTTCTATGGGATGTCAAGGGGGATACGGTTTTCCACGTCAAAAATCCCCTTGCAAACAGGGAACCACCTGTGTTACCATAGAAAATGTCCATAAAAAATGACCCGAGAGGATGACCGGAAATGAACGGAATCCGAAAAAAGAGGGCCGTAGCCACGGCATGGAAACTCTGTCTGGAGGTGATGAACGGATAATATAAGGAGGTTTTTATGAACAACATCCCCAGCCCGGACGCGGTATTCCCCAACGAGTACGGCACGTCCTGCTTTTTGAAAAATGTAATCACCGCCCCCAATATCACCGTGGGGGATTACACCTATTATGACGATCCTGTGGACCCCACGGCCTTTGAGCGGAACAACGTCCTCTTTAACTGGCCGGAGTTTGGGGACCATTTGGTCATTGGAAAATTCTGCTCCATTGCCAGCGGTGTGAGGTTCATTATGGGCAGCGCCAACCACCGCCTTTCCAGCGTCAGCACCTATCCCTTCAACGTCTTCGGCGGCCTCTGGACGGAGCGCACGCCGCCCCATCTCTCCCAGCTTCCCTTTAAGGGGGACACGGCGGTGGGAAACGACGTGTGGCTGGGCCGGGAGTGCGTGGTGATGCCCGGCGTGACCATCGGGGACGGGGCCATTGTGGCCGCTTACTCCGTGGTTGCCAGGGATGTGGAGCCCTACGCCGTCGTGGGGGGGAACCCCGCCCGGTTTATTAAAAAGCGTTTTTCTCAGGAGCTGATTGATCTGCTCCTCCGGCTTCGCTGGTGGGACTTTTCCCCGGAGAAGCTGGCGGATTTCCTGCCGGCGCTTTGCAATGAGAATTTGGAGGAGGTCCAGGATATCATCCGGAGGATGCTGGACGCGTAAAACAGGCGAGGAGGGCCTTGGCCCTCCTCGCTTTCCGTTTATTTCTCCGGTTTCACCAGGGTAATGTGCAGCTCGTCCAGCTGCGCCTGGGTCACCTCGCTGGGGGCGCTCATCATCACGTCTTGAGCATTTTTGTTCATGGGGAAGGGGATGATCTCCCGAATGGAGTCCTCGCCCGCCAGCAGCATGACCATCCGGTCGATGCCCGGGGCAATGCCCGCGTGAGGCGGCGCGCCGTAGGTGAAGGCGTTGTACATGGCGGGGAACTTGGACTTCACGTCCTCCTCGCCCAGGCCCACCATCCAGAAAGCCTTGACCATGATCTCC
>NZ_CAJTUX010000037.1 GCF_910579365.1 uncultured Oscillibacter sp.
AACCGCTGACCTCTTGAATGCCATTCAAGCGCTCTCCCAGCTGAGCTATACCCCCGTGTCAGGTGTTCCGCATCAGAACAGTGATTATAATAGCAGAGCCTGGCCGATCTGTCAAGGGGTTTTTCAAAATTTTCTTTTTTTCTTTTTCCCCGCCTGTTCCGACCCGCCGAAAAAGCCCGTACAGGCGGAGACGGAGCGGGAAAATCCCGCTCCGCCCTTGTCATCGCGCCTCGGAAACAATGCTGTCCACAGCCTGATCCACGGCGACACCCAGCTTGTGAATTCCCTGATCCACCTGCTTTTTCATGGTCCTCCGGCTGCTTTGGGGCGCCATTATTCCCGCCGCCGCGCCAGCCGCCAGGCCGGCGCTCATACCGATCAGAAATCCGGTACTCTTTTTCATCTTGATTCACTCCTTTTCAGCACAAGTCCAGTATGCCCGGAGACAAAGAGAAAAAACGCCGCGCCATTTGCCAATGACTGTGAAACGCGCTATACTATGGAAAAGAATCGATTTTCAGGAGGCATCATCATGACGACCGTCTATCTCATCCGTCACGCCGAGGCGGAGGGCAACCTCTACCGCATCGCCCAGGGCCAGCACGACAGCAACCTCACCGACCGGGGCTGGCGGCAGGTGCGGGCTCTGGAGCGCCGCTTCGCCGCCGTCCATATCGACGCCGTTTACGCCAGCGACCTCTACCGCACCAGGGCCACCGCCTCCGCCATTTACAGGCCCAAGGGCCTGCCGCTCCATCTTCGCCGGGACCTGCGGGAGATTTACGTGGGCGGCTGGGAGCAGCGGACCTGGGGGGACATCGCCCGCTCCACGCCGGAGGCCATGGCGGACTTTGGCAGGCGCATGGACCGCTGGTCCATCCCCGGGGCGGAGACTCCGGCGCAGGTCCTGGAGCGGATTCGGGCCGCCGTGGAGGACATCGTCCGGGAAAACCCGGGCAGGACCGTGGCCGTCTTCTCTCATGGCTACGCCATCCGGCTCCTCCTGGCGAACCTCCAGGGTTTTTCCCTCCGGGACACCGGAGAGAAGTCCCCCACCGGGGACAACACCGCCGTCTCCCTGCTGGAGGGGGATGGGGACGGCCTCCGGGTGGTCTTTATGAACGACAGCGGCCATCTGAAAACTCCGGAGTATCTGGCGGGGGAAACCAGCGTCCGCCGGGCCTATGCCCTGGAGCCTGGCCTCTGGTTCCGGCCCCTGGGGGAAGAGGAGGCCCGAGAGCGGCTGGCCGCCGCCTGGACGGAGGCGGGCGGGTCCGGCCCCTTCCCTGCCGCCTCCCTGACCCTGGAGGGGCTGCTGGAGGAGGAGCCTGCCGGTCTTCTGCGTATGGACCCGGAGACGGGGCTCGTGCTTCTGGTCCACATCCGGCCGGAGTTCCGGAGGCGGGGCTTCGGCATCCAGCTGATCGGCCAGGCGGTGCAGCATACCCGCGCCCGGGGAGGCGAGGAGCTGTCCGCTGTCCTGCCGCCGGAGAGCTCCGCCCGGGCATTCTTCCTGGACTGCGGCTTCGCCCCCCGGGAGACGCCGGAGGGCCGGGAGGCCCTGGTGAAGTTCATCGGCTTTGACCCGGATATTGGAAGGCCGTAAAGACTTTGTAAATCCTATGTCCCGTCCGGCGGATTCCGACAAAGTTAGCGTTGACAAAACGTGTATGATTTCTTTATAGTGGTCTCACAGCTCATGGCTTCATAAAAGGGAGTAGCTTGCGAACAGCGCCGGGGGTCTTTTGGGACAGCCCGGCGGGAAAGCGCGGCGCGGCTCGTCATCACGACAGTGCTTCACTGTCCGGGCACGCCGAAAAGCGAGACTTTTATCCCGTGGGACAACTGCCGGCGGTTCCGGTGTTGTTCTGCGGGATAGAAGTCTCGCTGAATTTTTGGAAAGCGGTGGACATGATGGAAATTTGGATTACGGTACTGTTGTTCTTGTTGGGGCTGCTCCTCATCATCAAGGGCGGCGACTGGTTTTTGGACGGCGCGGTCTGGATTGCCGAGGCCACCGGCGTGCCCCGGTTCATCATCGGGGCCACCATCGTCTCTCTGGCCACCACCCTGCCGGAGCTGACGGTCTCCGTCACCGGCACCTTCCAGGGGGAGGTGGACCTCGCCGTGGGCAACGCCGTGGGCTCCGTCACCGCCAACCTGGGGCTCATTCTGGGCATCTCCCTGGTGTGCATCCCCTCGGTGGTGAAGCGGGCCCAGTTCCAGCTGAAGGCGCTGCTGATGGTCCTGGGGGCGGCGCTGCTGCTGGTCCTATGCCGGGGGGGCGTTCTGGAGACGCTGCCGGGGCTGACGCTGTTTATCATCTTCGGCGTCTATCTCTGGAGCAACCTGCGGGACGCCAAGGCCGGCATGGCGGAGAACCGGGAGACCCGCCGCAAGGGCCGCACCGTCTCCCGGCGGCAGATGATGGAAAAGCTCCTCCTCTTCGTTCTGGGCATTACGGCCATTGTCATCGGCTCCCGGCTGCTGATCAACTACGGCAGCGAGCTGGCCCTTCTGATGGGAGTCCCCGCCAGCATCGTCGGCGTGACCATGGTGGCCGTCGGAACCTCCCTGCCGGAGCTGGTGACGACGCTGACGGCCATCGCCAAGAAGGAGGCCTCCATGTCCGTGGGCAACATCATCGGGGCCAACGTCATTGACCTGACCATGATTCTGCCCATCTGCTCCGCCGTCAGCGGCGGGGCGCTGACCATCGGGGCCCAGACCACGGCTCTGGACCTGCCGGCCTGTCTGCTCATCTGCTGCGTGGCGGTAATTCCGCCCCTGGCGACGGAGCGGTTCTACCGCTGGCAGGGCGTGCTGATGCTGGGGCTGTACGCCGGGTATCTGGCGCTGCTGGTAACCTGAGGGCAAGACAAAAGGCCCGGCACGGTTTTCCGCGCCGGGCCCCTTTTCATCCCTCAGGACTCCCCGTCCTCCTCCAGCAGGCGAAGGCCGGCCAGATCCGTCACCGGCAGGGAGAAGACCACGGACTGGGCCTTGGTCCCCATTCCCGCCTGGGTCATGACCGCCTTCATGATGGGCTTGCGGTCCGCCTCCTTGGCCAGGATGAACACGATCTCCTTTTCCGCCGCCAGGGAGACGCCGAAAAATTTCCTGGCCAGCTCCGTCCCCGTGCCCTTGGCATGGACGGTGGTGCCGCCGGCGGCCCCGGCGAAGCGTGCGGCGTCCATCACCTGGTCCGTATAGCCCCGGTTGGTGATGACCACAATCAGCTCGTGGGTGATCTCCTTTTCCATATCGTTCTCCTCCGCCTCCCCTTGCAGCAGATAGTCTCTGGCCCTGGCGCCGCCGATGCTGGACAGGGGCACCGTCATTAAAATGCCCCGGCCCGGCACATCCAGCCACAGCTCCCGCTGCGCCCGGCGCACCAGGCGGGAGGAGCGGGGGGACGCCAGCAGCAGCACCACCTTCTCCGTGGCCTCCAGCCCCAGATAGTCCAGCACCTCCGTGGCGGCGGTGCCCTGGCCCAGGACCGACAGCACCAGCGAGGCCCCCTGGGCCTGGAACCAGGCGGCGAACTCTCCGCCCCGGCTGCGGTCCGTGATGGTGATAATCAAAACGGCTCCGGACATCGGCGGCCCTCCTCTCTCAAAACTCTTGAACGCTGCGCCGGGCGGCTCACAGGTCAATGATCTCCTCGTCCTCCGCCTCTTCGGCCAGTCTGGCCCGCAGCTTCCACTGGTAGACCAGACCCAGGAGCTGGATGGTCAGAAGCGGCGTCATGGCCACCATGGCGACAACGCCGAAGGCGTCCGTGACAATGCTGCCCCCCAAAGCCTCGCAGGCCCCCATGGCAAAGGGCAGCAGAAAGGTGGCCGTCATAGGCCCCGAGGCCACGCCGCCGGAGTCGAAGGCGATGGAGGTGAACATCTTGGGCACGAAGAAGGAAAGGCCCACCGCTAGCAGATACCCCGGTACCAGGAACCAGAAAATGGAGACGCCCGTGAGCACCCGGATCATGGCCAGCCCGATGGAGACCGCCACGCCGGCGGAGAGGCTGGCGCTCATGGCCCCGCCGGGAATGGCCCCGGAGGTGATCTCCTCCACCTGCCGGTTCAGCACGTGGACCGCCGGCTCCGCCTGGACGATGAACCAGCCCATCAGCATGCCGGTGGGCACCAGAATCCAGCGGAAGGGCAGGGCGGCGATCTGCCGGCCCAGATAGGCGCCCGCCGGGAGAAAGCCCACGTTGACCCCCGTGAGGAACACGGCCAGGCCAACATAAGTATACAGGAGGCCCACCGCGATTTTCAACACCTTTTTCCGCGTCAGCCGCAGGGCGGCGATCTGGAAGAAGGCGAAGAACGCGGCGATGGGGAAAAGACTCTTCATCACCTCCCAGGCGTAGCGAGGCAGGGCGGAGAGAAACAGCCCCCCCAGCTTCCGGCTGTCCGCCGCCTGGGGCATGGGCGTGGGAACGTAGGCCCCGGAGGCGGGATAGATCATCGCCAGAATCAGCACCGCCAGAATGGGCCCCACGGAGCACAGGGCCACCAGGCCGAAGCTGTCCTGGGCGGCGTTTTCGTCGCTTCGGATGGAGGAGACGCCCAGGCCCAGGGCCATGACGAAGGGCACGGTCATGGGGCCCGTGGTGACGCCGCCGGAGTCAAAGGCCACGGCCAGAAAGTCCTTGGGCACAAAGAAGGCCGCCAGGAGAAACACTGCGGCGTAAGACCCGATCAGCATCCACTGAAGGGAGACCTGGAACAAAATGCGCAGCAGCGCCGCCACCAGGAAGACCCCCACGCCCGCCGCCACGGCCCCCACCAGCGCGGTGTTGGGAATGCCGGGGACCTGCCCCGCCAGGACCTGGAGGTCCGGCTCCGACACCGTGACCACCACGCCGATCAAAAAGCTGACGGATACGATGACCTCCAGCTTCCGGGACCGGGCCATGTGGGAGCCCACCTGTTCACCGATGGGGGTCATGGCCGCCTCGGCGCCCAGAGTGAAAAAGCCCATGCCGATAATCAGGAGCACGGCCCCCGCCAGAAAGGCAAGCAGAATGTCCACCGGCAGCGGGGCGAAGGTCAGGCACAGCGCCAGCACAATGGCGGTGATGGGCAGCACGGAGGCCAGCGCCTCCCGCACCTTTTCCCCCAGGACGGTTTTTGTCCGTCCCACTTCGTCCTGCCAGCGCCTGCCTTTGGTCATGGGACCTCCTCCTTCAAACGGAATATTTTTACAATCCCATTTTAGCACAAAATCGAGGCGTTTCCAAGGGAAGCCCGGACTTCTTTGCAAGAATTTTACACGCCGGGCGCGGCTTTCCGGCGGAGGAAAAATTCCTGTTGCATTTTCCGCCTCTTTTTCGTAGAATATATGTTTGAGAAATCAAAATTTGGATGCCGGCGGGTCCACCGCCGGAGAAGCGAGGTACATATGAATCAAAAAGAGCTTGGCGAGCTGCGCCGCCGCTTCCGCCCGGAGAAATCCGCCGTCAGCCGGGTTTACGGCTGCTATGTCAACGGCTCCAGCCGGGAAATCATCTCCTATCTGGACGAGTCCCTGGGGACCATGCCCCAGGAGGAGGCGGAGAAGTACCTGAGCCTCCTCAAAAAGGCCCTGTCCGGGACCTTGGGAAAGCAGCTGATCGACATCGTCTTCTCCACCCGGCAGGTGGCCGACAGCGACGAGCACCGCCTCCTCTCGGCCCTGCGGGAGTCCGAGCTCCGGGACGGGGAGATTCGAGAGACCTTTTACCGCACCGTCATCGACGCGCTGGACATGGGAGAGAGCAACTACCTCCTCCTTCTGGCCCACGACGCCTACGACGTGCCCCACCGGAACAAAAACGGCGAGACCGACGGGTCCGACGAGGTGTTTTCCTATATCCTGTGCGCCGTGTGCCCGGTGAAAAACTGCAAGATGGAGCTGGGCTATTTCCCCGGCGAGAACGAGTTCCACAGCTGCGCCGCCGGGCAGATCGTCTCCGCCCCGGATCTGGGCTTCCTCTTCCCGGCCTTTGACGACCGGGCCGCCAACATCTATAACGCCCTCTTCTACTCCCGCAAGCCCGACCAGCTTCACCAGGAGTTCATTGACGCCGTCTTCCGCACGGAGGCCCCCATGTCCGCCGCCGAGCAGCGGGAGGCCTTTGAGGGCGCCCTCTCCGGCGCGCTGGAGGGCGCGTGCAGCCTGGAGGTGGTCCAGGCCGTCCACGGCCGTTTGGTGGAGAAGATCGAGGCCCACAAGGACAGCGGGGACCCGGAGCCCCTGGCCCTCTCCGCCGGGGAGATCGGCGGCATGCTGCGGGACTGCGGCGTGCCGGAGGAGCGGACCGCCGCCTTCCAGGAGCAGTGCGGCCAGGCCTTCGGCGGCGGGGCGCTGAACCCGGAAAACCTCATCGACGCCAAGCGCTTCGACGTGAAGACGGAGCAGGCCACCATCTCCATCGACCCGGCCTACAGCTATCTGGTGGAGACGCGGATCATCGGCGGACGGAAGTACCTGCTGATTCCCGCCGGAGAGGGCGTGGAGGTCAACGGCCTCTCCGTGGAGCTGGAGGCCGGAAAGACGGAGGAGTGAATAACCAAAAGCGGCCCCCGGCTTTCGCCGGGGGCCGCAGAGCGTCCGGAGACGCGAAGAGCCGGTTGAATGGAAGGGAAGCGCGAACCGGGAGGTTGGGCGTCACGCTCCGCCGCCCTCCGCGCCATAGGGGCGGAAGGAGGAGGTCAGCACCCGCTCCAGCACCGGCGCGTCGGGCTTTTCCACCCGGAGGAGAATCTGCTCCCCCGCGGCCCGGCCCAGCTCCTCCACCGGCTGGATAATCTGGTCCACCTGGTCGTAGTAAAACTCGTAGGCATGGGTGTCATAGTCCACGAAGCTCACCAGCTCCAGGTCCCGCTGGGGCCAGATGTCCTTTCCCCGGAGGTAGGCGATGGTCACGGAGGCCATCAGCCCCTGGCAGACCAAAATCGCGTCGCAGCCCAGGGACAGCAGCTCGTCCAGGCAGGGCGGCGCGCTGTCCTCCATGGAATCGCCGTAGCGGATGAGGGCTTCGTCCTGGGTCAGACCGCAGTCCGCCACCGCCGTCTGATAGGCGGCGATGCGCTCCCGGGTGGTGGAGAGCCGGGGAAGCCCCCCGATGATGCCCACCCGGCGTTTCCCCTTGGCCGCCAGGCGGCAGACGCTGCGGTAAATGGGCTGGAAGTTGGACACGGAGACGGAGGAGTACTTCTGCGCCTCAAAGGTCCGGTCCACCAGCACCACCGGAAAGCCGGCGGGAATCAGCCCGTCCAGCCGGGAGAAGCGGTCCATGGTGCTGGCGATGAGCAGCCCGTCCACCAGTCCCGCCGTCAGGAGGCGGAGGTTCGTCTCCTCCCGCTCCATGCTCTCCTTGGTGTTGGCGATGATGAGGTGATAGCCGTTGGCGGAGAGGTAGTTCTCCGCGGACTCGATGATGGTGCCGAAAAATTTGTTGGAGATGTCCGGCACGATGAAGCCGACGGTCTTCTTCTTCCCGGTGCGGAAGCTCCGGGCGGAGGCGTCGGGAGTATAGCCCAGCTGGCGGATGGCCTGATAGACCTTCTCCTTGGTGTCGCCGGAGACGTAGCGGGTGTTGTTGATGGTGTGGGAGACCGTGGCGGTGGAGACCCCCGCCAGGCGCGCCACGTCGCTGATGGTGACTTTCATGGCTGCCTGTCCTTTACGTAAGAAAAAATCGGTTTGCGCAAATGATAAACTTGTAGTAGTATAAGACAGCTTTTGATTTTCGTCAAGCGATTTTGACACTTTTTGACGGGGGAAATTTTTCCCCTGTCCGCTCGGAGGAATAGAAGGGGCCTTTGCGCCCTGGAAATCCGAAAAATTTTCCCTTGTGTTTCGGAAGCCGTTGTGCTATACTCCTCCTGCGGCAGGTGCCATCACCCTGCCGGCCCTCCCCAAAAAGGGGCAGACTAAAAAAATGGAGGAATTTCATCATGTCTGAAACCCGTTTCAGCACCCGGAGGCTGGCCCTGGCCGGTCTCATCGCCGCCCTCTACGCGGCGGCCACCCTCATCCTGCCCATTCCCCAGTACATGGGCGTCCAGTTCCGCGTGGCGGAGGCCATGACGGTGCTGCCCTTCCTGTTTCCGGAGGCCATCCCCGGCCTGGCGGTGGGCTGCTTCCTGGCGAACCTGCTGGGCTCCCCCATCATGCTGGACTGGATTTTTGGCACCCTGGCCACGCTGCTGGCGGCCCTCTGGAGCCGGCGGATGCCGAACCTCTATTTGGCGGCCCTGCCGCCGGTGGTGTGCAACGCGGCCATCGTGGGGGCGGAGATCGCCTGGTTCACCGTCCAGAGCGGCGAGGGGACCTTCTGGCCCGCGTATGGCCTCAGCGCCCTGACCGTGGGCCTGGGAGAGCTGGCGGCGTGTTATCTCCTGGGCGTGCCCCTGGCGAAAATGCTGGGGAAAACCCTGGGGGCCCGAGACCGTCTGGAGGTTCGGGAGTAAAAAGAGCGGAGGACGGAGGGACATCTCCGTCCTCCGTTTGTTTGACCATGAGCATTTCGCCGCCTTTGGCGGTGTGGAAACGTGGGGCGCGCCGGGCGGCTGCGGGAAGATGGACGCGGAGCCGCGAGAAGCGTGAGCAAAGCGCCGGGGACGGGAGAATTCCCGTTCTTTTTTTGCGCGCTCATAAGAAATTTGCAAAATTCTGAGACAATGCCACTCCCCCCATCGTATCATAAGTGAGAGTACTCCCAACCAACCAACGAACGAGGACGACATATGGACAAGGCCCACTTTACCGCCGCTGTGGAGCGGTACAAAGACATGGTTTTCCGCACGGCTCTCCACACCCTGGCCAGCCCCCAGGACGCGGACGACACCGTGCAGGAGGTCTTCCTGCGCCTGTTTCAATACCAGGGGACCTTTGACGGAGAGGAGCACCTGCGGCGCTGGCTGCTGCGGGTGACGGTGAACCGCTGCCGGGATCTGCTGAAAAGCCCCTGGCGGAAGCGGCGGGTCTCCTGGGAGGAGGCGCCGGAGACCCCAATTTTCGACAAGCCGGAACAGGCGGCCTTGTACCGGGAGGTCATGGCCCTGCCGGAGAAATACCGGACGGTGCTGAACCTCTTTTATTATGAGGAGCTCAGCGTCCGGGAGATCGGAGAGCTGCTGGGGGTGGGCGACTCCACGGTGACCACCCGGCTGGCCCGGGCCCGGCGGCGGCTGAAAGAACGATTGGGGGAGGACTGGCAGGATGAGTAACCGGAAGTTTTACCAGGAGACCTTCTCCCAGGTCCATGGGACCAGAGAAATTCGATGGGAGGATTATGAGATGACAAGACGCGGAAAGAGCCTGAAATGGCTGGTGACCCTGGCCGCGGCGGCCGCTCTGCTGGCGGCGCTGTCCGCCCTGGCGGTGGCGGCGAACTTCTTCGGGCTGCGGGACGTGTTGCTGCCGGAGAAGCACAGCGTCGGCGTGCTGGACGAAAACGGCGTTGTGGTCCCCGGAGAGAAGGCGTTCAAGGACTTTGTCAGCCTCTCTGGCTGGGGGGACACCCCGGAGAGCAAGGCCCTGGCGGAGTGGCAGGCGTTCCTGGAGAGTTACGATCAGGACGGGTCCATCATCAGCCGGATCGGCAACGCACCCACGGGCTTCGAGGAGCGCTATGGGCACTATCTGGTCTACACCCAGGAGATGGCTGATAAGCTGGAGGAGATCATCGCGAAATACAATTTGAAACTCCACAGCTGGATGGAAGTCGTCCTGCCGGAAACCTGGTCCATAGCTGCGGGAGACTTCTTCCGGGAGAACGTGACGCCCTATTCCGGCTATATCTACGAAAACGGTACCTTCCGCTTCGACGGCGACACGGAGCTGGACGGCTATGGAACCATTGAATATCAGTTCAGCCGCTCCGTCAGGGGGACCTTTGACGACGTGGCGCTGAACATCGGCGACCTCCGCGACTTTGAGGAGTGGGGGTTCCAGGCGGCGGACGGGACCAACGTGACCCTGGGCCTGGGGGCCCGGAACCGTTCGCTGATTCTGGCGGACCTGGGGGACAGCTTTGTGCTGGTGAACGTGCTGACGGGAAGGCAGGGGGACGATACCTTTTCCTCCGGGGCCATTGGCCGGGAAGAGCTGGAGGAACTGGCGGACAGCTTTGTCTATTCCGTCCTGACCCCGGCGCGGGAGCCGGACCTGGACGCCATTCTGGACGCCAACGCCCGGTATATGGAGGCGCTGGAAAGCCAGCCCCCGGAGACCGCCCCGGAGGAGACCGGGGACCCGCTGTACAATCAGACGGGGATGCGGAGTGATACTGCCCGGGAGTTTGTCCTGATGCTGGCGGAGCGGATAGAGGAGAACCGGAGGGAGGAGGTGGCGAAGCTCCTGGTCTACCCTGCCCAGGTGGAAGTGGCCGCCGGGACCTTCACGGTGAATTCGGCGGAGGAGTTCCTGCCCTACTATGACGAGGTGATTGGACAAAACCGCCTGGGCCTCTCCACCGCCATGACCTGGGAGCCTACGCCGGCGGAGTTCCAGATTTTCAGCGACGGCAGCGGCCTGGCCGCCGCGGCGGATGGGGCCGTGTGGTTTGGGCTGGTGGAGGAGAGCGTCATCCGCGTCTTCACCATCCAGACGGATCAGGCCGCCGTCCGGGCCCAGGGCGGCGGGACGGCTTCCCAGGACGCCGGGGAGGATCCGCTGTACATCCGGACAGGCATCTCGACGGATGTGGGACGGGACTTTGTGCGGAATCTGGCGGACCTCCTGGCCGGCGGGAAAACGGAGGAGGTGGCGAACCTCCTGACCTACCCCGCCCAGGTGAAGAGCCCCGGCGGCGAGTGGATAGTCAATGCGCCGGAGGAGTTTTTGGAGCACTACGACGCATCCGCCGGGGCTACCCTGGCGGCGGACCTCCAGGCGGACCCGGAGCCCTTCGCCGACGGCAGCGGCCTGGCCTCCGCCGCCAATGGGGCGGTGTGGTTCGGCCAGGTGGAGGACGGCAAAATTCAGGTTTTCACCCTCCAGTCGGACGTGTGGCAGTGGAGCGTCCGCTATTGGGGAGAAGACCGGCCGTGAATACGCAGCGAGGACCGGGAACGTCCAGTTCCCGGTCCTCGCTGTTTTAGCAAAAAGGGCCCGCGCAGGGGGCGCGGAGCGCTTCCGCCTGGAGGCGGCGCGTCCTATTCCGCCGGAGGGGAGAGAATCCACAGCGGCGCGCCGTCGTGGCGGCTGGGAGAGAGCTCCTCCAGAATCAGGGAGAGGTCCCAGGGGATGAGGCTCCGGTCCCGGCTGGCGGGGTCCGCGGTCAGGACTTCTCCGCTGAGAATCACGCCCCGCAGGAGGATGAAGTGCCCGCCCTTGGTGAAGTGCCCTTTGGTCATCAGGGCCACGGCGATCTCCCCTGTAGCGAGGCGGGCGCGGAGCTGGTCCGGGTCCAGGGCCTCCGGGTCCAGGGCCTCGCAGCGCAGGCCGTAGGTCTCCGCCACGCCCTGGACGATGGAGAGGTAGGAGCCGTGGCCCCGGCACCAATAGCCCTGCCGGACGCAGAGCCGGGCCATCTCCTCCGGGTCCACGATCTCCCCTGTCAGAGTGGAGACGGCCATGGCCATGGCGGCAGGGCCGCAGCCGTGGCTGCTCAGGGGATCGGAGCCGTATTTCTGTTCCGCCCGGGCTTCGTCGGTCTGGTTGAAGTAGACCACATCCACCCCGCCGCCGGTGAGAATCTCCCGTCCCTCCCGCTGTACCAGGTCGCTGATTAGGGGGTCCAGAATCTCCCTGGGCGGAGGGGCCTCCGGCTGGTCGAGGACGGAGTCCTCCCCCGGTTCGGCCTCCGGCTCCGGCGGAGGGGCGGTCAGCTCCTCCATCCAGGCCCGGAGGGAGTCTCCAGCGGCCTGAGCCCGCTGGGAGAGGGCGGAGGCGGCTTCCCCCGCCCGGTCCGCCAGGGCGCTTCCCGCCCGGCAGACGCCGGCCCAGGCGGCTTGTCCCGCCTGGGAGACTACCCGGGCCCCCTGGCGCACCGGTTCCACAATCTCCTGGTAGAGGGCCGGTTCGAACAGGCGGCAGGCCAGAAGCTCCGCCCCGGCGACGCAGATCAAAGCCAGAAGGATGGCGGCGGTATACCGGACCCAGGGGGGTCTTTTTTTCGGTTCCGGCGGCGGGGGAGACGGCTGGCGCATGCGGCGCAGCTCCTCCAAGGCCCGCTCCTCCGGGGAGGTTCGACGGCGGCGCATGGCGGTTCTCCTGTGATAATTTTTCTCTCACTATACCACACCGCCCCCGCCCTCTTCAAGGGCGGGGGCGGTTTTCCGCAGGAAGAAAATATTGCCGGGAAACCGGGCCGCCCTGAGAGCGGCCCGGCTGAAGCGTTATCTGCGGTAGTTCTGCATCCGCCAGACAATGGCGGAGACCTGCCCCCGGGTCAGAGTGTTGGAGGGGCGGAAGGTGCTGGTGCCGTTGCTGAAATACCCCTCGACAATGCCGGCGGCGTTCAGCGCCTGGACATAGACGTCCGCCGTGTCGGTGAAGGGCTTCACGCTGGAGAGGTTGTTGATGTCCAGCTTCAGCGCTCCGGCGGCCAGCTGGGCCACCTGGAGGCGGGTGATGGACCCGCTGAGGTTCACGTTGCTGCGGGTAATCAGCCCGTCGGCCTGGGCCTTGGAGAGATAGCCGCTGAAGGTGCTGCCCTTGACGGTGGGGGCCTGCTCGGAGTACCCGGCGGCCAGCATGATGAGCTTCAGCGCCGCGCCGTAGGTGATGGTGTTGTCCGGCTTGAAGTTGCCGTCGCTGTACCCGTCGATGACGGAGGCGTCCGCCAGCTCCGTGACGTACTTATAGCACCAGGTGGAGGCGGTGATGTCCCCGAAGCGCTTGTTGGTGTTCAGAACGCCCATGGAGAACATGCCCGAGGCGATGGCCACGCCATTGGCGTTCAGGGCCACGTAGGGAATCTCCACCGGGCCGGTGTGGGTGCTGGTGGGCACGAAGCGGAGCTGCCCCAGCTGCTGGGAGCCGGTGTTGTAGCCATAGACCGTGGTGGTGTTGGCGGGGGTGGCCGTGCCGGTGCCCACGTAGATGGCGCCCACGCTGGCGGCGGGGAGCTTCAGGAGCTGGAAGCCGCTGGGGGCGGTGCCGGTGGCGGCGGAAACGGCGGCGTAAATGGAGGAGGCCGGGAAGGTGACGGCGGTGTTCCGGGGGGTGGGGCCGTAGACCTCGGAGACGGCCTTGTTGGTGACGCTGATGAGGATGGACCCGGTGACGGACTGGCCGCCGGTGCCGTAAGCCGTGAAGGGAATGCTGGCGCAGTAGTTGGAGCCGCTGGGCACGTAGGTCAGCTCCGTCAGGGCGTACTCGCCGGGGGAGGCGGGGCTGAGGTAGAAGCTGCGGCTGCGGTTGGCGGCGGTGATCTGCTCCCGGGCGGAGGTGCCGTAGCGGCTGGCGCTGTAATAGTTGTAGTACAGCGTCCCGGCGGCGGGCACGTCGGAAAGGGTCACGTATTGCAGCGTGCCGCTGGGATAGGTGCCCTTGTAGAACCGGGCCAGGTCGTTGGCGTTGATCTGGACGTTGGTGCCGGTGGTGACGGCGTAGCGCACGCTGCCCACGTAGTTGGACGTGGCGGAGGCGGGCGCCGTGGGCGCCAGGACCAGCTTGCCCTCCACCGTGCGGGAGTTGGTGCCGTACGCGGTGAAGCGCAGCGTCACCTTGCCGCTGGTGAAGGAGCTGGCGGCGGCGAAGGTCAGGTCGTTGAGGGCGTAGTCCCCCCGGCCCGCGTCGTTGGCGTTGTAGTAGAACCGGACGTCCCGAAGGCTGCTTCGGGAGAAGGAGTTGGAATAGCTGGTGTTGTACCCGGTGTAAAGAGTTCCGTAAGCGTCGGGGAAGTCCGTGGCGCTGGGAACGTCGAAGACCACGTAGTCCAGGTTATAGCTGCTGTAGGTCTTGCGGAAGAACTCGTCGAACTTCACCCGGTCCAGGTTCACCGTCTTGCCGGGGGTGACGGTGTAGGTGATGTCCCCGCCGGCGCTTGTGCTGACCACCAGCTTCAGCGTGCCCTGCTCATAGTCGCTGTCGCTGTAATAGGCCCGGAAGGGGATGGAGAGCTCCGCCTTGTCCTTGGCGGCGCTGTCGGGCCGGAAGGTGAGGCTGCTGAGGGCGTACGCGCCGTAGCTGGAGCTGGAGTAATAGAACTGGGTCTGGGTGTAGGTGAGGCTGCTGCGGTTGAGCTGGGTGCTTCCGGCGTAGAGCCTGCCGGCGAAGCTGGCGTAGTCGCTGCCGGCGTCAAAGGCCACGTAGCGGATGGTGCGGCTGGTGCCGGACATGGTCTGATAGGCCTTGTTGAAGTCGTCGGCCTTGAGTTCCACGCTGCCGCCGGGGGCCGCCTCGTAGGTGATGGTGTTGACGGAGGAGGTGATGTTGATCCGCAGGACGCCCTCCTCATAGTCGCTGCTGCCGTCGTAGTAGGCCCGGAAGGGGATGGAGAGGCTGGCCCCCTCCTTGGCGTTCCGCTCCGCCTGGAAGGTCAGGTCCTCCAAGGCGAAGTCGCCGTCCCGGCTGTCGTCGTAATAGAAGAGGGTCCGGCTGTAGGTCAGGTCCGACAAAGTCAGGTCCCGGTTCTTCACATACAGGCTGCCGGCGAAGTTCTTATAGCTCTCCGGCGCGTTGAAGGACACGGCGCTGATGGTCCGGTTCTTGTACCCGGAGAGGGCGCGGTAGACGTCGTTGAAGTCGCTGCGGTTCAGCCGGGCGGTGCCGCCGGGGGCCACATTGCAGGTGACGGTGTCCGCAGGACCGTTCTTGTCGATGATGATCCGCAAGGTACACTTGGCGGAGTCGTCCCGGTTGTAGTAGGCCTGGAAGGGAATCTCCAGGGTGTCCCCCTCCCTGGCGCCGCTGCTGGCCCGGAAGATCAGGTCGTCCAGGGCATAGTCGCCGTAGCTGGTGCCGGAGTAGTTGAACTGCTCCCGGCTGAGCTCGTTGCGGGTGAAGTCGGAGTGGCCGGAGGCGCTGATCTTGCCGCTGAAGTTGGTGTAGCTGCTGTCCGGGTCGAACTCCACGTAGCGGATGGTCCGGCTGGAGTTGGCCACGTCCTGATAGGCGCTGTTGAAGTCGCTGCGGTTGAAGGTGACGGAGCCGCCGGGGGCCACCCGGTAGATCACGTCGCCCTCCTGGCCGTCCTTGTCGATGACGATGCGCACCGTGCCGTCGTAATAGACGCCGTTGTTGTTATAGGCCCGGAAGGGAATGGAGAGCTCGGCGTTCTGCTTGGCGCTGGTCTCCGCCTTGAAGTTCAGGGTGTCCAGAGCGTAGTCGCCGTAACGGTCGCTGCTGAGATAGAAGCTCCAGCGGGAGAGGCGGTCCCGGTCCAGGGAGCGGGAGCCGGTGTAGAGCATGCCGGCGAAATTGTCGTAGCTGCTGGAGGGGCTGAAGGTGACGTAGCGCAGGGTGCTGGACCCGCCGCTGAGCTTGCTGTAGGCGTCCTCAAAGTGGGAGACCTTGAAATTCACCGTGCCGCCGGGAGCCACCTTGTAGGTGATGTCGGCGGTGGCCACAGGGGAGCCGGAGAGGGTGATGGAGCCGGAAATCTGGTTTCCGAAGTTATCCGCGGCGGTGTAGCTCAGGGTCATGCTGCCGGAGGCGGCGGGGATGAAGTAGAGATAGTTGGGAAGGTCGCTGAAGGGGTAGTTCCCGGTGCTCAGGGCGGCCTTGCCGCTGGTGGAGTACAGGGTTCCGCTGCCGCTGGTGGAGAAGCGGACGCTCTGGAAGCTGTTCACGCCGATGAGGGCGTTGAACTTGGCGGCGATTTTCGTGCGGATGTCCCCGCCGATGATCTTGCCGCCGGTAGTCCCCACGCCGAGGGAGTCATTCTGCCCCGTGGCGGCGAGGGTGTAAACCGCGTAATAGGTGGTGTTCTGGTTTACGGCCATGGCGGCCACCTGGGCGGAGGTATAGCGGGGATTCAGGCTGGCGTTGTTGTAGACGCCGGTGGTGGGCGTGGTGGTCCAGCCGGTGAAGGTGTAGGTACAGCCGGAGCCGGTCTTGACGGGCGTGCCGGGGTTGCTGGGCCTGCTCCCGGCGGTCAGGGACTGGGGCGTGCCGAAGACGGAGCCGCCGTTCATGAAGGTGACGGTAAGGTTGGCGGCGGTGGCCATGCCGTAATTGCAGACGTCGCACCTGCCGTCCCGGTTGGCGTCGGCGTGGGCGCTGCGGCTGCTGACGTCGGTGCAGTAGCGGCAGCGGTGCCAGTGATAGCCGGAGTCGCTGGTCCAAACGGTCTCGTAGTCATGGGAGTGGGTCAGGGCGCCGCAGCGGGTGCACTTGCCGTCGCTGCCGGGGGTATGGCCCAGCTTGGGGATGACGCCGATCCGGTAGGTCCGGCCGCACTTGATGCAGACGTGCTCCGTATAGCCGTCGGCGGTGCAGGTGGGAGAGACGGTCTTGCCGTTGTCCCGGGGGGAGTGGCTCTCCCGCTCGCTGAGGGAGGGACAGCCCGGCGTGACGCAGTGCTGCTGGTGGCCGGTGTCGTCGCTCTGCCAGGAGCCGCCGGCAAAGGTGTGGCTTCCGGTGGCGGGGATGTCGTCTTCTGTCCAGGTGTAGCGGCACACGCTGCAGGTGTATTGGGTGCTGCCTGCCTGGTAACAGCTGGCATCACGGAGAATCACTGCCTGACTTTTCGTGTGGGGCTCTTTTCCGGAAGTGGCGCCGCAGTCTGGTTCCGGGCACTGCTGCCAATGCGATTCCGTATCGTTGAAATAGTTGTCTCCAAAATTGTGTTCGCCCTCGTGGACAGCCAGCGCCGCCGGCATCATGCCGGCGGTCATGACCAGGGCCAGCAAAAAGGCCGGAACCTTCTTCTTCCAAAATCCGTTCATAAATCAATACCTCCATGCCAGACGCAGTCGAATCTCACGCGTCGATAATACTGCTCCTTATACCATAGCGGAAAGCCCTGCCGCAATCATGAACAAATTGTGAACAAGCGGCAACATTTTGGTATCATTTACTGAGGAAGGTCCGTTAAGACCGGGAGAAAAGAGTCGCTTTTTGTCATTTTGCCGGATGGTGAATCCGGCGAAAAGGTTTCTCTTTACAAATAAATTTCCCTTCGATATAATACATACGTTGCGAAATCTGTTAGGGATGGAGAATCATGTCATGGCTTTGATCGAATACGACGCTTACAAGCAAAAGCTCCGGGACCTCAGGCCGGAGCTGGAGGAGCTTTCCGCCGCCCTGGACATCGGCGCGGCGAAGCAGGAGGCCGCCCGGCTGGAGGACGAAACCGCCCAGGACGGGTTCTGGAACGATCTGGAGCGCTCCCAGAAGGTACAGCAGCGGCTCAAGCAGCTCCAGAACAAAATCACCAGGCAGGAGAAGCTGCTTGCCTCCTGGGAGGATTTGACCGCCCTGTGCGAAATGGGGCAGGAGGCCGAGGACGAGGAGATTCTGGAGGAGCTGAAAGCCGAATACGCCGCCCTGGAGGCCCGGACCGCCGAGACCCGGATGGCCACCCTCCTCTCCGGCGAGTACGACGGGTGCAACGCCATTTTGCAGTTCCACGCCGGAGCCGGCGGCACCGAGGCCCAGGACTGGGCCCAGATGCTCTACCGCATGTACACCCGCTGGGTGGAGCGGAAAGGGTTCACCTATAAAATCCTGGACTATGAGGACGGGGACGAGGCGGGAATCAAGTCCGCCGCCATCTCCATCGAGGGGGAAAACGCCTACGGTCTTTTGAAGAGCGAGAACGGCGTCCACCGTCTGGTCCGGGTCTCCCCCTTCGACGCCAACGCCCGGCGGCAGACCTCCTTCGCCGCGGTGGAGGTCATGCCGGAGCTGGAGAACGACGAGTCCATCGAGATTCGGGACGAGGACATTGAGATGCAGGTCTACCGGGCCAGCGGCGCGGGGGGCCAGCACGTCAACAAGACCTCCTCCGCCGTGCGGCTGATTCACAAGCCCACGGGCATCGTGGTGGCCTCTCAGCAGGAGCGGAGCCAGTTCCAGAACAAGGACAACTGCATGAAGATGCTCCGGGCGAAGCTCCTGGAGCTGAAGGCCCAGCAGCACGCGGAGAAGATCTCCGACATCAAGGGCGTGCAGATGAAGATCGAGTGGGGCAGCCAGATTCGCTCCTACGTCTTCATGCCCTATCAGATGGTAAAGGACACCCGGACCAGCTTTGAGACCGCCAACATCGACGGCGTCATGGACGGCGACCTGGACGGGTTTCTGAACGCTTATCTGACCCAGCTGGCAACGGGGGAGCTGAAGAAATGACTCCCTTTGGCTTTGCGGCGCTCAAGGGCGGCGCGGTCCCGGCGCTCCCACCGCCGTCCAACTCCCCGCCGGAGGCGTGATAAGCCAACCCCAGCCTTGAAAAGGCGCGGCTGTGACAGCCGCGTCCTTTTTCCGTCAGACTCTGCATATACAGAAAGGACTCAAAAGATGAAAGATAACAAAATGCAATCACCCTCTCCCGGCCCGGCCTCTCAGGAGAACAAGATGGGCACCATGGCCATTGCCCCCCTCCTGGCGGGTATGGCGGTGCCCATGATGATCTCCATGCTGGTCCAGGCTCTTTACAACATCGTGGACAGCGTCTTTGTCGCCCGCATCAGCCAGGACGCGCTGAACGCCGTCTCCCTGGCCTTCCCCCTTCAAAACCTGATGATCGCCGTGGGCGGCGGCACCGGCGTGGGCATGAACGCCCTGCTGTCCCGCTCCCTGGGCGAGAAGCGGCAGGACCAGGCGGACCAGGCCGCCAACACCGGCATTTTCGTCTTCTTCCTCAGCGCCGTGATTTTCGGTGTGTGCGGCTTCCTGCTGGCCCGGCCGTTCTTCCTGGCTCAAACGGACATCGCCTCCATTGTGGAGTACGGCACGGACTACGCCCGCATCTGCCTGGGGCTCTCCATCGGCATTTTCAGCCAGTTCTGCTTTGAGCGGCTGCTCCAGTCCACGGGGCGGACGGTGTACTCCATGATTACCCAGCTCATCGGCGCGGTGATCAACATCATCCTGGACCCCATTTTGATCTTCGGCCTCTTTGGCTTTCCCCGGCTGGAGGTGGCGGGGGCCGCCGTGGCCACGGTGTTCGGCCAGATTGTGGCCGCCCTCATCGGCCTTTGGATGAACCTCCGCTTCAACAAGGACATCCACATCCGCCTCCGGGCCATCCGGCCGGACCGGGCCGTGGCCCGGGAGATTTACCGGGTGGGCCTGCCCTCCATCATCATGCAGTCCATCGGGTCCGTTATGACCTTCGGCATAAACCAGATACTCATCGGCTTCACCGACACGGCCACGGCGGTCTTCGGGGCTTACTTCAAGCTCCAGAGCTTCATCTTCATGCCGGTCTTTGGCCTGAACAACGGCATGGTGCCCATCATCTCCTACAACTACGGCGCGGCCCGGCTGGACCGGGTGCGGAAGACCTTCCAGCTCACCGCCGCCACGGCCACGGTAATCATGGTAATCGGCTGCGCCGCATTCAACCTGATTCCCGGCGTCCTGCTGGGCTTCTTCAGCCCCTCGGCGGAGATGCTGTCCATCGGCACGGTGGCCCTGCGGGTCATCAGCTACTCCTTCCTGCTGGCGGGCTTCGACATCATCGCCGGGTCCGTCTGTCAGGCCATCGGCAACCCGGTCCATACGCTGATCTGCTCCGTCTGCCGCCAGCTGGTGGCGCTGCTGCCGTCGGCGTGGCTGCTGGCCCGGACGGGAATTCTGGACCTGGTGTGGTTCTGTTTCCCCATTTCAGAGCTGGTCTCCTTAGTGTTGAGCATCCTCTTCCTCCGCAAGACCATGCGGGCGGCGGAAGCGAAGTTAGCAGGAAACGGATAACGGAGGTTTTATGGAAGCGATCATCACGCAGCTCGCCCAGGAGCTGAACCAGCCCGCCCCGTACGTGGACAACGTGGTCCGCCTGCTGGACGAGGGCAACACCATCCCTTTCATCGCCCGGTACCGCAAGGAGCTCCACGGGGCCATGGACGACACCACCCTCCGGAACCTGGAGGAGCGTCTGGCCTATCTCCGGGGCCTTCAGGAGCGGCGGGAGACGGTGAAAAACGCCATCGCGGAACAGGGGAAGCTGACCGAGGAGCTCTCCCGCGCCATTGACGCCGCCGCCACCCTGGCGGAGGTGGAGGACCTGTACCGCCCCTATAAGCAAAAGCGCCGGACCCGGGCCACCATGGCCCGGGAGAAGGGCCTCCAGCCCCTGGCGGAGCTCCTCTTCGCCCAGAGGCCGGACGGCCCGGACCCCCTGGCGGAGGCGGCGAAATACGTGGACCCTGAGAAGGGCGTGGAGACGGCGGAGGACGCCCTGGCAGGAGCGTCGGACATCGTGGCGGAGATGCTCAGCGACGACGCGGAGCTGCGGAAGGTCCTCCGGACCCTGCTGGCGAAAAACGGGACGCTCCACAGCACGGCCGCTGTGGAGGAGGATACGGTCTACCGGCTGTATTATGAGTTTGTCCAGCCCCTCTCCCGGATGCAGGGACATCAGGTCCTGGCCATCAACCGGGGGGAGAAGGAGGAGAAGCTGAAGGTTTCCGTGGAGCTGGACCGGGACCTGGGCCTGCGGACCCTCCGCCGCCGGACGGTGGTCCCGGGGACGCCCGCCATGGAGTTTGTCAAGGCCGCGGCGGAGGACGCCTATGACCGCCTGATCTTCCCCTCCCTGGAGCGGGAGGCGCGCAGCGCCCTTACGGAGGAGGCCGGCGAGGGGGCCATCGGCCAGTTTGCCCTGAATCTCAAGCCCCTTTTGATGCAGCCGCCGGTGAAGGGCAAGGTGACCATGGGCCTGGACCCTGGCTACCGCATGGGGTGCAAGGTGGCCGTGGTGGACGGCACGGGCAAGGTGCTGGACACCGCCGTGGTCTATCCCACCTATAACGAGCGGAAGAAGAACGAGGCCATCGCGGTCCTGGCGGAGCTCATCGGGAAGCACGGCGTGGAGCACATCGCCATCGGCAACGGCACCGCCAGCCGGGAGACGGAGCAGATGGCCGTGGAGCTCATCCGCCAGGTGAACGAGACCGGGCGGAAGGTCTCCTATATGATTGTGTCGGAGGCCGGCGCCTCCGTGTACTCGGCAAGCCCGCTGGCGGCGGAGGAGTTCCCGGAGTACGACGTGAACCTCCGTTCCGCCGTGTCCATCGCCCGGCGGCTCCAGGACCCCCTGGCGGAGCTGGTGAAGATCGACCCCAAGGCCATCGGCGTGGGGCAGTACCAGCACGACTGCTCCCCCAAGCGGCTGGACGAGGCGCTGAACGGCGTAGTGGAGGACTGCGTCAACGCCGTGGGAGTGGACGTGAACACGGCGTCCCCGTCGCTGCTCCGGCGGGTCTCGGGCCTGACGGCGGCCACGGCGAAAAACATTGTGGCCTATCGGGAGGCCAACGGGCCCTTTACCGCCCGGAAGCAGATTCTGAAGGTCCCCAAGCTGGGGCCCAAGGCCTTTCAGCAGTGCGCGGGCTTCCTCCGGGTGCCGGAGAGCGCGTCCGTGCTGGACAACACCGCCGTCCATCCGGAGAGCTACGGCGCGGCGGAGAAGCTGCTGGCGCTGACGGGGCACTCCCTGGCCGACGTAAAGGCGGGAAAGCTCCAGGGCCTCCCCGCTCAGGTGGCCGCCTATGGCGAGGAGCGGGCGGCGGAGGCCGCCGGGGTGGGCGTGCCGACTCTGCGGGACGTGGTATCGGAGCTGATGAAGCCCGGGCGGGACATCCGGGACGACCTGCCCAAGCCGGTGCTGCGGACGGACGTATTGGAGATGAAGGACCTGAAGCCCGGCTTGACGCTGACAGGCACCGTGCGCAACGTCATCGACTTCGGGGCCTTCGTGGACATCGGCGTCCACCAGGACGGTCTGGTGCATATCTCCCAGGTGGCGGACCGCTATGTCAAGCACCCTTCCGAGGTTGTGTCCGTAGGGGATGTGGTAAAGGTGGTTGTCCTGGAAGTAGACGAGAAAAAGAAACGGATTTCCCTCTCTATGAAACAGGCAAAATAGGCCCGCAGGGGCGGCTGTCAGCCGCCCGTTCCCCCAAGAACCCCGGCAAAAATGAAGAGCGGAATACAAAAAGAAAAACGCGTGAAGACGAAAGTCTTCACGCGTTTTCATCCCTTCACCCGAATGGCGTTGACCGGGCAGCCGTTGGCGGCGTCCCGGACCCGGGGGTCTCTCCCCTCCGGCTGGGCAATCACGGTGGAGGCGCTTCCGATGACGCGGAAGACCTCCGGCGCGGCGTAGGCGCACATGCCGCAGGCGATGCAGCGCCCGGCATCCACAGTAACGGTCATGGCGGTCCCTCCTTTTTGGCGTCCTGCTTTTATCATAGCGCGAAAGCGGAGGTTTGTCCAGACTGGAAACTTCAGGGGAAACCGTCGAATTTTGTTCACGAATTGTCATTTACTTTCCAGCCGGTTTGTGCTATGGTGGAAACGTTCGATTGACCCTGTACAAGATGGAGGACCTCTATGAAACGAATTTTTCCCCAGGCGCTTTCCCTGCTCCTTGCCCTCTCCCTTCTGGCGGCGCTGGCGGCGCCCGCCCTGGCCTCGGAGGCCATGGGGGACGACCTCACCACGGCGGACACCCTGCTGAACCGGGAGACGCAGCTGTCCACCAACGTTTTCTGGAGTACCGTCAGCTCCGATTACCGGACGGAGAACCTGATTACATACACGCCCAATGACGCCGTCACCCCCATTGTCACCTACGGCGGCGTCCTCACGGACCGGAGCAGCGTCTCCAACACTGCCAAGGCCCTGGAGGAGCAGGGCTGGCGGGTGGTGGCCGGCATCAACGGCGATTTTTACAACGTGAACAACGGCCTGCCCATCGGCATCGTGGTCACCCAGGGTCAGCTGCGCTCCAGCGACGGGGGCTATCACGCCATCGGCTTCCGCGCCGACGGCACCGCCATTCTGGGCAAGCCCGGC
Organism: uncultured Oscillibacter sp.; assembly: GCF_910579365.1. Taxonomy (GTDB): domain Bacteria; phylum Bacillota; class Clostridia; order Oscillospirales; family Oscillospiraceae; genus Oscillibacter. Next base: position 22,915 of record NZ_CAJTUX010000037.1, read on the forward strand.
GTTTCCGCCAATGTGACCTACACCGTCCAGAACGGCACCGGCCTGCCCCTTACCGACCAGGAGGGGAACCCCCTCTACGACGAGCTGGGCAGCCCCCTCTACGACGGCACCGGCCAGCTTCTGGAAAAATCCCTCCGCGTCTCCGCTGTCAACAAGGCCCGGACGGAGGCGGGGGTGTTCCTGTACACCTATGACTTCAACGCCTCCCACACCACCGGCAGCACCCAGCCCGGCGTGGACGTAATCTGCTCCGTGCAGGAGGGGACGCTGGCCATCGGCGGCACGATGACGCTGACGGTGGACCGGGTGGCGGAGGGAGAGGCCTCCCCGGTGCTGGCGCCCCATCAGGTGGTGCTCACCGCCAACGGCCAGGCGGCGGCGGAGACCCTGGCTGCCCTTCGCTCCATTCCGGCGGGGGCGGTGCTGACGCTGTCCCTCACCGCCGCTGACCCCGGCTGGAACGATGTGCAGTACGCCGTGGGCAGTCTGTATGCCCTGGTGCAGAACGGGGCCGCGGTCCCCGGCCTTCCCTCCGGCGCGGCCCCCCGCACCGCCGTGGGCCAGCGGTACGACGGCAGTTTGATCTTTTACACCATTGACGGCCGGAAGGCCGGTCACTCCATCGGGGCCACCATGGACCAAGTGGCCCGGCGGCTGGTCGAGCTGGGCTGCGTCACCGCCCTGTGCCTGGACGGCGGCGGGTCCACCACCCTGACCGTCACGAAGCCCACGGAGTACGCTGCCCGGCGGATCAACCAGCCCTCTGACCGGGTGGAGCGCTCCGTGTCCAACCAGGTTTTCCTGGTGGCCACCAACCAGCCCACCGGGCAGCTGGACCACTTCCACGTCAGCGCCGACAACGCCTACGTCCTGGCGGGCAGCAGCGTGCTTCTCTCCGCCGCCGCCATCGACACCCATTATATTCCCATGGACGAGGGCTATGAGCTCACCGCCTCCGCCGGGACCCTGGCGGGCGATGTCCTCACCACCCCCCTGGAGGGCGGGGACATCACCGTCACCGCCCAGGGCGGCGGCGGACAGGGCTCCGCCGTAATCCACGCCATCGCCGCGCCGGACGGCGTGGCGGTCCGGAACGCGGATGACGCCATCATCACGGAGCTGAGCGCCGCCCCGGGTACCTCCGTCCAGCTCCACGGCTCCGCCGCCTACCGCCACCTGCCCCTGAAGGCGGACCCGGCGGCCTTCACCTGGGCTCTGGAGGGGGACATCGGCACGATTGACGAGAACGGCCTCTTCACCGCCACGGCCCTGGGCACGGGAAAAATCACCGTCTCCGCCGGGCCCCAGAGCGCCAGCATCGATGTGACGGTCTCCACCCAGCACCTGGAGACGCTGGAGGACTTCGAAGGCGAGAGCACCATCTTCCGGGGCTCCGGCGAGGGGGCCAATTTCAGCCTGAACCGGGACGGGAACTATGTCCGCATGGGCGGAGGTTCCGGCAGGCTGGAGTATGACCTTACCCAGGGCGCGGCCCGCTGGAACGCCACGATTCAGCCCGCCGTTTTGAAAGAACCCTATACCGGACTGAACCTCTGGGTGAACAGCAACGGCTCCGGCAATACGCTGTCCCTCCTCTACAGCGCCGGTGAGGAGGAGACGCAGGTCCTGCCGCTGACCACTCTGGACGTGTCCGGCTGGAAGCAGGTCTCCGTGAACAACCTCACCCCCGGCATGACCATCCGGGGCCTGGAGGTCAGCGGCACGGGCAAGGGCGTCCTCTATCTGGACCAGGTGGTGGGCACCTTTGACAGCATCGTGGACAGCGCGGCCCCTGTAATTACGGCGGAGCTGAACCAGGAGGAGCGGACCGTCACCGGGGCGGTGCAGGACGCCGTGGACGGCATTCTCCCGGCCAAGGACGTGACCGTCTCCTATAACGGCGCGGACGGCTCGTCCCTGGGCGGGTACGACCCCGCCACAGGCCGCTTCACCGTGACGCTCCCCGACTCTGGAGAGCGCCAGGAGATGAGCCGGGTCACCGTCACCGCCAAAGACCGTTCCGGTAACATCGGCCGGGTTTCCGTGGACATACCGGCCTATGCTGTGGAGCACAAGTTCACGGATACCGCGGAGTACTGGGGCGCGGACTACTGTGACTTCCTGTACAACAACGATATTTCCAAGGGCTATGACGACGGGACCTTCCGGCCCGACGAGCTGCTGACCCGCCTGGACTTCTCCGTCATGCTCTACAACGCCCTGAGGCTGGACCCGGCGAAGTACGCAGAGGTCTCCCTGCCCTTCGCGGACCTGGACCAGATTCCGGAGCAGGCCCTGCCCGCCGTCCGGGCGCTGTATAAGGAAGGCGTGGTCACCGGCTCCGCCGGGAAGGACGGGAAGCTCTTCTTCAACCCCGCCGGGAACCTGACGCGGGCCCAGGCGGCGGCCATGATCGGCCGGTCCCAGGAGAAGGGATACGCCGCGCCGGAGCTGGCCTTCGCCGACGCCGGGGAGATTCCCGGGTACGCGAACTTCTACATCCGCACCATGTCGGCTCAGGGGATTCTCAGCGGCTATGCCGACGGGACCTTCCGCCCCCAGGCCAACATCACCCGGGGACAGATGGCCAAGATTCTTTATACCATGCTGTAAGACGAAAAAAGCGAGACCCGGCGTTTACGCCGGGTCTTGCCTTTTGTCAAAAACCGTTTTCTTCTGGCAACAGGGCGCCGCAGCAATGCAAAGGCAGGCGGCTGGCCGCTTCCTCCGAGAGGAGGTGAGGCTGCATGCGGATTACGCTGCATATCGGGGCCTTTTGACTGAGAGCAAAAAACAGTTTTCATTTATTTGACTATCTTATTCATTAAAAAATCAATCCGATGTCATTCAGAAAGGCGCACAATCGAATTAGCTATTTCTGCCATATGTGAATCATGCGTGATAATGATACAAATTTTATCTGCAAATAATGTATTTACCGATTCCCGCACCAATTCTTGGGTATCGACATCTAAGTTGGATGTTGCTTCATCAAAAATCACAACATCTGGATTTTTGATAATCATTCTTGCAAACGCAATTTTCTGTCTTTGTCCACCAGATAAATTCTTCCCGTTTTCACTTATTATAGTTTTTAGTCCATTTTCAAATTCAGACATATCAAGTCCCGCTTTTTGGAGAATTGAAGTAATTTTGTTTTCTGTCAGCTGTGGCGCAGCATACATCAGATTATCTATCAAAGTTCCAGAGAACAAAACAATATTTTGTGCCACAATGCCTATTTTTTCTCTTAAATCAGATAACGAGATTTCTTTCAATTCTATGTTGTTTATCTTTATAGAACCTTTGTAGTTTTTATAAAATCCCATGAGCAACTTAGCAATCGTTGTCTTACCGCTTCCGTTTTTTCCGAGTAATGCAATTTTCTCATTTTTATGAATAACCATATTAAAGTCTTGAATAACATTGTGGTTCGTGTACCCAAATGAAACATCTGTAAACGATACTTTGGTAACGTTCTCTATTTTTCTCTTTCCCTCAATTTCATTCTCTGTTTTAAGCCTTAAAATAGTACCGATTCTAGATAAAGCAGCAGTCCCCGGCTGCACCATAACACGAATACTTGCCAAAATTTGTATAGGTGCAAATATTACTGTTGCATACTGTGAAACTGCCCAGTAATCGCCCATAGACATTTTTCCATTAATTATAAATAATCCAGAACAGATAATGAGTAAAACTGAAAATATATTAGTAAAACCTTGTATACCCTCAGAAGCAAGGTTCATTTTCTTATTACGTTTTATGGATTGTTCTGCAACATTTCTTATTTGCTTAGCCATTTCATTTGCCCGCTGTTTTTCTAAATTCATTTCTTTAATCGTTGAAATACCACCTATATTTTCTTGAATCTTTCCGGATGTTTGTGCATTAGCTTCAAGTAATGCTTTTGAAACTTTTTTAATTTGTATACTTGAATAATTAGTAAAGTAATACAAAACAGGCAAAAATATAATCAATATCAAGGATAATTCCCAACGTATCGACAATATAAATATCCACGCTCCAACACACGAAAATATACTGGTCAAAAATTTTAAAAATACAGGCGAGAAAAAAACATTTAGGGAATCAGTTTCTTTTACACGTTCTAAAATATAGCCTGTCTGTTGTTTATCAAAAAACTCCATAGGCAATTTTAAAACCTTTGAAATCAAGTCATTTTTAATATCTGCAACAAAGTAGTTGCTAGTCCGGATCAATGATTGGCTGATTAAATAATTAGCAAAAAAACTGATAGTATAAACAAATAGCAGGCATATTCCGCTCAACAAAACGGTTTTTATTGATAGCCTTGCAATACCGTAATCCAGGAGGATTCTTGTAATGAACGGCGGGCACAAAGTTATAAAGGATGAAAAGAGCATTAGTGCTAATAGCGCACAAACTTTTTTCCTTTTGAAATAGGATAATAAATAGCCATAGTTTTTCATAAATATTCCTTCAATATTTGATTTAGTTCAATAAATGCAGACGTATTTCTTATTAGATCAAACGGCTGGCTTGAAAACCCTGACACAAAAACATGGATAAGCATACGATCTTTTATGGGATCTTCCTTATACATTGTGATAAAGTTTTGTATTAATTCTAAAGCTGCATTTTTTTGACTGCTTAGACAATAAACATATGCCATGTTCATATAAACCATAAAATATAAATTACGGCTTAGCCCTAATACTGTTATAAGAGCGCATTGCTTTTCTAAAATATCTTTTGTGCAAGTCAAGTCGTTTTTTATCCAATATGATACCTTATTACGCAATTCATATATCAACTGTATTCCTAACATATTTATTGCTGAATCTATTATGTCAATGGCATTTGCATTATTTTCTCTTAGTATTAGACTATTCTTCATGTCTATTGCCATAAATTCATTTTCATCAACAAGGCAGGCAGACGCATCTTCGTACTTTTTAATCATAATAAACAAATGTGCAAGCAAGAAATGTTTTTGTGACTGAACACTATCATCTATACATCTCTGACATATTAAAATCATCTGACGGATTAAATTTTCACGAATTTCGGAATCTTTTTCTAAAGCTAGATATGGAAGTACATTTTTTAGCAAATCAATCTTTATCCTATCATTTGTTGGATATAAATAAACCAGCCTTTTAATCCGCTCAATTCCATGAAGGCACTTCCCGCTTGCAAATAACTTTATACATTCCTGCCTGTTTTTTAGATATTCTTCTTCCGACAAATCATTTGAAAATCCAAACAGACAATCAATGGAAATATGAAAATATCTGGCAATCACGGGGAACAGTGTAATATCTGGATACATTTGTCCATTTTCCCATTTAGAAATTGCTGCGCTTGAAACGCCCAATACTTCCGCTAACTCTTCTTGTGTAATACCCTTTGCTTTGCGTAATCCTTGTATAATTTTTCCAACAGGTAATCGCTCCATCATATTTTCCTCCTCCTCGTATTGTACGATTTTTAAATTCCGATTTCCATGTATAAGCGGTCAACAATAACTACAATTTCTTATAACCTATTGTTAATATAGCATTGTACCCAAAAATTATTTACAATAGGTTTTATGGAATAAAGAATGAGAGGGATTCCGTAGTAGTCGGCATTGTGGAAAAATCCAAAAGTTTAGATCTTTCCACAATGCTTGTCTTTTGGTTTTTGGTTTCTTTGGTTCGCAATAGTGTGGTGCTGGCGGTCTATCTCTTGTTTTCGGTTGCTTGCTTCTTTACCGTACATGAGCATTACGGTAAGGATTGTTGTGAAACGAAGAAACCGCCACCCGGCACGGTGGCGGTTTCTATTTTGAAACACTGAATCAATCGGGCCAGCCGCTTTGCTGCGTAAGCGTCAAATTCCCCCACACCTTGCCGGAGAGCAGAGAAAATGAGAAAATGCAATAGAGTCTGGTGTAGTGCCGTGTACTATCAGATAGTACA
>NZ_CAJTUX010000038.1 GCF_910579365.1 uncultured Oscillibacter sp.
CGTCCAGAAACACCAGGTGTTCCGCCATCTCAGGTCTTATGGTTTCTTTCCATTCTCTGCGCTTTTCCCGCTGGCGGTTTTTTTGGATGGTCGCTATAGATGCGTGCGCTTCTTGACAAAAGCGCCGCCCAAAGCTATAATTAGCATCGACAATCCGGTTTTTATGATGCGCCTTCCAAATTGAAATGTACACGGCAGGGCCAAAAGAGTAGGAGTGCAAATGGAGAGCAAACATCGAGAAATTTTAGAAGGCCGCCGCTACAGGCACTTCAAAGGCAACTTTTATCTGGTGGTTGGAATCGCGACCCACTCTGAAACCCGCGAGCAGCTGGTGGTGTACCGGACTCTATACGGCGAACACAAGCTGTTTGTCCGCCCATACGATATGTTCGCCGAAGAAATTGACCGGCAGAAATATCCCGAGGCCACCCAAAAATACCGGTTTGAACTGGTGGAATAGGCGCTCTTCTTTGGCCGCAGATGTTTTGTCCCGGCAGTCACCGCCGCCTTTCCCTTACCAAATGACAAACAGCCGCCCGGCACGCGTTTCGTGCCGGGCGGCGCTCTTTCTCACAGGTCCTTGAACATCTCCTGGTTCGGATTCAGATACCCCAGATCATCCGGGTTCCCGGTGAGCTGGCGGAGGTTTTTCACCGCCGTGCGCTTTTTGCCCAGGGACGCGTTCCGGAGCTTCTCCAGGCCGCCCTCCATGGCATCCTGGAACTCCAGCACGCCCTTCTCCCGGGCCAGGTTCAGGAGTTCCTGCCCCCTCTCGGACCGGACAATGACCTGATTCCAGCCCTTGTCCACGTCCCAGCCGCCGGCGCTTCTCGCCCCGCCAATGGAGAGGTCCGCGAATTCCGCCGTCATATCCGCGCAGTAACGGCAGCCGGAGCGGACCAGAGGCGTCACTTCGTCCAGGTCCACCGAAACAGTCTGCCCCCGCTCCCCCCGAATCTCCAGGGAGTGGTACTTGCTGGGCGGGATGTCCATATGGGCCGGTTTCTCCGCCCCGGCGTGCTTCGCCGTCAGGGCCTTCAGGCCGTCCCAGTCCAGGCCCCAGCCGCAGAAAAGGCCGAACACCATACCGATGTTCCCGGCGTGGTTGTCGTTCTCCGGCAGGGGGTTGGCCCGCATTTTATAAACCGCCAGAGTCTTGCAGGGCGTGCCCACCACGCCGATTTTGTGATAGCGGTCCTCCTTCAGCGCCCGGTTCAGCGCCGCCAGCGTGGGGGGCACCTGGAAGCTGCTGCCGGAACAGGCCCGGACCTCCTCCGGCGTCACGGCCAGCACGCCCTCTGGGTTCAGTCCCCCCTGGGAGCGGGTCAGCACCGCCGCGTCAAGGAAGCCCTCCCGCAAGGCCAGCTCCACCAGGGCGGTCATGCTGCCGCCGTGCTGGGCCCGCTCCCGGATGGCGGGGTCCGCCGCCCGGGTCAGATACAGCCCCCGGAAAGGGCCGATCTCCGGGAGGATGGTCTCCTCCTGGAAGAAGCGGCGCCGCAGCGCCTCCAGGTCCGTGGGCATCCGGGGGCAGAAGCGCTGGCAGCGTCCGTCCGCCCGCTCGCAGTCAAAGAAGCAGACGGTCCGCCCGTCCACGCTGCCCCAGTAGGGGCACAGGCCCTGACAGGCCCCGCAGCCGGTGCACAGGCCCTGGCGGAGGACCTGGGTGTCCAACGCAATCGTACTTAACATCTTTCCCGCTCCTCCTTTACACCAGCACCTGGGAGAAGCCGAAGAGGTCCAGTGCGATCTCCTCCGCGTCCTCCGGCACGTAGTCCGACAGCTTGTGGTTCAGGCCGCACAGATGCTCCTGATAGAGGCAGCGCCAGCCCGCCTTGCGGCCGTCCGCAAGGCCCCGTTCCCGCAGCATCGGCGTCAGGGCGGAGAAGCGGGTGTCCCGGGGCAGCTCCAGCGTCAGGGACCGCTTATCCTCGGGATTGTAAAAGCGCACGCGAATCGTACTGCTCATCCTGCCGCGCCTCCCTTCCGGGCGGCCTCGCGGCCCATGGCGAAGGCTCGCCGGTTCAGCTCCAGCACGGCCCCCTGGAAGCGCTGGAGCAGAATTTTCTCCAGATCCTCCCCGTTCAGCGGGGCGGCGGGGAGCTGGCTGAAGGCCCCCAGCAGCGCGATGTTGGCGGCCCGGGAGTCCCCGGCCTCTATGGCGATGTCCGCCGCCGGGACGGCCAGGGCCGCGGAGGACAGACTCGCAATCTCCGCCTGAAGCTCCTCCAGCGGCGGATAGGTCTGGACGCCCTGGAGGACGCCCAGGGGATAGACGGGCCGGGGGTCGTAAACGGTGACGGTGTCCTCCCCGGCGTACTTCCGGGCGATGCGCAGGGTCTCCAGGGGCTCGAAGCCCAGGATGATGTGGGCCTCCCCGGCGGGAATCAGCACGCCGGGGTCCCAGTTCTCGGAAACCCGGACATGGCTCATGACAGAGCCGCCCCGCTGGCTGGCGCCGTAGGTCTCCCCCACAGCCACCCGGCAGCCCCGGCCGCACATGGCGCTGCCCAGAATCTCAGCGGCCAGCACGTTGCCCTGTCCGCCGATGCCGCAGACCACAATGTTCAAAGGGTCGTATTTCAGCTTCACGCTTCCGCACCGCCTTTCGCCGCAGGGTCCGCCGCAGCCGGGACGTCCCGCCCTTGGCTCCCCTGCATCTCCTCTTCCCGCAGAATCTGCGGGGACTCCTCCACCTTGATGGCCCCGCTGGGGCACAGCTTGGCGCACACGCCGCAGCCCACGCAGGCGACGGGGTCGATGAGCGCCTTGTTCTTCTGGAAGTCCCAGGTGTTTCCGGGGCAGCCCCACACCCGGGAGCAGTACTTGTCGCAGCCGCAGCCGTCTCCCAGGCACACGTCCTGGTCCACGTAGACCCGGACGGGCTTTTTGCTGCGCTCCTTGGCCTTTAGGGTGGCGCAGGGCTGGCGCATGATGAGGACGTTCATCCCCGGCTCGTCCAGCAGCCGCCGGAGGGTCTTCTCCGCCTCCTCCACGTCGAAGGGGTCGGCGGTTTCCACCTTGCAGCCCACGGCGTCCAGAATCCTGGGGATGTCCATGGCCTTGACGCGGTCCCCCATGGCGGTGAGGCCGGTGCCCGGGTGGGGCTGGAAGCCGGTCATGGCCGTGGCGGAGTTGTCCAGCACGATGAGGAGCATGTTGGCGTTGTGATAGGCGGCGTTCACAAGGCCGGGGAGGATGGTGTGGAAGAAAGTGGAGTCGCCGCACATGGTGACCACCTTCTGGTCCAGGCCGTAGTTGGTCAGCTGGCCCAGGCCCTCGGCCACGTTGATGCCGGAGCCCATGCAGTTGCAGACCTGATAGGCGTACTGTCCGGCGGACTGGCCCGCCATGAAATAGCAGCCGATGTCCCCCACCACCACGCCGGGGTGCTTCTCCTGCCGCATGGCCCGCTTGAGAAGGTAGAAGGTGGCCCGGTGGGGGCAGCCCGCGCAGAAGCTCATCTCCCGGACGGGAAGCTCCAGCTCGCCGGCGGGCTTTCTCTCCGGAAGGGCCGCGCCGGTGAGGCGGCAGATGGCGGCGGTGACCACGTCCGGGTCCAGCTCGCCGGCGGGCTTTCTCTCCGGAAGGGCCGCGCCGGTGAGGCGGCAGATGGCGGCGGTGACCACGTCCGGGTCCAGCTCGCCCACGGCGGGCAGGGCATTGTCCCGGCCCAGGAACTTGATTTGCAGGCCCTCCCGGCCCGCCAGGGCCTGAACAGCCCGTTCCAGGAAGGGGTCCACCTCCTCCAGAATCAGGACCTCCTCCGCGGCGCGGAGGCGCTTTAGTATGTAGTCCTCCGGCAGGGGCCACAGGGTCCCCAGGGCCAGGAAGCCGGTCTCCTGGTCTTTCCCCAGGCGGCGGAGAGCCTCCTGGCCGTAGAGCCGCCCGGTGCCCCCGGCGATGATGAGCTTTTTCGGGTCTTCGGGACCCTGGTAGTGGTTGCAGGGGCTGGCCTCAAAACGCTGGCGCAGGGTCTCCAGCTTCTGGAGGGCCGGACCGTGGTTATAGCACACGCAGACCATCCGGTCCCATTCCCGAACCCGCTCCAGCGCCCGGGGCTTTTCCGGCAGCTCGCCCAGGACCACGTTGCCCCGGCCGTGGCAGACCCGGGTGGTCACCCGGACCAGCACCACCTGCCCCACCTCCTCAGAGAGCCGGAAGGCATAGGGAATCATGTCCTTGGCCTCCTGCATCGTCGTGGGTTCCAGCAGGGGGATGCCGGCGGACAGGGCCTGCCAGCGGGAGTCGAATTCATTGGTGGAGGAGTGGGCGCTGGGATCGTCGCTGGAGACGATCACAAGCCCGCCCTTTACGCCGTGCTGGGCCGCGCAGTGCAGCGCGTCCGCCGTACACAAAAGGCCGTTCTGCTTCACCACGCACAGCGCCCGGCCATTGGCCAGGGACGCGCCGATGCACGCCTGCAAGGCGCAGACCTCGTTGGTGGACCACTCCGCGTAAAAGCCCCGCTCCCGGGCGATCTTCCCCAGCATTCCCAGCACCTGGGAGGAAGGGGAACCGGGATAGGAGGCGGCGAAGTGGATTCCCGCCTCCACCGCACCCCGCACAATGGCCTCGTTGCCCTGCATCAGGCAGACCTGGCCGGGGGCGTTGGCCGTCATTGTCCATTCCATGTTGCTCGCGTCACCCTCTCTTAGAATGTTTCCATAAGGTAATCCGTTCACTACGGCGTTTATTGTAGCACTCTCACCGGAAATTGCAAGGGGCGGCGGCGGAAAAAACCGGCGGGAAACCCGCCGGGCCTTAAATTTTCTCCCGTGTCAGGAATACCGCCGGTCCAGAATCTCCACAATGTCCCCCATGGTCCCCTCCCGGGCACCGCACACCAGCGTGGCCCCGGAGTCCCGCACGGCGGCGGAGCAGTTGGCCGGGGCAAAGCCCTCGGCGGCGCAGGCCAGCATGGAGAGGTCGTTGGCCTCGTCCCCGGCGCAGTAGACATGCTCCATGGAAATCCCCAGCCGGGCGGCCAGGCGGCGGACCATGCCGCCCTTGTTGGCCCCCTTGGTGGTCATCTCCAGGAGGTGGGAGATGGAGAAGATCAGCTCGTAGTCCTCCGCCCAGCCCTGGGCGGTCAGATAGTCCCGCACCTTCACCAGGGTCTCGTGCTCCCCCTCGAAGAGGAGCTTCCCCAAAGGCAGCGGCACGTCCAGAAGGGACGGCGCCTCGGTAAGCGCCGCCTGGGTGATGCGCTCGTGCTGGCGGGAGATGGCGTTGGGGTGGACCACGTGGATGACGTTGTCAATGTGGTACGCCTCCACCGCCACGCCGGGGAACCGCTCCAGCACGGCCTGTCCCCGCTCCCGGGCGGCGGCGTCCAGCATGGCGGTCTCCAGGTATTCGCCTTTTTCAAAGTCATAGATGGCCGCGCCGTTGCACACCACGCCGGGGGCGTTCATGGGCACGGTATCCGCGTAATACAGGAACGCCGCCAGGGCACGGCCCGTGGCGATGGCGAAGCGGCCTCCCTCCTCCATGAAATACTCCAGGGCCCGCCGGTTCCGTTCCGGCAGCGGAGGCATCGGCGCTCCGGAGCGGAGGGATTCCTCCGTGTAGAGCAGGGTGTTGTCAAAGTCGCTGGCCAGCAGCACACCGTCAAATTTTCCCATACCCGGTCTCCTTTCTCAGCCCTTGGGCGCGTCCCCGCCCTTGTTCCAGCGGCGGCCGCCGTTGCGGTAGGGGGGGCGGCGGCGCTTGTTCTCCCCGGCGGGGCGGTCCTCCCGCGGGCCGCCCTCCGGGCGGCTTTGCGGCTTGGGGGGGCGGGGAGGCTGCCCCTGCTTTTTCGCCGGCTGCTGGGCGGCCTGCCCCTCCGGGCGGGGGGGCTTCCGGCCCCGGCCGCCCCGGTGGCGGTGGCGGGGCTTGTTGGTGTCGCTGCCTTCCATGGCCATTTTCTCCCGGCGGGGGGCCTCCGCCAGGTGGTCGTCGGTGTAATAGGAGGTGGAGAAGACGGGCTGGATCAGCTCCTCTTCCTCCTTTTCCTCCACAAAGCGGGCCGTGCGCTCGGGAATCTCGATGCCCTCCCGGCTGCCCTTGCCGTTGCGCAGGACCTTGATCTCGCAGTTGTGATAGGTCTTCAGGCTCTCCGGCGCGCTGTCCAGGCTGACCTTCACCAGCTCCCGCAGCAGCTCCACGCCCTTCACGTTGCCCGGCCCGTCGGGGGTCTGGACGAAGGACTCCACCTTGGGCATCCGCTTGGCGGCGTCCTCATAGGCGTTCTGCTCGTATTTCAGGCAGCACATCAGCCGCCCGCAGGTGCCGGAGATTTTGGTGGGGTTCAGGCTGAGGTTCTGGGTCTTGGCCATCTTGATGGAAACGGGCATGAACCCGTCCAGGAACTGGGAGCAGCAGAAGGGCCGCCCGCAGATGCCCAGGCCGCCGATCATCTTCGCCTCGTCCCGCACGCCGATCTGCCGCAGCTCGATCCGCGCCCGGAAGACGGAGGCCAGGTCCCGCACCAGCTCCCGGAAGTCCACCCGCCCGTCGGCGGTGAAATAGAACACGATCTTGTTGCTGTCAAAGCCCACGGAGACGCTGACCAGCTTCATCTCCAGCCCGTGGTCGGCGATCTTCCCCTCGCAGATGCCGAAGGCCTCCCGCTCCCGCTTGCGGTTGTACTCCATCACCCGGAAATCGTTCTCCGTGGCCCGGCGGACCATGGCGCTCAGAGGCTTGACGATGGCCTCGTCCTGCACCTCGTGGTTCCCCTGGGTGCAGGTGGCAAACTCCATGCCCTGGGCGGTCTGCACGATGACGCTGTCCCCCGCCCGGACCGGAACGCCCTTGGGGTCAAAATAATAGGTTTTGCTTCCGCCCCGAAAGCGGACGCTGATGACTTCAGTCAAAGGTGACTCCCTCCAATTCCGCGGCCAGGGCCCCCAGCACATGGCCGGGACCCACGTTGTAGCCGCATTCACGACGGTACTTCCTCAATAGCTCGATGGTGCGCGCGATCTGCGTTTTGCTCAGGCGCTTCGCCAAAAGGGCGGCGGTCTCCCGGTCCCCGGGCTCCGGAGGGCGGCCGTAGAGCAGCAGCAGCGCCTGGGCGAACAAATTCTCGCTCCGCTCCAGAAGGGCGGCCAGCTCCTCCCGGGTGAGGCGCCTGCGCTCCATCCGGGCGGCCAGCTCCGCCGCGCTTCCCCGCCTTCCCCCGGCGAGACAGCGGCACAGGGCCGCGCCATCCTCCGCCTCCTCCCCGCAGGGCGGGGCGGCGGGGAGGAGCTTCAGCTCCACACAGCGGGACCGCAGGGTCCAAAGCACCGCCGCCGGATTCTCCGCGCAGAAGAGGAACGCGGCGTAGGGCGGTCCCTCCTCCACCAGCTTCAAAAGGACGTTCTGGTCCTGCTCCGTCAAGAGGGCGCAGTCCGGGAAGAGATAGACCTTCCGCCGCCCCTCGTTGGGCCGGATATAGGCGTCCCTCCGCAGGTCCCGGATCACCTCCACGGCGAGGAACTTGTGCTGTTCGTCCCGGACGGTGACCACGTCGGGGTGGATGCCCTCCCGGACCTTCCGGCAGGCGGGGCACACGCCGCAGGGCCGCGCGTCCTCCGGTCCCGTGCACTGGAAGGCGGCGGCGGCGAAGCGGGCGGCGGCCAGGGCGTCCCCCGTTCCGGTGAAAAGAAGCGCGTGGGACAGCGCCCCCCGGGCCGCGGCGGCGCGGAGGCGGGCGAGGACCGGGTCTTCCTGTGGAGATGCAGCGGCCATGGCGGGGCTCCTTTCCTCCCCCCGGCGGGGGAATTTTTCAAAGAGATTGTATCACAAAGCGCCGCAAAAGAAAAGCGGGGATTTTTGTGAGTTCGGGAACGGGGCGCGCGCCTCTACTCCGCCGGCCACAGCATGTCCCGGGCCACCGGGGTGTAGAAGAGGCGCTCCACCTCCCTGCGCCCCTTTGTCTGGCCCAGAATCCACATCAGCTTGGCCGCCACGGCCTCCGTGGTCATGTCATAGGCCTCCAGCACCCCCAGCTTGTTTTTCAGCGCGTGGCCCACGTGATAGACCCCCACGTCGCTGCCCTCGTTCTCCACCTGAGTGGTGATAACCACGGTCTTTCCCGCGCCAAGAGCCTCGTCCACGCAGTGGTAAAAGCCCCCGGACTCCGGCAGGCCGCCGACGCCGAAGCTCTCGATGATGAGTCCGTCGTTCCGCTCCAGAAGAAAGTCCGCCGTCCCCCGGTCCGTGCCCGGGAGGAGCTTCAGGAGGGCCACCTTCGTGTTCAGCGCGTCGTAAAACACCGGCGCGTCCCCGCAGTCCTGGCGGATATAGCGCAGAAGCACCCCGTCCCGCAGGATGCCGAGATAGGGATAGTTGATGCTGGAGAAGGCCTGGAAGCTCTTGGACCGGGTCTTCTTCGCCCGGGTGCCGGGGATCACCTTGCCGTCGAAGACGATGGAGACGCCCGGCAGGTCCTCCGACGCGCAACGGAAGGCGTCCGCCAGATTGGTCTTGGAGTCCGTGGAGTCAAAGCCGATGGGCTTCTGGGCCCCGGTGAGGACGATGGGCTTGGGGCTTCCCTGAATCAGGTAGCTCAGGGCCGCCGCCGTATAGGCCATGGTGTCCGTCCCGTGGGTGAGGACGAAGCCGTCATAGCGGTCATAGTTCGCCCGGATGCAGCGGGCCATTTGCAGCCAGTGGCCGGGGCCGATGTTGGTGCTGTCCAGGTTCAAAAGCTGGAGGCAGTCCACGGCGCAGCACTCCGGGATGCCGGGAACCCGGCGCAGCAGCTGCTCCGTGCTCAGCTCCGGGGCAAGGCCCCCCTCCGTCATCTCCGAGGCGATGGTGCCGCCGGTGCCGACGAGGAGAATGCGCCGGGATTCGTTCCTGTGGGGCATGGAAGACCCTCCTTTTTCATCGCTGGTTTTATTATAGGAGCCGAGACTTTGCCTGTCAAGCGGCCCCCCGGCGGGATTTCCTCTTGCTTTCCCCTTTGCCGGTGCTATAATGCAGGGGGAGATTTTCCATTCTCCCCAACCCCAACCAGACAGGAGGACTTCACCCCATGACGGAAGCCGAGAAAATGAGACAGGGCCTGTGGTACGACGCCAATTTCGACCAGGAGCTGCTGGACCGGCGGCTGCGCGCCGAGGACCTTTGTTATGAACTGAACCAGACCCGCCCCGGAGATTTGGAGCGCCGGGCGGCGATCCTGCGGACGCTGATTCCGGAGCTGGGGGAGAACTGCTCCATCCTCTCCCCCTTCTTTGCCGACTACGGCTGCTACTGCCGCATCGGTCCGGGCACCTTCCTCAACCACAACGCCTATCTGATGGACGGCGGCGGCATCACCATCGGCGCCCAGTGCTTCATCGGACCCAACTGCGGCATGTACACGGCGGTCCATCCGACGCTTGCCCAGGAGCGGAATGCCGGTTTGGAGCGGGCGCTGCCCATCACCATCGGCGACAACTGCTGGATCGGCGCGGATGTGACCATCCTGCCCGGCGTGACCATCGGCCCTCACGCCGTCATCGGGGGCGGAAGCGTCGTCACCAGGGACATCCCGGGCCATGTCACCGCCGCCGGCAACCCCTGCCGGGTCCTTCGGCCCATTACGGAGGAGGACAGCATCTACTTATTTAAAAAAGAGGAGACCTGAACGAGGCGGCGCTTCTTTTGGAAGCGCCGCCTCGTCTCGTGTCTGTATCCGCTTTACTTGCGCAGGGTCAGCTTAAAATCCGGCCCCTGGGCCTCCACCGCCGCGCGGTAGCCCTGGGACTCGGCGTAGCGGGTGATGTTCTCCACCGCAACCTGGGCGTCCACCAGGACCTCCAGCACGGCGGGCGCGCCCTTTTGGATGGCCTTCTGGGTCATCACCACCGGCATGGGACAGGACAGTCCTCTCGCGTCGATCATCACGCTTCCTCCTTTCCGGGCAGATGGAGCAGGCTGACGGCCAGCAGCACCGCAAACCCGATCGCCACGGCGGTCATGCCCGCCGTTCCGATGCCGCCCACTTTATAAACGCCGTCCGTCACGCTGTCGGCGTTGCCCGCCAGACCGAAGTTGTGGGCGATGGCCGCGCCTGTGACCATGCCCAGCACCGTCACGGCGGCGTCGCCGTTGCCCTCGCCCGCCAGAATCAGCTGCCGCAGGGGGCAGCCTCCCAGAAGGATGGAGCCCCAGCCCGCCAGGGCCATGCCCAGGAAGGACCAGAGGTACTGGCTGTGGGCAATGGGCTGGGAGAGGGCGGAGAGGTTGTAGTTCCCCTGCGCCAGATTCCCCAGGGTGACGGTGATCCAAATGGCCAGGAAGCCCGCCAGAAGCGTGAAGTCCCGCAGCAAGAACGCGTCCCGCAGGCCCCCCGCCATGCACAGGCGGCTCCGCTGAGCGATGAAGCCCACCGCCAGCCCGGCGGCCAGGGACACCAGCCAGAACGCCCGCATGGCCCCCGGCCCCTCCTCGGAGAACTTCAAAAGCCCCGGGGCCAGCAGAAGCAGGGCCAGCAGGCCAACCATCACCGCGGGCAGGGCGAGACCCTCCCCCATCTTCACGGGATACGCCCGGCCCAGGGAGAAGCCCTTTTTCAAGAAGACCACGCCCACCAGAATGCCCGCCAGGAAGCCCAGCAGGCCCGCCACGGCGGTGAGGTCCCCGCCGCCCAGGCGGATGACCATCCGCAGGGGGCAGCCCAGGAAGGCCAGGGCCCCGATCATCACAAACAGGCCCAGCACAAAGCGGCTGGCGGGGCAGGAGCCCGCCCGGGCCTTGAACTCCCGGAAGGCCATGGCCGAGAGCAGCGCCCCCAGGACGATGCCCGGAATTTCGGGCCGGATGTACTGCACCTTCGCGGCGCTGTGGAGCCCCAGGGCCCCGGCGATGTCCCGCTCGAAGCAGGCGATGCAAAAGCCCATGTTCTTGGGGTTCCCGGCGGCCGTGAGAATCAGCGCCGCCACGCCCACCACCACGCCGGCCAGGACAATCAGGCCGTAGCGGCGAAACCATGTGTTCTCTTTCATTCTTTTCCTCCTATATCTGGATATTCTTTTTTCAGAATAACGACGCCGGAGGAAAAGCCGCCGTCACAGCAGCAGCTCATGGAATCCGGCAGCCTCGATGCCTGCCTCCTGAAAGCGGCGCTCCAGCGTCTCCCGCAGCTCCGGTGGGGCGGACCAGGCGATGCCGCAGTCCGAGGTGACGCTCCGGGGCACGGAGATCAGCTTCCCCTCCAGACCCTCCCGGCGGCACAGACGCTCCGCCGCCATGGCTCCGGCGGTGGTGTGAAAGGATACGACGCATCGCGGGCCGCGCTGGCGCATGGCGGTTCCTCCTTCTTCGTTATTCTTTGAAAAGTATAGCATAATGTTCCCTGTTTGGCAAGCCCTTCCGGAATGGGTTTGCGCCCGGCGTATAATTTTTCTCCCTCCGGGAATCCTTTGGCGGTGGGAATTCCGCCGTTTTGCCATTCCGGCGCAAGGCGCCGGCGGAATGCTGATACTTTATTATCAAAAATTCACAACGGCCCTTTCAAATTGTTGTTTGAAATGATGATTGCCAAAAACTTCACGTTGTGGTAGTATACTTCTGGAAATCATCCAAACAAATCGTTTACGCAATCGTTTATATGGCATTCCAATACAATTTGCACCCAAATATCGAAAGGAGTTCCTGAATTATGAAAGCGAAAATCGGTATCAATGGTTTTGGCCGCATCGGCCGCATCGTGTTCCGCGCCGCTCTGAAGCGCGACGACGTGGAGGTTGTCGGCCTGAACGATCCCTTCATGAGCCCTGAGTATATGGCCTACATGCTGAAGTATGACAGCGTGCACGGCAGATTCCCCGGCGAGGTCTCCTACACCGCCGACGCTCTGGTGGTGGACGGCAAGGAGTTCAAGGTCTTCACCGCCAAGGAAGTCAGCGATATTCCCTGGGCCAGCGTGGGCGCGGAGTATATCTGCGAGTGCACCGGCCAGCACCTGGAGAAGAGCAAGTGCGAGGGCCACATCAAGGCCGGCGCCAAGCACGTCATCATGGGCGCCCCCTCCAAGGACGACACCCCGATGTTCGTCATGGGCGTGAACAACAAGAAGTACACCTCCGACATGACCTATGTCTCCAACGCCTCCTGCACCACCAACTGCCTGGCCCCCATTGCCAAGGTTCTGAACGAGAAGTTCGGCATCATCGAGGGTCTGATGACCACCGTGCACTCCGTCACGCCCACTCAGAAGCTGCTGGACGGCGCTTCCATGAAGGACTGGCGCGGCGGCCGCGCGGCCACCGGCAACATCATCCCCTCCTCCACCGGCGCGGCCAAGGCCGTGGGCAAGGTCATCCCCGAGCTCAACGGCAAGCTCACCGGCATCTCCATGCGCGTCCCCACCCTGGACGTGTCCGTGGTGGACCTGACCGCCCGTCTGGAGAAGCCCGCCAGCTATGACGACATCTGCAAGGCCATGAAGGAGGCCAGCGAGGGCGAGCTGAAGGGCATTCTGGGCTACACCGACGAGGATGTGGTCTCCAGCGACTTCCTGGGCTGCCCCCTCACCTCCATCTTCGACAAGAAGGCCGGCCTCAGCCTGACCGACAACTTCGTGAAGGTCGTCTCCTGGTATGACAACGAGACCGGCTACGCCAACAAGATGGTGGAGCTGATCGCCTATATGTTCTCTGTGGACAGCAAGCAGTAATTCATCCGTTCAAAGGCCCGCCGGAAAACCGGCGGGCCTTTTTTTGCCTGTCCTTCCAAGGGGGCGCGGCGAAGTCCCGCCCCGTCGGTCCGCCGGGGAAAGCGGCCCGCAGGTCTTCTCTCAGCCCCGCTGGGTGTACCCGTCGTGCCTCGCTGTGTAGATGCCCTCCGCCTCCAGTGCTTTTACGATTTTCTCTATGCGCCGGAAACACGCCGGGTCCTCCAGCGTATCGTCATCCAGTATCCGTCCGATTTCCTCCAGAACCCGCACCGCCTTCGTCTCAACCGCTTGGGCGAGCGCCTCCAGACGGCCCGCCTGCTCCAGAATCTTCACGACTTCACAGCCCACCGCCTGCGCCATCAGGTCTTCCTTAACAGACCATTCCATTTCCATCACCTCTCCGATAATTATACCCGGTATCTCGGGTATATTCAAGAGAAAACGTACAAAATATAATAGAAATCGCAAGGAGGTGCTTCTTGTGATTTCTTACTGTCCTCTGTGGGATACCATGCGCAGCAAAAACGTGACCACATATACGCTGATTAAGGATTACCATTTCAGCAAGGGGACGCTGGATGCCTTGAAGCAAGGGCGCAACATTTCGACCGCCACTCTGGATGATATTTGCAGAATTTTGGACTGCAAGGTGGAAGACGTGCTGCTCTATATTCCAAACGAGCCGTAAGGCGGCTGAAAAAAGGTCTTTCTGCAAAAATAAAATTTTCTGTTGCCATTTGGGAAAGAATATAGTAGAATAGCAGAGTAAGTCCTCCGCAGGCAGCTGCGGAGCCGGTCTCGCGCAATGGATGCCCGCGAACCATGTCAGGCGGGGAACCGAGCAGCATTAAGCGGGATGTTTCATGTGCCGCGAGGCAACCGGCTCCGCAGCTGCATGCGGAGAACTTTTTTTCAGGAGGTGAGGCAGTGTACCAGGCGCTCTACCGGAAATGGCGGCCCAAGACCTTTGCCGACGTCATCGGCCAGGAGCACATTACCGAGACCCTGCGCCGCCAGGTGGCCGAGGGCCGGACCTCCCATGCCTATCTCTTCACCGGCACCCGGGGCACCGGGAAGACCACCTGCGCCAAGATTCTGGCCAAGGCCGTGAACTGCGAGCGCCCGGAGAACGGGGACCCCTGCGGGAACTGCCCCGCCTGTCTGGGGCTGGAGAACGGCAGCTTTCTGGACGTTCTCGAGCTGGACGCCGCCTCCAACAACGGCGTGGACCAGGTCCGGGCCCTGCGGGACGAGGCGGTCTACTCCCCCGCCCATGTGAAAAAGCGGGTCTACATTGTGGATGAGGTTCACATGCTCTCCACCGCCGCCTTCAACGCCCTCCTGAAAATTCTGGAGGAGCCGCCGGAACATCTGATGTTCATTCTGGCTACCACGGAGCTCCATAAGGTCCCGGCCACCATCCTCTCCCGCTGCCAGCGGTTCTCCTTCCGGCGCATCCAGCCCCGGGACGTGGCCGCCCGGCTCTCCTACGTCGCGGAGCGGGAGGGCATCGACCTTCGGCCCGACGGGGCGGAGGTGCTGAGCCGTCTGGCCGACGGAGCCCTGCGGGACGGGCTGAGCCTGCTGGACCAGTGCGCCGCCGCCGGGGGAACCATTGACGCCGCCGCCGTGCTGGACGTGCTGGGTCTGGCGGGAAATCTCCAGACCGCCCGGCTGATGGAGCAGATTTTAAACCGGGACGCCCAGGGGGCCCTCCTCCTGCTGGACGAGCTGTACAAGGGCGGAAAGGACATGGGGGCGGTGCTCTCGGAGCTCTCCACCCTCACCAGGGACCTGCTGCTGCAAAAGACCGCCCCCAAGGGCGGCGCGGCTCTGCTCTCCGGCGGCTATGACGCCGCCGCGCTGGACCGCCTGGGCAGCAGCGCCCCCGCCAGCCGCTTCCTCCACCTGGCCTCCACGCTGCAACAGGCCACGGCGGAGCTGTATGCCAGCGTCAACCGCCGGCTGGACACGGAGCTGTGTCTCCTGCGCCTTTGCGACGAGAGTCTCTCCGGGGACCTGACGGCCCTGGAGGCCCGCGTCCGCCGGTTGGAGGACAACCAGTCCGCCCGGGCGGAGCTGCAATCCTCCGCCGCAACGGCAAAACCCGCCGCGCCTCTCCCGCCGGACGAAAAACCGGCGGGTTTGAAAAAAGCGCCGGATCCCCCGCCCTGGGAGGAAGCGCCGGAGGAGCCCCCCCTGCCAGAGGAACCCCCTGTGCCGGAGGAGCCCGGCCAGCGGGTCTTCGACATTCCGGAGGACCCGGAGCCCGCGCCGGCGGCGGCGTCCGTTCCCCCTCCTGGCAAACCGGCGGCGCCTGCCGCCGCCTCCGGGAACCCGGCCGGCGGCTGGTGGCGGACGCTGGCGGAGAACTGCAAGGGCCGCCTGCCTCCCATGTACCGGCCCTTCCTTGGCATGTGTACCGGGACGCTGGCGGGGGACCTGCTGACGGTCTACGCCCCCGACGAGCTGACCCTGGGCCGCCTGGACAACGACCGGGTGCGGGAGGCCCTGACCCAGGAGGCGGAGGCCCTGGCCGGCGGGCCGGTGCGGCTGCTTCTTCGGGCGGGGGAAGCCCCCCAGGCCGCGCCGGAGGAAAATCTGAAAAACCTGCTGCAATTCAGCCGGCAGTTTGATAACATTGAAATCAAGTGACAAAGGAGAAATCGTTATGGGTTACAGCGCCCGCCGCGGCTTCAGCAGCGGCAGCATGAAGGCCACCGGCGCACAGCGTCAGGCCGAGGTTCAGCAGAAGATCGCCCGGATGCAGGAGGCTATGAACGCCGCCCAGACGGAGGTGGAAAACCGCACCTTTACCGCCAGCGTGGGCGGCGGCGCGGTGGAGGCCGTGGCCAGCGGGAAGAAGGAGCTGGTCTCCCTCACCATCAAGCCGGAGGCCGTGGACCCAGAGGATGTGGAGATGCTTCAGGACCTGGTGGTCTCCGCCGCCAACGAGGCCCTGCGCCAGGCCGGGGACGCCATGGACAAGGCCATGGACAGCATCACCAACGGGCTGAACCTGGGAGGATTGGGAATTTGAGCAGCGGGCGGGGCCGGGAAGGTCCCGCCCTTTTTTAAGGAGGTTTTATGAAGCGAGGAAAACGCCTTTGGGCGGCGCTGCTGGTCCTGGTTCTGCTGGTGGGCTGCGGCGATCAGAGGACGGAGCCCCTGCCCTATCCGGAGCCCGCCTCCTCGGAGCCGGGGAAGACGATTGCCTACGTCCCTCTGGACGACCGGCCCGACAATGTGGAGCGGGTGGCGTATCTGGCGGAATCCCTGGGGTACGCCCTGGTTATGCCGGAGCGGGACCTGTACCGGACGGCTCTGGACAGACAGCCCCTGAACGAGAACGGAACCCAGCACGGGGACATGGGGCGGCTGTATCAGTGGGTCCTGGACCAGGAGGCGGCGGGGTGCGACCGCTATATCCTCTCCCTGGACCAGCTTCTCTCCGGGGGGCTGGTCAGCTCCCGCTGCATGCTGGACATGGGCTTCCAGTCTCCTTTCGGCGGCGTTACCCTGACCCGGCGGCTTTTGGAGGACCTTCTGACGGCGCTGGCCGAGGACGGGAACAATGTGGTCTGGCTGCTGGACAGCGTCATGCGCCTGGCCCCCACTGTGGGCTATGAGGGCGGCACGCTGGAGGAGTACAATCTGATCCGGGCCTTTGGCGCCCTCCCCAGGCCCGCGCTGGAAGGCGAGGCATTGGCCTGGCTGAACATCCGGGAGACCTACTGGGACACCGAACCGGACTGGGAGACGTTTCTTGCCGGGGCCGCGGGGGCGGAATGGGATTCCAGGGATTATGACAGGGCCTATGAAACCCTCTCCGCTAATTTGGAGTCCCGGAACCGGAAACTGAAGCTGGCCGCCCTGACCCAGGAGATTCTGGCCCGGCCGGGCTACGAGAACTTCCGCCTCCTCATCGGCATCGACGACTCCTCTCTGGAGGACTGCATCCAGAAAAACGAGATCGCCTTCCTCCGGCAGGGACTGCGGACGGATGAAAGCGGGAGGCAAATGGACTGGCTCCTCTCCGGGGTGGACGATCTGGCCTTCAAGGCCGTGGCCCGGCTGTACCTAGACGAGGCGGGCTGGCAGGGAGACAGCGTGTGTGTCCAATTCTTCGGCGGCACGGAGGACCAGCCCGCCTGTGAGTATGACTTCCAGCCCCTGACGGAAATCATGGCGGAGCACCTGGAATTTTTCAGCCTGTCCGAGTCTGCCGGTGCGGAGCTCCAGATTCTCGTGCTGACCCAGCCGGAGGACGAAGCGAAGAAAGACAGCTACCGCAAGCATCTGATCGCTGCCCTCCAGGAATCCGAGAAGGCCCGGAGGCCCACGGTCCTGGTGGACGCCAGCAACGGGACCTTCGGAACCTCCGTTTATGAGGCGTTGGTCAAGAACACGGAACTGGGCTGTCTCCTGGCCTACTCCGGCATGCTGGACATGGCCATCGTCACCGGCACCGCCCTGAGCCACGGCGCGGCCCGGTATGCCGTGCTGAAAAACGGGGACAATACGGACTCCATGGACCGGGCCTGGGCCCGGACCCTGGCCGACAGCATTCTCAAGGACTTCTGCTACAAGGGCGTGGTCCGGAACGAATTGCTCGGCTATATCCGAAACGACCTGGGCGGTGACCCCAACAACTTCTGGTCCCCGGCGCTGGACCGGGAGGACCTGCTCCGCCGCCTGAAGGCGGGCATGGAGAAGGAGACCGCCCCTGTCATCCGCAATCTGGAACGCAGCTCTTTCCTCTCCTCCCTGGAGCCTGCGGAGAAGAAGCACTGGGGCGGCGTAGCCCTGGAGAACTACCGCTTCCCCTGGGACCGGGCCTTTGAGATCGGCATGGACATCCGCCTGGGGGCGTTCACCTGAACCGCCTCCAGCTGTGAATTTCCCTTCTGGTTTTGAAAAGCCAAAGCCCGCCGTCCGATGGACGGCGGGCCCTTTTCTCATTTCAGAAAGCCGGAAGCCTTACAGCTGCTGCACCGTGTAGTACACCGCCAGGGCGAATACCACGATGCCCAGACACCACATGGCGTAATAGGCCACCGTGGAGCTCAGCAACGCCAGCACAATGGCAACGGCGGATAGGCCGCAGGCCGCGTAGACGGGCATCAGGTCCGCTTTGGCAGGAAGCAGCCGGCCCAGCTTCTGGTTCTTCACCAGCCAGCACAGGCCGCCCAGCAGCAAGAGATAGACCACGGACAGCAGCTTCACCGGCACGCCCAGGGTCAGGTGGTCAAACAACCGGCGGCAGACCCACAGGACAATCAGGGAGGCGCTCAGCACCGTCAGGGCGACAGAGCACTCCCGCTCATAAAAGGCCCAGATCACCGTCAGCACCATCACCACCGGCACCACCACGCTCAAAAGCGTCACGGCGGAGGAGTGATACATGCGGATCAGGATGCTGCCTCCGGCAAAGAAAACCCCCATCCCCGTCAGGCACCAGCCGATCAGCCGTTTCCGCCGGTCCGCCTTCCACAGCACGCTCAGCACCGCGCCCAGGACCAACGCCGCCGCCCCCAGGCCCGCAAAGATCAGCAGCCGGTCATGCCAGACCAAAGCCTCCGTCACCACGTCGCCATGGATGTAATATCTGCGGACCACCAGCAAAAACAGCTCCGCCAGGCAGGCCGCAAAGAAGAAAATCATCGCGCCATACAGGGAATTTTCCCGCTTCATGGGTTTTCCGTTCGGATTCTTTGCCATTTATCAAGACCTCCAAGGTGTATTTTCTTTCCAAAAATGTCCGGCGGAACCAGTTCCCGCCGACATGCTTAAATAGTATAGCAGACTTTTCCCCCTTTTGCAAGGCCCTTTCCGCCACGATTTTTATTTTTTCGCTGCGGTTTTTCATTGAGAAGCGGCGGCCGGCGTGCTATACTATATAAATCCCAACCGATTAAAGATACGAGGTTTGCTATGAAACGTCTCACCGTCTATGTTTTGCCGCTGCTCCTGCTCCTCACCGCCTGCGGCGCCCCTGCGGACCCGGACACGGCTCAGGAGAGCATCCAGGTCATCGCCATGGACACCGCCATGCTCATCTCCACCTACGGCGAGCAGAGCGTCCCCGCCGCCTACGCCGCCGAGGACTGCATCCGTGCGCTGGAGGCGGAGCTGTCCCGCACCGACCCTGGCAGCGAGGTCTCCCGGCTCAACGCCGCCGGAGGAGAGATGGCGGAGGTGGGGGAGGACCTGTATTTCCTGCTGGAAACCGCAAAATACCTGAGCCACGACACGGCGGGGGCCTTTGACATTACCGTCTCCCCTGTGGCCTCCGCCTGGGGCTTTGGCGAAGATTCGTTCCGGGTGCCCTCCCAGGCGGAGCTGGACGCGCTTTTGGAGCTGGTGGACTATGAGCAGATCAACTTTAATGCCCCCCCGCCCCATTCCGGCAGTTCCGACCTCCCGCTGACCGCTTGCCTGGGGCCCGGGCAGTCCGTGGACCTGGGGGCCATTGCCAAGGGCTACGCCGCCGACAAGCTGGTGACGGTCTTTCAGGAGCATGACGTTCCCCGGGGCCTGGCCCAGCTGGGGGGCAACGTCCTGGCCTACGGCGACCGGCCCGACGGAACTCCCTGGCGGGTGGGCATCCAGGACCCGGCAAAACCCGATGACAAAAACGCCTTCGCGGGGGTGCTGGAGCTGACGGATTCCTTTGCCGTCACCTCCGGAGGCTATCAGCGGTACTTTGAGGAGAACGGAAAACGCTATCACCACATCATCGACCCCGCCACAGGCTATCCGGCGGACAGCGGCCTGACCTCCGTCACCGTGGTGGCAGAGGCCGGGGAAGGATATGCCGGAACCATGTGCGACGCCTTCTCCACGGCCCTCTTTGTCATGGGGGAGGAAACGGCGCTGGACTTCTGGAGAACCTGGGAGGGCACTCCCTTTGAGCTGGTCCTGGTGACAGAGGACGGACGGGTGGTGGTCACCCAGGGGCTGGCGGACCGCTTCACTCTGGACGAAGCCAGCGGGTACGCCTATGAAGCCGTCTCCTGAGCTCCGGCCCACCGCCTGGGACGGGCTGGTGGTCCTCTGCGTGGCGGCGCTGGCCATCGGTCTGGCTGTGTTCCAGTGGCGGGGCGGCGGGCAGGAGGACCTGACGGCCGCCGTCTCCGTGGACGGGGTGGAGATCGACCGGGTCTCCCTGGAGCGGGCCGCCGGGGAGAGGACCTATCAGGCCGGGGACTACGCCCTGACGGTGGAGTACGCCGCCGGAAGCGCCCGGGTTTTGGCCTCCGGCTGCCCCACCCAGGACTGCGTCCACACCGGGGCGGTCACCCGGGGCGGGCAAAGCATCGTGTGCCTTCCCGCCCGGTTCATTCTCCGCCTGGAGGGCGGAGCGGCGGAAGACGGCGGCGTGGACGCCGTGCTGGGATAGGAGGCGCGCCATGAAACTGACCACCAAACAGCTGACCCTCTGCGCCCTGCTGACGGCCATGGCCCTGGCGCTGAGCTATCTGGAAAACCTGTTTCCCCTCTCCGTGGCCATCCCCATCCCCGGCGTGAAGCTGGGCCTTGCCAACATTGTGACGGTCTTCGCCCTTTACGCCCTGGGGCCGGGGCAGGCGCTTTCCATCCTGCTGGCCCGGTGCTTCCTGGGATCCCTCTTCGCTGGAAATATGAATGCGCTGCTCTTTTCCCTCTTCGGGGGCCTCTGCGCCATGGGGACCATGACGCTCCTCTCCCGGTTCCGGGGGCTTTCCCTTTACGGCGTCTCCCTGGGGGGCGCGGCGGCCCACAACTGCGGGCAGACCGCCGCCGCGGTCCTGACCCTGGGCAGCGGGGCTCCTCTTTATTATTTGCCCGTTTTGCTGGCGGTATCCCTGTTTACCGGCGGATTGACCGGCCTGGCCTCCGCCTGCCTCTTCCGGGGACTCCGGCATACCGATTTGATGTGACGAAAGGCGGACGGACCCATGGACCACAAGGACAAGAAGGACGAGATCATCCTCCAGCAGCTGGAGGTCATCCAGACCCTGACGGAGCACAATCTCCGCCGGATGGGCACGGATTTCTGGGGCGCGCCCCGGGAGACGCCGGAGCCGCCCCGGGAGGCGGCGGACGCCCCCAAAACACCCCCGCCGAAAGCCGCCCAGGCCGCCGGTGAAACGGAAACGGCAGACGGACCGGACGAGGCGCCCCCGCCGGAGAAGCTGGAGGACCTTTTGCAGGAGCTGGAGGGCTACGTCGGTCTGGCCGCCGTGAAAAAAGAGGTCCGCAGTCTGGTCGACCTGGTGAAGATTCACCAGCTCCGGGAGAAAAACGGCCTGCCGGTGGAGGACCTCTCCCTGCACATGGTCTTCTCCGGCAGCCCCGGCACCGGTAAGACCACCATCGCCCGGCTGATGGCCCGGATTTTCCGCTCTCTGGGCATCCTCTCCAAAGGCCAGCTGGTGGAGGTGGACCGGGGCGGTCTGGTGGCCGGCTACGTGGGCCAGACGGCCCTGAAAACCGGCAAGGCCGTGGAGAAGGCCCTGGGGGGCGTGCTGTTCATTGACGAGGCCTACGCCCTCAACGGCGCCTCGGGCAGCGACTTTGGCCAGGAGGCCATTGACACCATTCTCAAGGCCATGGAGGACCACCGGGATGATCTGGTGGTCATCGCCGCCGGGTACGACGATTTGATGGACCGCTTCATTCACTCCAACCCCGGCCTGGAATCCCGGTTCAACCGCTTCCTACACTTCCAGGACTACACGCCGGAGGAGCTGCTGGAGATTTTCCAAATGCGCTGCCGGAAGGGCTGCTACACCCTGGAGGAGCCTGCCGCCGCCCTGGTCCGGGACTTCCTTCGGGAGGCCAACCGGGACCCCCGCTCCTTTGGCAACGCCCGGGGCGTGCGGAACGTGTTTGAGCGTGTCCTGGTCGCCCAGGCGGGCCGTCTGGCGGGCCTGGAAACCGTCACCCGGGAGGACCTGACCACCCTGACGGCGGCGGAC
Source organism: uncultured Oscillibacter sp. (assembly GCF_910579365.1). Taxonomy (GTDB): domain Bacteria; phylum Bacillota; class Clostridia; order Oscillospirales; family Oscillospiraceae; genus Oscillibacter. Next base: position 21,604 of record NZ_CAJTUX010000038.1, read on the forward strand.
GTGCTGGCCGCCCAGGGGCGCGGCGCTTCGCCGGAGGGGACGGCATGAAAACGGCGAAGCTCTTCCTGGCGGGGATGTACGTCCACCTGGTTCTCAGCGTCGTCGTCCCCACCGGCATCTTGTACCTGGGCTGGGGAAGCGGCTGGAACCGGGGCAACGCCTCGCTGCTGGCGCTTTATCTTCTGGAGGTGCTGCTGCTTCAGGTTCTGGGCTGGGTCAGCGCCGGGGCGGCCATCCGGGCCTACCGGCGCAACGCGCTGGACCGGCTTCTCTCCGGCTGGCGGACCTTGAAGCTGTGGTCCGTCCCCTTCTACATTCTCAATTTCCTGTGGAGCTTCCTTGTCTGGGGGGCTATCACGGCGGCGTCCAGGGGCGTCCTCCTGATCCTGACGCCCATTCCCGTCTGCGTCACCTGGCTGATGGTGATGCAAAGCGGCGTCACCGGCTGGCTGGCCATCCGGAACCTTCGGGAGACGGGAACGGACGTATCCGTGCTCCACAGCGTCTGCCAGTTCCTTCCCGTGCTGGATGTCCTCAGCACGCTGCTGTTACTCCGGCGGACCCATTCCTGATTTCCTGGGAGGATACCTGTATGCTGAAAAAACGTGTTCTCTGCCTGCTGCTGGCGCTGTCCCTGCTGTCCGGACCGGCGGCCTTGGCTCTGCGCTATCCGGAGAAGGAGCACCTTCCGGTGGACTACGCCGACATGCTCCCCGTCACCGGCTTTGACGAAAGCGCCCTCCAGGCCGCCCTGAAAGAGCTGGAAGCCATCTGCGGCATGCACCGCCGGGATGCGAAGGACCGGGAGACCCGCCGCCGGGTCCAGGCCCTCTATGACCAGATTCTCTCTGAGCTCAATGTGCTCATCACCCAGGTCTCCCTCAGCAGCGTGGCGTACGATGCCAGCGGCGCGGGGGAGGCGGAGTCCGCCTTGTACCTGGAGCTCTCCGCCCAGCAGACCCGCCTTTTTGACCGGACCTATCAGGTCTTTGGGACGCTGGCCTCCTCGCCCTACCGGGACATTCTGGAGGACGCCGCCGGCGCCGGGGAGATCCAGAGTCTGGCGGGCTACCTGGGCATGACGGAGGAGGACGCCGCCCTCTGGGAGGAGGAGGACCGGCTGGTCCAGGAGTACAACCAGATTCTCTCCAGGGGCGTTCCCGTCGTTGTGGAGGGCCGCCTGTGGACCTGGGAGGAGCTGGACGGAGCGGACCCGGAGACCTGCGCCGCCGCCGGCCGGGCCCTGGAGGAGGAACGGAACCGGGCGGCGGGGGAGGTTTACCGCCGGCTGGTCCAGCTGCGAAGCGGCATCGCCGCCCAGGCCGGATTCGACAGCTACGCGGACTACGCCTATTGGGTTCTCTACAGCCGGGATTACACGCCCGAGGACATCCGCCCTCTGCGGGAGGCGGCGAAGAAGTACATTCTCCCCCTTCAGCTCCGGCTGCTGGACCGCTTCTCCGACCGGGACCTGCGGGCCCTGGACCTGCGGAGCCGGAAAAGCGGGGAGGAGATTCTGGACGACATCCAGCCCTTCATGGAGGACTTTGACCGGGAGATGGGCGAGGCCTTTGCCTTCCTGCGGGAACACCATCTCTACGACATTGAGTATGACAGCGGCAAGCTGTCCACCGGCTACACAGTGGCTCTTCCGGCCTATGGAAGCGCCTTCATCTTCAACAGTCCCTATGGGGACTACCGGGACTACAGCGACACCGTCCACGAATTCGGCCACTTCAACGAGACCTTCCGCTGCACCCAGCACGACCTCTGGGCGGACTTCAACATCGACGTGGGAGAGATCGACTCCCAGGCTCTGGAGCTGATGTTTACCTCCTACGCCGGGAATCTCTTCGGCGAGAAATACGGCCAAATTTACGCCGACGCCATTTTGTACAGCCTGCTGGACTCCGTTCTGGACGGCTGCCTCCACGACGAGTTTCAGACGGCGGTCTACGCCGACCCGGACATGTCCCTGGAGGAGATCAACCGCCTCTTCAAGGAACTCTCGGAGGAGTACGGCTATTCCTACGACCCCGGCACGGAGGAAGACCCCTCCTGGATCGAGACCTCCCACAACTTCGAAAACCCCCTCTACTTCATCAGCTACGCCACCTCCGCCCTCTCCGCCCTGGACCTGTGGTTCCTCTACCTGAACCATCCCCGCCAGGGCCGGGAGCTCTATCTGGACCTCTCCGCTCTGTCCCTCTCTCTGCCCTACCGGGAGGCCATTGAGAAGGTGGGCCTGCGGGACATCTTCGACCCGGAGACCATCCCGGAGCTGGCGGAGATGCTGGAGGACTATCTGGACGGAAACCAGGTCTCCTACGGCGGAACCCAGGACGGTGGAACGGCGGCGCGTACGGCGGTCCTCTGTGTCTTCGCCCTGGCGCTCTGGGTCCTTGTGTTCCGCCTCCGGGTCCGGCCCTCCAGACGGGCGCGGGAGGAGACCCGCCGCCGGGAGGCGCTGGAGCCCTGGTCCCGCCAGGAACACCAGGAAGAACCGCGCCGCAGCGGGCCGGACCCCTGGTCCTCCCCGGAGAAAAAGCCCCCTTGGGAACTGTAAGCCCCCGGACCGCCTCTTCAGGCGGTCCTTTTTTTGAAGAACGTTTCGTCCCTAAATCGTTTTGATATTTGGGGCTTGACTTCTGGCAGCCCTGGTCGTATTATTGTATTATTGAAATAGTGAAATGGAGGGCAATACTATGCGCAAGCTGAAGCAACTGACCGGACGGCTTCTGGGGCTTTGTCTGGCCCTGCTGCTGGCGGTTCCGGCCCTGGCGGCGGAGCCGGCGGATGCCGCAAAGCGGCAGGAGGACCTGGACTTTCTCTATGAGGAGGTCCTGGTGAAGCACCATCCCAACGCCTTCGCCAACACGCCAAAGGCGGAGTTCCTGGCCCTGAAAACGGAGATCGAGGAGCGGCTGGCCTCCGAGAGCGAGACCGCGTTCCTCTTGGACCTCATGCGCCTGACGGCGCTGGTGGGGGACTCCCACACCACGATTTCCATTGGCGGCGCGGCGGATTTCCGGGCCTATCCCTTCTCCATGGTCCGCCGGGGCGAGAGCTGGTATCTCTCCGCCGCCGCGCCGGAGGAGGAGGCGCTGCTGTGTCAGGAGGTGGCGCTGCTCGCGGGGAAGCCGGTGGACGAGGTCATCCGGGCCTATGGAACGCTGTTTGACTCCGACAACCCGGTGCACCTCCAGCGGCAGTTCCGGCAGGCGTGCAACGTGGCGGACATCTACGAGTACCTGGGACTGGTGGAAGCCGGAAAGCCCCTGACCGTCGCCTTGAAAAACGGGAAGACCCTCACCCTGGAGCCCATGGCCATGGAGGCCATGAATCAGCTGTCGATCGTGCGCATCTCCGACAAAATCAAGGGCCAGCCGGAGACGGCGGCGGCGAACGCCTATTACTTCGCCAAGCCTCTGACGGAGGAGGTCTACTACATCCAATACAACACCTGCCAGGAGGCGGAGGACCTTTCCATGGAGGACTTCGCCGCCCTCGTGGCCAAGGACCTGGAGGCTGGGAAGTACGCCCGCGTTCTTCTGGACCTGCGGAACAACGGCGGCGGGTCCGACGGGGTCATTTGGCCTTTGTTCGAGGTTCTGCGGAAGGAAATGGACGGCGGCGCAAGGCTGATCGGCCTCATTGGGGAGGCCACCTTCTCCTCCGCCCTCATCAACGCCGTAGAGATTCAGGAGATGGGCGGCATTCTGGCCGGAGAGCCCGCCGGGGGCAGCGTCTGCCACTTCGGGGCGGTGAAGACCTTCTCCCTGCCCAACTCCCAGGTCCGGGGGCAGCTCTCCAGCAAGTATCTTGATCTGAACACCCTGCTGGACGCCGCGGCGGGCCGGGGAGTGGAGGCGCTGGCCCCGGACGTCCTGGTGTACCAGACTCTGGAGGACACCCTGAACGGAAAAGACACCCTGGCGGAGTGGTGCCTCACCGCTCCGGACCAGCAGCTGGTCCCCGCGAATCATCACGACGCCCCCCTGACCCGGGGACGCTTCCTGGGCCAGCTCTACGCCGCGGCGGGAAGTCCCGCCGTGGAGATGGAGGAGCTTCCCTTCGCCGACAGCTTCGGCATCGAGTGGTATCTTCCCGCCGTGGCCTGGGCCAAGGCCAGCGGCATCGCCAAAGGCGGCGCGGAGGGAACCTTCTCCGCCGCCCGGCCTCTCACCTGGCGGGAGGCGGCGGTGTTCCTCAGCCGGACAGCGGAGGCCCTGGACATTCCGGCCCCGGACCTCTCTCAGGACCGCCATGGTCCCGTTCCCGCCGCCCTGGCGGAGGGCTGGGAGGAAAGCGCCGTGACCCGGGCGTGGGACCTGGGGTTGCTTCCGGCGGACGCCGATTTCACCCAGGGTCTCACCCGAAGCCAGGGAGAGGCCCTAGCCGCGGCGCTGTCGGCGCTGTTGGATTGACCTCCTCAAAAACGCCAAAAAGAACCATGGGCGAAGTGAGGCGTTGACAGTCCAAGCCGGAAGGCTGGCTGTTTCGAAAGACGGAGGCGGCTTCCTTTCAGGAAGCCGCCTCCTTTTGTTTCAGAGAGTTTTCAGATTCCCCCGTTACAATTAACCTGTTTGCCGGGTTACGCGGAAGGAGGAACGGATGAAAAAAGACCTTTTGGAAAAGCGGGGCGTTACGCTGAACAGCCTCCTGGAGGAACAGCGCTCCTTGAATATGCGCCTTCTCCTGGCCGTTCAGCTTCAGGATTGGGACGCGCAGGAGGCGCTGCGCCGGGAGCTGGAGGAGAATGCGGAACGAATTGCCCGTCTGCTTGAGCACAGATTGTGACCGCCCAGGGAGTCGGGAACCTTGGGGACGGGGGTCAGGACCTTCCGCAGTAGCGGCGGAGGCCGCAGTTGTACAGCGCCGCCATTCGGGGCTCCAGCACCGGCTCTTCCCGCTCGCCCTCCTCGTCCTGGAGATACCACTTCTCGCCGTCGGTGCCAAGAAGCGGCTCCAGCTGCTGGAGGGAGTAGACCGGAAGGCGGACGCTGCCCCGGCTCCAGACCCGCAGGACATTGGGCAGGTTCACGTCGGAGAGGGAGTCGATCACCGCAAGGCGGAGCTCCTGAAAATAGGCCCCGTGGAGGAGGGGCTCCACATCCGGCCCGGCGAAGCCGCTGTCATAAAAGGACTCCAGCGCCGTCTCCAGGTCGCTGTTGTTCCACACCGGGGCGATGAGGCTGCACTCGCTGAGCTTCACCTTTCGCTCCCCCGCCGGGGGGAGGCCGGAGAGGGGAATCAGGTCCTCCAGAGAAAAGGGGGCGGTTCTGGTCTTGGGCAGGAAGATCCGGGAGGCGCTGTCGGCGGTGAGGCTGGCCGTCAGGGCCTGAATGACCCAGTCCAGAAACAGGTCGAAGTTCCGCCCGGAGACCTTGCACCGCTGGGCTCCCTGGTTCAGGAATTTGCTCATGGACTCATAGTCCGTCAGCGCCATGGGAGGCAGGGGACCTTCGTAGAGATTCTTTAAACGTGTGGTGGGCAGCATGGCGACCTCCCCGCGCCCTCCGGCGCGTTTCTGGAAATTTCGAACAGCCCTATTTTAGCACGGCCTGCTTCAAAACACAAGCCGTAAACCGAACAAGCGTTCCCAGCTCCGCCGCCTGGAAGTTCGGAAATTTTCACAGGGACAAAGAGGGTGCGCAGGAAACGCCCCCGCCTCAAGGCGGGGGCGTTCGATTATTCGCGGAGGGGAATGTCCACGCCGCAAACATGGAGGCTTTCCACCTGTTCCAGGTCCAGGGGCATGAGGAATTCCACCTGCATATCCATATGGGTATCGGAAGAGCCCACGCCGGTGGTGCCCTTTACGTCCAGGACTTCCCCGTTTTTCAGGCGGATGGACAGGTCCTTACAGGGGGTCCATCTGAAGTGCTGTTCCCCGGCGTCTGTCCGGTGGAAGGTCAGCCCCAGGGCCAGGGGAGAGAGGGTCACGCCGTCCAGAATCCACTCCGCACCGTTGGCCCGGCAGACCGCGTTGGGCTCCAGATGGAAAATCTCCGTGGGCCGAAGGATGATGGCCAGGGTCCACTCCCCGGTGATAAGCGTCTCCGGGTCTCCCTCCTCGCCAAAGTATACCAGGTTCCGCAGGCGGATGCCGCATTGCCCTCCGCCGTTCAGGGCCTCGTCGTTGATGGAAAAGATCAGGGAGTACTGCCCTTCTTCCAGGCTCTCTTCCGCGCTCTCCGCCTTCCAGGAGGAAGAGGAGTAGCCCCAGGAACTCACATCCAGGCCGCTTTCCAGCAGGACTTCCGAGTCCCCGAAATAGAGGGTGTCTCCTCGTTCCCGGAACCGCCCCAGCAGGTCCGGGTCCAGAAGCGTCATGCGGAGCTCTACCATGGCCCGCTGCCCGTCGAACACCGCGTCCAGCATCTCAAAGCGCAGCCCGCCGGACTCCACCAGCACGGTGTCCATCCCGGCGCCCAGGTTCAGAAGCTGCTCCGTGTCCGCCGCGCTCTTGTAGTAGTCCGCGGCCCAGGTATTCTCCTCAAACATCCGGCGGAAGCGCTCTCCGCCGCCCAGGGCGAAGCCCGCCGCCGCCGCGCCGGTGAGCAGGGCGGCGATGACCACCACCGCCAGCCAGCGGGCGGGGTTCCGGCCCCGGCGGCCCGCCTCCTCCTCGGGAA
>NZ_CAJTUX010000039.1 GCF_910579365.1 uncultured Oscillibacter sp.
ACGAGATCGAGTAATGTGACTGGAGTTCAGACGTGTGCTCTTCCGATCTTGTCCAGCACGTCGGGACCCACCAGCACCACCCGCTCACAGTTCAGCTCCCCCGCCCGGCGCACCAGCTCCTCCGGGTCCGCCCCGGAGCAGCCCGCCACCGCGATTCGCTCATGCCGCAGGGCGGAGGCCTCCTCCACCGCCGCCCGGAGGGCCCGGTGGACCTCCTCCTCGCCGCTGTCGCAGACCAGGATCTGCACATCCTCCTTCCCCAGCGTCTCGAAGGCTCGCCGGTAATCCTCCGCCGCGCCCTCGTCCGCCACCCGGACCGCCGTCACCACGGACGCGCCCCCCGCGAACAGCAGCCGCAGGATGGTGCTCATCCCCGGCGTCTCGTCCTCGCCGAAGGCCGCCGCCCCGGCGGCATAACCCGTCACCGTCACCGGCTTGTCCACGGCGCCCCCGGCCGCCCGGGCCGCCACGCCGATGGCCTTGACGGCCCCGCCCGCCGGCGCCACGGTGGACGCGTCGTAGACCGAGTACACCCCCGGCCGCTCATGAATGCCGTTCATCACGCAAAACCCCTTTCAACACAAAATCCAGGAAAACCGCTCCCCCGTCCTCGCTCTCCGCCAGAAACAGCGCCTCGCACCGAAGCCTGCCCCGCCGCAGGAAGAGCTCCGTCTCCCGCTCCCAGGCCAGGCCCTCCCACCGGAGCTCTCCCGGCCGTATGCCCTCCGGCAGCCCCCCCAGCAGCACCGCCGCCGCCGTCTCGCAGCCCCGCTGGCAGTCTGCGGCCCGCTCCGCCCGGACGTCCACGGAGATCACGCCCTCCAGCCGCTTGCCGTAGACCTCCCGGACGCCGCCCGCCGGGTCCCGGGCCTCCCCCAGGTATCCGCACAGCCCCACGGCCCGCTCCCCGGCGGTGTCCACCGCCACGGAGGCCAGGGGCGTCTTCCGCTCCGCCGTCCACTTGGCGGGGAAGGCGGCCTCCGCCGCCAGTCCTCCGGCCTCCAGGGCGCGGATCACCGCGTCCCGCATCTGTCTCAGTTCCCTCATTCCGTCTCCCTCGCCCGTTCCAGCACGGCCCGCCAGTGGCTCAATCCCGCGCCGATGTAGTGGGGCCGTCCGCCCCGGACACGGAAGCGCCGTCCCTTCCAAAGCACCGTGTCCCCGGCTTCCACCGCCCTTTGCCCCAGATAGAGCCACCGCCGCCCGTCCAGCCAGCCGGCGGCCCCCGGTTCTCCCGCAGCCTCGTCCCCCGCTCTCACCGGCTGCAAAAAGGCCCGGACGGTCTTCGTCTCTCCCCCGCGCTCCACCGTGACCTCCTGCCCGTACCGCCGGAGGATTTCCTCCACCCAGCGCGTCATCCCAAAACCTCCCGCACCCAAAGGTCCCCCGCCCGGACGAAGGGCTCCATCAGCTCCGCCGCCGTCCGGTGCAGGCGCTCCGCCCGGCTCTCCGCTCCACCGCTCCGGAGCTTTACGGACACATCCCCGGCGGAGAAGGACTCCACGCCCTCCCCGCCCGCCGTCAGGCCCGCCGCGGCGGTGAAGGCGGCGGCGCAAAGGAAAGCCTCGCCGCAGTCCTCCTCTGCCGTCCCCTCCCGGAGGCGGCCCCGCCAAAGGGCCATGGCGGCGGCGCAGAGGGGCTCCAGCAGCGTCCGCTCCGCCTCTCCGGCCCCTGCGGCGGCCATAGCCAGCTTCAAAATCCGCTCCTCCACAGCCTCACCTCCTCAGGCGCTCTCCGCGCCCAGCTTCAGCACCTTGGACGCGCCGGTAAACAGCTTGGCGAAGCCGGAGATGGAGGTGATGGCCGCCCGCTCCAGCTGCCGGTCGATGAGCTTGTCGTACTCCACCGTCACCTCGCCGCCGACGATCTGCTCCAGGGCGTAGTTCCGGTCCAGGCCGATGAGGGTGCCCGCCGGCATAGCGGAGGTCCGCAGCAGCTTGGCCCCCAGCGGGGTGGACAGGGTGCCCGTTCCCTGGAAGTTCAGTCCCGTCATGGGGTTTTGGAACTCCCGGAGCTTCAGCAGCTTCAGCATGGTGTCGCCGCCCACCAGCAGCGTGTTCATGGCATAGGGGTCGAACCGGCTCCAGAAGTCCAGCAGCGCGTCATAGGTCAGTCCGCTCCCCGCCGTCACGCACTCCGCCGGGTTCTCGTTGCCGTCTCCCTCCGTCAGGACCTGGATGGCGTCCTGCAAGTGCATCCGCCCGATGTACGCGCCGATCTGCCGCAGCGTCACGGAGAAGAGGTCCAGCCTCTGGAAGCGGATGGCCTCATAGGACGCCACCAGCATTCTCCCCCGCTTGTGGAGCTTCACCAGATTCTCCTGGGTCCGCACGGAGGTCTCGGGGATCACCCCGCCCTCCTCCACCCGGAGGAGGGTTTTCTCCTCCTCCGTGGGTACGGAGGCAATGGAGCGGTAATCCATGCCGTCAAACCGGGTCACCGTGGCCGTGATGTGGGGGAGGATGCCCTCCTCCTCCAGTCCCTGCCGCACCACCCGGGACACAAACTCCGGAAACAGCACCGAGGATTCCGTGGTGTGGAAGAACTTCTCCACCGGGTCGCTGTCCGCCCCCTTGACGTGGATGTCAAAGCGCTTAAGCTGCCGTTGGAAGGCGTCCAGCCCCTCCAGGGGTGTCCCGCGATAGCGCTCGCCGGGGTCCAGCTCCTCCAGCGTCCGGGTGAAGCTGGTGCCGCTTCTGCCGTACATACCCTTTTCCAGCCGCACGTTCTCAAAATGATAGCTCATACGTCTTTCCTCCTTCATCAATTCCGTTTCCCGTCTTCTCACACCCGGAACGCCGCCGCGTCCTCCGCCTCTCCGCCGTCCCGGGGCCGCAGCTGCACCGGCGCGGGGAAGCGCTTGGCCGCCCGGGTCTCAAAGGCCCGCCGCAGCTCCAGCAGCTCCGGCTCCTCCAGCCGCTCCGCCGCCCGGGCGAAGACGGCGCCGTCCGTCCCGTCCTCCGCCAGCATGGCCAGCCGGACCACCTCCCGCCGCAGCTCCTTGAGGTACTTGCGTCCCAGCTCCGCCTCCTTGCGCAGCGTCCGCTCCCCCTCCCGCTCCTGTCCAAAGCGCTTGAGGACGCCCGCCCGCCTCTGGGCGGGCACCGCCACGAAGGACCACTCATAGGCGTCCGTCACGTCCCGCAGCTCCCGAAAGCACAGCTTCCCGTCGTAAACCTGTCCCCGCACGTGCCCGCAGCCGCCGTCCTCCGCGCCGCAGATGGAGCACACGCTCCTTCCCGCGCCGCAGCCCACGCTGACCTCCTTTTTGATGCCCCCCTCGATCTCGGCGATGAGGTCCGCGTTCCGCTCCGTCCGCAGGAGATAGGCCCAGCCCTTCAGCCAGCGGTACTCGTCTCCGGCCTCCGTCCGCGCCGCCGGCTCCCGGACCACCTCGGTCTTATAGAGCCGGGCGGCCTGTCCCCGGGCGCTCCACTGGTGGTCAAAGAGGCCGCTCCTGCCCACCAGCAGCTCTCCCAGCCGCTCCAAAGCCTCGCTGTCAAAGCGCTCGAAGTCCCGGTCCACCTCGTTGTCGCACAGCCGCACCGTGAAGACGTAGACCTGCTCCGCCCCCAGCTCCGTCTTGGAAAGCCGGTTAATCAGCGCCAGGTCCTCCGCCGCGGCCTCCACACCCTTCCAGTCCTCCATATCCATATCCGTCTCCTTTCGTCTCGTCTCCGCCGCCGGCGGCATCGGTTTTCAGCCGCCGGGCCTGCTCCCGGTAGAGCTCCGCCCTCGCTTCCTCCACCTGGTCCTGGAGGTTGATGTCGTCCCAGACCACCCGAAAGCCGCAGGCAAACCCGTGCATCCGCAGCCACAGCCGGCAGATGCGCTCCGCGGCCGGCGTCAGGGTCCGCCGCAGGGCGGTGATCTCGGTGGTCAGCATGTCCGCCTGCTGGGCGCTCATCCGCTCGGTGGAGCTCCAGTTCAGTCCCAGCATGAAGGGCGGGATGCCGGTCTTGGCCACCAGCTGCTCCAGAATCTGGCGCACCGGCGCCTGGCTGTCCAGCACCGGCGCGTCGGCGCCGATGACCCGGATGTTCACGTCCCCGGCGGCCACGAAGTCCCGCACGCTACCGCCCCGGGTCTCCCGCATGGCCCGGGACCACTCCTCCGCCAGCATCTGTCCCCGCTGTCCGGCCCCCTCGCCTCCCGGGCAGGTGACGGCGAAGCGCACGTTGCCGCAGCGCTCCCAGTTGACCCCGATGGTGTTGTAGATTTTCATCAGGATGTCCGCCAGGAAGGGCAGGGACCGCAGGAGGGACACGCCGTAAGGGTGTTCCGCCTCCGGGTTCAGCGGCGTGAAGAGAATCAGGTCCTGATAGGGCAGCCTCTCCATCCGTCCGTCCCGGCCGGGGCCCCAGACGGCGAAGTCCAGGGGGCTCGTCCCCTCCCGGATTTCGATGTCCTCCACCCGGCCGCACAAAAGGGCCGCAATGTCCCGGTTCCCCATGCCCGGCACGATCTCCCCCACCGCCCTGCCGCAGGTCAGCAGCGAGTCCAGATAGCAGTCCAAAAACGCGTTCAGCCCAAACTGTCCCCGCCCCGCCGGCACGGTGCGGAGGAATTCCCCCAGCTCCCGCTCCGCCCCCGGGTCCTCGCAAGAGACCGTCAGTCCCCCCGTCATGCGAATCAGCTTGTAAATGGCCGCGTCCACCACCGGCACGGCCTCCCGCACCGCCCGGTAGAGCCGCGTCTCCCCGTTTCCCAGCGGCACGTACTCTCCCAGCGCGCCGAAGGGGTGGCGTTCCCACCGGCGCAGCTGCACCGCCGCCGGCCGCGCCGCCGTCTCCGTCATCCGCTTTTTTCCCCGTTTCACAGCTCTCGTCTCCTTCCCCAAATGCCGCCGGAGCCCCGCTCCACCGTCAGCGCCGCGAAGTCCGCGCCGCCCCGGTCCTCCGCCAGGTCCATGGCGAAATAGCGCATGTCGTCCATGGCGTGGTCGTCCCGTTTCCGGGGCGCGTCCCGCTCTCCCCCCTCCTCCCAGCGGTAGGAGGCGATTTCCCGCAGGCAGTCCCGGCAGTTTTGGCAGATGGCAATCCGCCCCTGCCGCAGCAAATCCGCCGTCACCCGCAGTCCGTCCGTCACGCCGTTGTCCGCCCGGACCACCCGGAACCCCCGCCGCCGCAAGGTCTCCATGAAGCTGGCGGCGGAGGGGTCCACGATCACCCGCTGAATCTCCCGCCCCCCCGCCAGGCGCTCCAGGTCCCCGGCGTACTCCGCGTCGGTTCTTTGCCGTCCCGCCTTGCGGGAGTCGTAGTAAAATTCCTCCACCCGGTACCACACGCCGTCCTTCCGGCCCCACAGCCCGAAGGACGCGGGGTTCACCGTCCCATAGTCCGCCGAGATTCTCCAGGCGGAGAAGTCTCCCTCCGGCCGGGCCGCCGCATCCCGTTCCGGGTCAAAGAAGTCATAGACCCGCCCCTCCGCCGCGGTCCACTCTCCCAGCACGAACCGCCGGTAGAAGGCCCCGGAGTAATTTCTCCGGTAGCGCGCCCGGATACGTTCCGTCAGCGCGGGGTTGTCCTCCATGGCAAAGCGCAGCCGCAAAGCCCGCCGCTCCTCCGCCTTCAAAATCCACTCCCGGTAAAACCAGTGGTCCGGCCCCTCCGGATTGCAGTTGAACCACAGCCGGCTTCCCGGCACGCTGCACCGGGCCGCCGCCTGTTCCACGAAGGACCGGGGCATCAGCGCCGCCTCGTCCAGCAGCACCCCCGCCAGGGTGCTGCCCTGAATCAGCGCCGCGCTGGACTCGTCCCGCCCGCCGAAGAGCAAAAAGCGGTTCTCGTGCCCCCGGAAGCGCACGGCCAGCAGGTTTTCCCCCCGCCGCTCCCGGACCTCCATTCCCAGCCGTTTCAGGCAGGGGACCAGCTCCGCCAGCAGATTGCGCCGCAAAGACACGATGGTCTTCCCGCAAAGGCCGAACTGCCGCCCGTCGAACTCCGCCTGGGCCCACAGGAAGAAGCCCAGCCCCATGGCGAAGGTCTTTCCGCTCCGCACCGCCCCGTCGCAGATCACGGCCTCCCACCTCGGGTCCCGCCACCAGGTCAAAAGCCGTATCTGCTTGGGGGAAAAGCGCAGTTCCTTACCCGCCATAGTCCGCCTCTCCCAGCTGCCCGGCGGCGTTCTCCAGGGCCCGGTAAAGCTCCTCGGCCCCCGCGCCCCCGCCGTCCTCCAGCAGTCCGCACAGCGTCTCCAGGGCCCGGGTCCGGTCCGCCAGCTTCACCTCCACGCCTCCCTTGTCCGTCACCTTCAGCTCCGCCAGGGCGGACAGGTCCAGTCCCTCCGGGTCCACCTCTCCCCGGCTCAGGGCCAGGCGCACCGCGTCGTTGGCCCGGCCGAAGGCGATCTGGGCCAGCCGCCGCAGCACGTCCTCCCGCCGCAGCTCCGCCGCCGCGGCCCCCCGCATCCGCTCCAGGTCTCCCCGGACCCTGGGCCGCTCCAGCATGGCGAAGCCGTCCTCGCAGCCGCACGCCTCCGCCGCCCGGACCGGGTCCATGGCGGAAAGATACGCCCCGCAGAAGTCCCGCTCCCGCTTTCTCCACTTCATCGCTTCATCTCCTCCCATGTATCCCCCGGTCCCTCCCCAGGAGTTGCACGCCGCCGTGCACCCGCCGGAAAAAAATTTTTTCTCCCGCCGGAAAATCGCCCCCTTTCGTGCTATAATGGAATTCAACTACGTTCCCCAAGGAGGGCTCATCTCGTGTTGACCATACTGACCGGCCGGGCGAAAACCGGCAAATCCCGCACCGTGCTCCGCCGGGCGGCGGAGCGCGCGTCCCTCCGGAGCCAGATGCTCCTGGTGCCGGAGCACGCCTCCCACCAGGCGGAGGTGGACCTGTGCCGCGCCTGCGGCGGGGCCCTGGGCGCCCAGGCGGAGGTGCTGAGCTTCCGCCGCCTGGCGGACCGGGTGCTCAGCGTCACCGGCGGCGCGTCCCAGGTGGCGCTGGACGCCGGAGGCAAGCTCCTCACCCTGGAAAAGGCCCTTTTGGAGGTGGCCCCGGAGCTGACGGTGTACCGCCGTCCCTCCCGGAAGTCCGCCTTCCTCCGCCAGCTGCTGGACCTGTTTGACGAGCTGCGCTGTTACGAGGTCTCCCCCGAGACCCTGTACCAGCGCGCCCAGGAGACCGCCGGAGCCACGAAGGACAAGCTCCGGGACCTGAGTTTGCTCTACGCGGCCTACGAAGCCCGCCTCCGCCGTCCCGGCCTGGACGCCCGGGACCGCATGACCAGGCTCTGCGACTCTCTGGAGGGCGCGGAGTACGCCCTGGGCAAGGACGTCTATATCGACGGCTTCACCTACTTCACCGCCCAGGAGCGCCGCTGCCTCTCCATCCTCCTCCGGCAGGCCCACTCCGTCACCGTCACCCTCCTGGGGGAACCCAACTCCAAAGAGGAGATTTTCGAAGCCTCCCTCCGCACCCTGGACCGTCTGCGCCGTCTGGCGGAGCGGGAGGGCTCCGCCGTGGAGGTGGAGGTGCTCAAAAGCACCGGCGGCTCTCCCCTGGACCATCTGGAGCGCTGCTTTTTCGGCGAGACCCGCCCCTTCCCGGACCCCGTCCCCCAGATCCGGCTTCTCCGGGCGGACACGGTCTTCTCCGAGGTGGAGCAGACCGCCGCCGCCATCCGCCGCCTGCTGGCGGAGGGGAAGTGCCGCTGCCGGGAGATCACGGTGGCCGCCCGGAACATGGAGGATTACGAAGCCGTCATCGAGACGGTGTTCGAGCGCTACGGCGTCCCCGCCTACCTCAGCCGCCGCAGCGACATTCTGGAAAAGCCGGTGCTCAGCCTTCTCACCGGGGTGCTGGCGTCGGTCTCCGGCGGCTATGAGTACGACGATATGTTCCGCTGGCTGAAGACGGGCCTCTCCGGCCTGACGCCGGAGGAGTGCGACGAGCTGGAAAACTACGTGCTCAAGTGGGAGGTACACGGCGGCATGTGGCTGCGGGACGTGGACTGGACGGAGAACCCGGACGGCTACGGCGAGTCCTGGACCGCCGCCCGCCAGACCCGCCTGGACCGGGTCAACGCCCTGCGCCGCCGGATTCAAGGTCCCCTCTCCCGTCTGGCGGAGGGTCTGAAAACCGGCGAGACCGCCGGGGAGAAGGTGGACGCCCTCTACTGCTTTTTGGAGGAGCTGGGCCTCCAGCAGGCGCTGGAGCTCCAGCTGCACGCCCAGGCGGAGGCGGGCCGCCTTCAGGAGGCGGAGGAGACCGCCCAGCTCTGGGAAATCCTCTGCGGCGTGCTGGATCAGTTCATGGAGATTCTGGGGGACGAGCCCATGGACGCGGAGGAGTTCACCCGCCTTCTCCGCCAGGTGCTGGCGCAGTACAGCGTGGGCACCATTCCCGTGGCCCTGGACCAGGTCCAGGTCTCCGGCGTGGCCCGGAACGACCGCCACGCCGCCAAGTACCTCTTTCTCCTGGGGACCAACGACCATGTTCTCCCCTCCCCCGGCCAGGGCGGCGGCATCCTCAGCGGGGACGACCGGGAGGAGCTGGCCCGTCTGGGCGTGGAGCTGGCCCCCTCCGGCATGGAGCAGATGACCATCGAGCTCCAGAATCTCTACGCCGCCCTGGCCCAGCCCACGGAGGGCCTCACCGTCAGCTATCCCGCCGCCGACGTCTCCGGCGCGGAGCTGCGTCCCGCCTTTGTGGTGGACCGGCTTTTGACCCTGTTCCCCGCCCTCCGGGCGGAGCGGGAGCCCCCCGGGCGGCCCTTCCGGCTCACGGCCCCCCTGCCGGCGCTGGAGTCCGCCGTTCCCGGCGGGCCTCTCTGGCGGCTTCTTGCCGGGGATTCGCGCTTTGCCCCCCGGCTCTCCGCCATGGAGCGGGCCGCCGCCCAGACCCGGGGCTCTCTCTCTCCCGGGTCCGTCCGGGCCCTGTACGGGGCCAGCGCCTCCATGACCGCCTCCCGGCTGGAGCGCATCCGCTCCTGCCACTTCTCCTATTTCATGCAGTACGGCCTCCGGGCCCGGCCCAGGACGCCCGCCGCCTTTGACGCGTCCCAGGTGGGCACCTTCCTGCACTACCTCCTGGAGCGCGTCACCCGGGACGTGCTGGCCCTGGGGGGCTTCGCCCAGGTGGGGGAGGAGGAGCTTCACGCCCTGGTCCGCCGGCACATCGGCCGGTACATCGAAACGGAGCTCCCCAACCTCGCCGCCCGCGGCGCCCGCTTCCGCCACCTCTTCGCCCGCCTTCAGGACAAGGCCCTCGCCGTGGTGGACCAGGCGGCGGAGGAGCTTCGCTGCTCCGACTTTGTCCCCCTGGCCTTCGAGCTGTCCTTTGGCGACGGGCCGGAGAAGGACCTGCCCGCCGTGGTGATCTCCGAGCCCGACGGGGAGCTTCGGGTGGGGGGCAAGGTGGACCGGGTGGACGGCTGGCTGAAAGACGGGAAGCTCTTCCTCCGGGTGGTGGATTACAAGACGGGCCGCCGGTCCTTTGACCTCTCGGCGGTCCGCATGGGCCTGGACATTCAGATGCTCCTCTACCTCTTCACCCTCCAGAAGACCGGCGCGGCCCGCTTCGGCCAGGAGATCGAGCCCGCCGGCGTCCTCTACCTTCCCGCCAGGGACGGCTTTCTCCCAGCCCAGCGGAACATCCCGCCGGAGAAGCTCCAGGCGGAGCGGGAAAAGCAGCTCCGCCGCTCCGGCCTCCTCCTGGCGGAGCCGAAGGTGCTCCAGGCCATGGAGCACGACGCCCTCACCGAGCCCCGCTATCTCCCCCTCCGGGTCAGCCGGGACGGCAGCCTCTCCGGCAGTCTGGCCTCCGCCGCCCAGCTGGGGAAGCTGGGTCAATATGTGGAGACGCTGCTGCACGACATCGCCCGGGAGATTCGCCAGGGCAACATTGACGCGGACCCCTGCTGCCGCTCCGAGGAGGACAGCCCCTGCCGCTACTGCCAGTGGGCCTCCGCCTGCCACTTCCAGGCCGGGCGGGACGGCGACCATCTGAACTACATCGTCCCCGTTAAGCCGGAGGAATTCTGGCGCGATCTGGAGACGGAAGGAGGCAAGCATCCATGCCCGTAATCCTCACCCCCCAGCAGCGCGCCGCCGTGGAAAACCGGGGCGGCAGTCTCCTGGTCTCCGCCGCCGCCGGGTCCGGCAAGACCCGGGTCCTGGTGGACCGGCTCTTCCGCTACGTGACGGAGGAGCGCTGCAATGTGGACGATTTTCTCATCATCACCTACACCCGGGCCGCCGCGGCGGAATTGCGCGGCAAGATTGCCGCCGAGCTCAGCCGCCGCGTAGGGGAGGACCCCGGAAACCTCCACCTCCGCCGCCAGCTCCTCCGGGTCTATCAGGCGGACATTAAGACGGTGGACGCCTTCTGCACCGCCCTCCTCCGGGAGAATACCCACCTCCTGTCCCGGGAGGGGGACCGCCACGCCCTGACCCCGGACTTCCGGGTCCTGGACGAGGGCGAGGCCGCCCTGATCCGCCGCCGCTGCCTGGACCGGGCCCTCTCGGATTTTTACGAGAATCCTCCCCCCGGCGGCCTCCAGCTGGCGGACACCCTGGGGGAGGGACGGGACGACGCCGCCCTGGTGGAGCTGGTGCTGGACCTCCATGACAAGCTCCAGAGCCACGCTTCCCCGGAGCAGTGGCTGCGCCAGAGCCGGGCCGCCTGGGCGTCTCCCGCCCCCAGCTTTGACGGCACGCCCTACGCCCAGGCCCTTCTGACCTCCATCCGCCGCCGGGCCGCCCACTGGGCGGACCAGCTCCGCCAGGGCGCGGAGCGGACGGAGGGCGATCCCGCCCTGGAGAGCGGCTACGGCGCGAAATTCCTGGCCGCCGCCCGGGACTTCCTCGCCCTGAGCCAGTCGGCGGACTGGGCCCGCGCCCGGGAGCGGGCGGACGCCGTCGCCTTTCCCCGCCTCACCACCCCCAAGGGCCGGAAGGAGGACCCCCTGGTGGTCTCCCTGAAGCGGATTTGGGAGGGGGCCAAGGACGCCTTGAAGCCCCTTCGCCTCTGGCTGGACGTCACCGGGGAGGAGGCGGAGGAGGACCTTCGGACCGTGGCCCCCGCCATGCTGGCCCTGCTGGACCTGACGGCGGCGTTCTCCGCCGTCTTCCGGGCGGAAAAGCTCCGGCTGAACGCCGCGGACTTCTCCGATCAGGAGCATCTGGCCCTGACCCTTCTGGTCCGCCCCGACGGGCCGCCCACGGAGCTGGGGGAGCAGGTCTCCGCCCGGTATACGGAGATTCTGGTGGACGAGTATCAGGACACCAACGAGGTCCAAAACGCCATCTTCCGGGCGGTCTCCCGGGAGGGGAAAAACCTCTTCACCGTGGGGGACGTGAAGCAGAGCATCTATCGCTTCCGCCTGGCGGACCCCACCATCTTCCTGCGCAAGTACGCCGCCTTCCGGCCCCACACCGAGGCCGGGGAGGGGGAGGACCGCAAGATCGTCCTCTCCCAAAATTTCCGCTCCCGCCGGGAGATTCTGGACGCCGCCAACTTCGTCTTCTCCAGCATCCTCTCCCCCGAGATGGGGGACCTGGACTACGACGGGGACGCCGCCCTTCACTTCGGCGCGGAGTACTACCCGCCCCGGATGGACTGCGACACGGAGTTTCACCTCATCACCGCCCGGCAGCGGTCGGCGGAGGACCCCCGCCCGGTGAAGAAGCTGACGGCGGAGGCCCGCTTCACCGCCCGCCGCATTCAGGAGCTGCTGGACGGCGGTTATCCCGTCACGGGCCCCGACGGGACTCTCCGCCCCTGCAAGCCGGAGGATATCGTCATCCTCATGCGCTCCCCCGGCAGCCGGACGGAGGCCTTCTCCGCCGCCCTGGCGGAGCGGAACATTCCCCACTCCTTCCAGGAGGACGCCGGCTTCTTTGACGCTATGGAGGTCTCCACCGCCGTGGCCCTGCTGGAGCTGATCGACAATCCCCGGCAGGACGTGCCCCTGATCTCCGTTCTCCGCTCCCCGGTCTTCGGCTTCACGCCGGACCGGCTGGCCCAGATTCGCGCCGCCGCCCCCGACGGGGATTATTACGACGCCGTGGCCGCCTCGGACGCGGAGGACTGCGCCGCCTTTCTGGAGACGCTGGGCGCCTTCCGCCTGGCCGCCCGGGACATGAGCGTCCACCGCCTCCTCTGGCACATCTACAACACGCTGAACCTCCTGGGCCTCTTCGGCGCCATGGACCGGGGCCTGGAGCGGCGGGAGAATCTCATCTCCCTGGCCCGCCAGGCGGAGAAGCTGGAGAGCGGGGGCTGCCGGGGCCTCTTCCCCTTCGTCACCCAGCTCCGCCGCCTGCGGGAGGCGGGAAAGGCCCCCGCCGCCGCCTCCCCCACCGCCGGGGGCGTCCGGCTGATGAGCATCCACCGCTCCAAGGGGCTGGAGTTCCCCATCGTCATCCTGGCGGACCTGGACCACGCCTTCTCCCGCCAGGACTTTGACACGCCCGTCCTGGTCCATCCCACCATGGGCCTGGGTCCCCGTCTGGTGGACCTGAAGCGGAAGATCCGCTACGACACCCTGGCCCGCACCGCCATTGAGGAGACCCTCCGCCGGGAGAATCTGGCGGAGGAGCAGCGGGTCCTCTACGTGGCCATGACCCGCCCCAAGGAAAAGCTCATCCTGGTCCACTCCCTTTACTTTGCGGAGACCCGCCTCCAGCGCCTGGCGGCCTCCGCCGCCTGCCCCGTGCCGCCGGAGACCGTGGCCGCCTGCCGCACCTTCGGGGAATGGCTGCTGCTGCCCCTCCTCTGCCGCCCGGAGGCGGAGCCCCTCCGCCGTCTGGCCGGGGCGGAGGTTCCGCCGGCCTCCTGTTCCGGCGCGCCCTGGCGGATTTTCCTCCACGACAGCGGCGAGTTTCAGGACGCGCCTCCCCTCCCCCTCCTTCCCCAGGCGGGGGAGGAGGACGCCGCCGCCCTCCCCTTTGACCCGGCCCTTCTCTCCTTTGTCTACCCCCACCAGCGGGAGAGCGCCCTCCCCGCCAAGCTGACGGCCACCCAGCTCAAGGGCCGCCCCCTGGACCAGGAGATCGCGGAGAACGCCGCCCACACCCCCTACCTCCGCCCCCTCTCCCAGCCCAAGTTCCGCCAGAAGACCGGCGCCCTCCTCACCCCGGCGGAGCAGGGCACCGCCACCCATCTGGTCCTCCAGCACCTGGACTACGGCGGTCCGGACGTCTCCGTCCAGATCGCCGCCCTGGAGGACGCGGGCTTTCTCACCCATTCCCAGGCCCAGGCGGTGGACGCCGCCGCCCTCCGGCGCTTTCTGGCCTCCCCCCTGGCGGCGGAGCTGCGGGCGGCGGAGGCGGCGGGGCGCAAGCCCCTCCGGGAATACCGCTTCACCCTCCTGGTCCCCGCCCAGGCGTACGATACCCAGGCCTCGGAGGAGGACTCCATCCTCCTCCAGGGCGTGGCGGACTGCTGCTTTGAGACGGAGGGGGGCCTGACCGTCGTGGACTTCAAAACCGACCGCGTCCGCACGCCGGAGGATATCCGCCTCCGCTCGGAACAGTACCGCCCCCAGCTGGAGGCCTACAGTCTGGCCCTGGCCCGGGTGCTGGGAAAGCCGGTGGTCCGCCGGGTGCTCTACTTCCTGGTCCCCGGGGAGGCGGCGGAGGTCTGAGCCATCTTTTATGGAAATTTTTCTCTGGGCTAAATCCGTCGAAAACGGGCAATCTATGGGTTATCTCAAACTGAACAGGAGGTAACGCAAATGCTTGACAAGATTGCCGTCTTGCTGGCGGTCATCGGCGCGCTGAACTGGGGCGGTATCGGCCTTTTCGGCTTTGACACGGTGGCCTGGCTCTTCGGCGGCCAGCTCTCGGTGTTTTCCCGTATCATTTACGCTCTGGTGGGCCTCGCGGGCCTGTGGTGCCTGACGCTTTTGTTCCGTCTGGACCGGGAAACCGCCGCCCATCCCGCCTGACGGCCCCGGCCGCCTGAAAACCGGAGAGGGACCGCCCTCTCCGGTTTTTTCCGCCGCCCGCCTCCCGGAAAAATCATGAACGAATTTTGAATCCCGGCGGCTTTGCCTTTACTTCCCCGCGGAAATGTTCTACAATGGCACATTATATCCCCATACCAACGGAAAGGATGAACCCATAAAATGGAAGACAAACTGCGCGAATACGCCCGTCTCCTGGTCCAGGTGGGCCTGAACCCCTATCCCGGCCAGCGGATGGTGATTTCCTCCCCGGTGGAGTGCGCCCCCTTCGCCCGCCTCTGCGGGGCGGAGGCTTACGGCGCCGGCTGTTCGGAGGTTGTCATGAACTGGACCGACGACGCCATGACCCGCATGAAGTACCTCCACGCCGCGGAGGAGGTCTTTGACGCCGTGCCCCTCTGGCGGCGGCATTTTTTCAACGACCAGGCCCTGGAGGGCACGGCCTACCTGGCCATCTCCGCCACGGACCCGGAGAATCTCAGGGGCGTGTCCTCGGACCGGATCATCCGGGCCCAGCGGGCCAGCGGAAAGGCCCTTAAGGACTTTGACCGGCTTCAGATGTGCGGCGGCTTCCCCTGGTGCATCGCCTCCATTCCCATCCCCTCCTGGGCCCGGCGGGTCTTCCCGGACAAGGGGGAGGAGGAGGCCGTCGCCGCCCTGTGGGACGCGATTTTAAAGGCCGTCCGGGTCACCGGCGACGGCCGCGCGGTGGAGCGCTGGCGGGAGCATCTGGCCACTCTGGACGCCCGGCTGGAGAAGCTGAACGCCCTGCGCCTCAAGACCCTTCACTACCAAAACGCCCTGGGCACGGACCTCACCGTGGAGCTGCCGGAGGGCCACGTCTGGGAGAGCGGCGGGGACCGCACCCTCTCGGGCCGGAGCTATATCGCCAACATGCCCACGGAGGAGATTTTCACCTCCCCCCTGAAAACCGGGGCCAACGGCGTGGTCTACTCCTCCATGCCCCTGGTCCACGACGGCAACGTCATCGACGGCTTCCACTTCGTGGTGCGGGAGGGCCGGATTGTGGAGTCTCACGCCCGCCAGGGAGAGGAAACCCTCCGGGCCGCCATCTCCGTGGACGAGGGCGCGTCCTACTTCGGCGAGGCGGCCCTGGTCCCCTACGACAGTCCCATCTCCAACCAGAACCTCCTGTTCTACAACACCCTCTTCGACGAGAACGCCGCCTGCCACATCGCCTTCGGCGAGGCCTATCCCTGCCTGGAGGGCGGCCAGACCATGACCAAGGACGAGCTGAAGGCCCGGGGGCTCAACGACTCCATCACCCACGTGGATTTTATGGTGGGCACGCCGGACCTCTCCATTGTGGGAACCACCCGGGAGGGGGAGGAGGTCCCCATCTTCGTGGACGGGAATTTCGCTCCCGGATTCTGACCCCCGCAAATCACATAACGCGGCCTCCCCTCCGGCGTCTCCGGCCCTGGAAAGCGGCCCCGGAGCCGCCCTGCGGGAGGCGGGCGCACGAGAAATGAGGAAAAAACGTATGGCATATCAACTGAGAGAGACGGACGAAAACGTCCTGATCTGCGACGGCGCGAAGGTCAGCGGCGACGTGACCCTGGGCCGGGGCGTGAGCGTCTGGTACAACGCCGTTCTCCGCGGAGACGACGGCGCCATCACCGTAGGCGAGGACACCAACATTCAGGACTGCGCTGTCCTTCATGAGGAGACCCGCGTGGGCGCGGGCTGCACCATCGGCCACGGGGCCATTGTCCACGGCTGCACCGTGGGGGACAACGTGCTCATCGGCATGGGGGCCGTCGTCCTCAACGGCGCGGTCATCGGGGACGACTGCGTCGTGGGCGCCGGGGCTCTGGTGACGGGGAAGATGAACGCCCCCGCCGGGTCCATGATTCTGGGCAGCCCCGCCAAGGTGGTCCGCTCCCTGACGGAGAAGGAGATCGCCTCCAACCGCCGCTCCGCCCAGGGCTATCTGGAGGCGGCGGAGCGCTGCCGCCGGGGCTGAGCCATGGACTGGAACCGGGAACAAATTAAGCAGCGCCTGGCGGTGGTCTGCGGCGGCGTGGCCTTCTACTGCGCCCTGCAAAACCTCCCCGCCCTGGCCGGGGCCCTGCGCTGGGTGCTGGGGACTCTGTCTCCCTTCCTGCTGGGCGGGGCCATTGCCTTCATCCTGAACGTCCCCATGCGGGCCATTGAGGCCCAGCTCCCCCGCGGCCGGCGCTGGAAGGCCCTCCGCCGCCCCCTGGCCCTGGCGCTGACCCTGGCGGCCATGACCGGCGTGATGACCCTGGCGGTCTGTGTCATCAGCCCCGGCGTCGGAGACGCGGTCCGCTCCATCACCAGCCAGCTTCCCGCCGCCTTCCAGCGGATGCAGGCGCAGCTCTCCGCCCTGGAGACCTGGCTCCCCCAGCTGGAAACCCTGGCGGCGGACCTCCAGTTTGACTGGAAGGCCCTCTCGGAGAAGGCCATCACCCTGGTCCGGGACTGGGGCGGCGGGCTGGTGTCCTCCGGCGGCGTGCTGATGGCCGGGGTGGTCAGCGGCGTCAGCACCTTTGTCATCGGCCTGATCTTCTCCTTCTATGTTCTCCTGCAAAAGGAGCGTCTCAGCCGCCAGGGCCGCCAGGCGCTCTATGCCCTCCTCCCCGCCGCCTGGGCGGACAAAGCCCTGGAGGTCCTTCGTCTGGCCGGGCGCACCTTCTCCAGCTTCCTCTCCGGCCAGTGCGTGGAGGCGGTGATCCTGGGCACGCTGTTCGTCGCCTCCATGACCGTCTTCCGGCTGCCCTACGCCCTGCTGGTGGGGGTCCTCATTGCCCTGACGGCTCTGATTCCCGTGGTGGGGGCCTTCATCGGCTGCGTGGTGGGCGCGCTGCTCATCGCTGTCACCAGCCCCCTCCAGGCGGCGGGCTTCGTGGTGCTCTTTCTGGTCCTCCAGCAGATTGAGGGAAACCTGATTTACCCCCATGTAGTGGGGTCGTCGGTGGGCCTGCCCTCCATCTGGGTGCTGGCGGCCGTGACCCTGGGCGGCAAACTGATGGGCATTGCCGGGATGCTGTTTTTCATCCCTCTCTGCTCGGTGCTGTACGCCCTCTTCCGGGACTTTGTCAAGGCCCGTCTGCGGGCCCGGAACATCCCCGCGAAAAAATGGCGGGACCCCTGACCGGCGGTCCCGCTTTCCGGAGCCCCGGCACTTTCAGAAAACGGGCGGACCCGTGGGTCCGCCCGTTTTTTGGACTCTCCCACGCGTCCGCACGTGGGAATTTTTATTTTTCCTCTTGACAACTTTCCTTGTCAGTGCTATCCTTACTTTGACAATGATACTTGTCAATTCGACAACTCGCCTTGTCAGAAGAAAGGAGGTATCGCCATGCCCCTGTACAACCGGCTGAAAGAGCACCGGGCCCGTCTGGGGGTAAACCAGCAGGAGCTGGGGCGTCTGGCGGGGGTCTCCCGGCAGACCGTCAGCCAGATTGAGCGGGGGGATTATTCCCCCTCGGTGACGCTGGCGCTGAAGCTGGCGAAGATCTGCGGCGTGCAGGTGGAGGACATTTTTACCTATCAGGAGGACGAATCCCATGAATAAGAAATCCAACGAGAAAAGCGAGAACCGGAAGGCCCTGCCCAGGTTTTTCGGCACCATGGCCCTGAGCCTCTTGGGCGGCGGAGTCCTGGGCTTTGTCATCGGGTGCAGCCGGATCTTCGGCCTGGAAGCCGCCGCCCTGGCGGACGGGCTCAGCGCCGTGCTCAGGGCCGTCACCCCCTGGGGCATTCCCGTCACCTCCGTGCTGACCCTGGGGGCCTGTTTCCTCCTTTACCGCTCCGCCGCGAAGAAGTTCGCCGCCTGGGGCGGCGGGGACGAGGACGAGACCTCCGCGGCCATCGACGTCTCCCTGAGCTGGGCGCTGCTCCTCAGCGCCGTGCAGCTTCTGCTGAACCTGTTTTTCCTGGCCGCCTTCTGCGCCTACTACCTGGACGGGGAAGTCAGCGCCCTGACTCATGTGGGCGTGTTCCTGTTCTCCTGCGGCCTGGTGGTGTTCACTCAGCAGAAGACGGTGGACCTGGAGCGGAGGATGAACCCGGAAAAGCACGGCAGCGTCTACGACGCCAAGTTCCAGAAGAAATGGCTGGACAGCTGCGACGAGTCGGAGCGCCGCCAGATCGGTCAGGCCTGCTACCGGGCCTATATGACCGCCAACCGCCTGTGCCTGGGGCTGTGGCTGGTTCTGGTCGTCCTGAGCATGGTATTTGAAATGAGCCTCCTGCCCGTCTTCGTCCTGCTGCTGGTCTGGGGGGCGATGCAGGTGACCTACAGCCTGGAGTGCATCCGCCTGGGCAAGGGGGCGTGACCCCTTCTCGATACCAAATGATAGGAAGCGCGCAATCTGTACGAGCATCCGGTTTTGACCCTCATGGTCCGGGAGATGGAGCCGGCGCAGAACCGCCATGCGAAGGAGGGCTGGCGTCTGGCCGCCGTATCTCCCAATATGGCGATGGGAACGGGCGTTGCCGTCACCCCGGAGCGGAAAACGGAAGCGTGAGCCTGCAAAAGGGACCAGCCGGAGAGCGAAAGCGCCCTCCGGCTGGTCTTTTGTTCAGGGTTCTTCCTCCGGAGCCAGAGGCTCCTCCGCTTCCGGCCAGGCCTCCAGGTCCGCCGGATTCTCTGTCCCTTCCGCCTCCCCGGCCGGGACTCTGGAAAAAGCAAAGCTCCCCCTGGTTCTCCGCCCATGGACCAGGATGGTGTAGTCCCCCGTCCTGGCGATCTCCACAGACTGCTCCCCGTTCAGCGCGGACTCCTCCAGGAGGGTGTTCCCGTCCCCGTCGCTGATCTCCACCTCCAGCCAGCCGTTCCAGGTGTCAACCCGGCCCGCCAGGGCGTCCCCGGCCTCCAGACGGAGGGTGTGGGAGTCGAAGCCATTGAAGTAGCGGTAGTCCATCCGGTAGCTGGCCTCATCGGCGTAGCGGGAGCAGTCGGAAACGTTGAAGTACTCCCCGTTCTCCCAGGCCCAGGCGGCGGCATAGAAAACCAGCCCCGCTCCCACCAGGAGGAAGCAGAGGAACATTCCCAGCCAGTCGTACCGGACCCTTCCGCCGCCCCGGGCGGAGAGCAAAGTCTCCACCCCCAGGGACACCAGAATCAGCGGCGACGCCTTGAGGAGCCAGCCGGTCTCCAGCCCGGGCCACAGCAGGGAGGCCAGCATGGCGCACCCCGCCGTCACCAGCACGATTCCCAGCGTGAAGGTCCCCACCCGGCGCTGGGGCCGGGCCGCCCCCTCACTGACTGCCGTCATGGTCGGCCTCCTGCTTCTCCCGGAGCTCCTTCTCGTACTTCTCCACGTTGAACGCCGACTTCCACTCCAGGGTCACCGGCGCGGGTTCCGCGGGCGGTTCCGCCTGGGGGACCTCCGGGGCCCGGGGCTCCGGCTCCTGGTGAAACCGCTCCTCCGCCTCCGTCCAGGGGGTCGCCTTCATCTTCGGAGGCTCCGCCGGGCCCTTGGGCGGCGTGTAGGCGGGTTCGTCCCCCTTGGGGGCCTTGGGCCCCTTGATGAACCAGAGGCCCAGAGCGACAATCAGCACCGTCCCCAAAATCCGGGGCATATCCCAGACCAGCAGGCTATAGAGCCAGTCGAAGATGGGGAAGTGGTCCGCCAGCGTTCCAAGCACCCGCCGGGCGAAAATCTGATACACATTATAAAGGCCCACCACCACCAGCACCCAGCCGATGAGGCTTCCCCGGCGGCTGATGATCTGGGTCAGCTTCCGGGAGTCCATCTCGGACAGGCCGAACATGAACTCGTCCTCCGGGGCCATCCCCTCCCGAATCTGCCGGCGGAGATTGAAGCTGTCAAAAAACGAGTACATCCACAGCGGCGCGATCAGCACCGCCAGCACCCCCATTTCCAGGAATACCGCGATGAAGAGCAGGGCGGTGGCGATGATGGTCTGGGAGATGCCCCGCTTCATATACCCCTGGCACATCTGCCCGCAGCCGGGGACGCAGGCCCAGAGCAGGTGCCAGCAGCCCCCGAACATTTTTCGCAAAAACCTCATGAGTGATTTCCTCCTTCTATGAACTGGCTGGGGCGGAACCCGTCAAAAAAGTCCGACAAACCGGACACGGTCTGATGCAGGGAATCGCTGATCTCTCCCGTCAGGCCCGTAAGCTGCCGGGAAATGCTGGGCCGGTCCTCCGGCAGGCTGGACCGGGTGAATTCCACCCGCTCCCCGCCCCACAGCACAGTGAGGGCCAGGGCCACAGCCGCCGCCGCCGTGGCATACCGGCTGGTGACCGCCCGGACCGCCCGGTTCCGCACCCGGGCCCAGAGGGTCTTTTGGCAGGAGCGCTCCGGGACCAGCAGCGCCCCGTCCTCCAGGGCCATGGTATACCTCTGCAAGCAGCCGTCGCAGAAGGCCAGATGCTCCGCGATTTCCAGCCGCTCCAGCTCGCTGAAGCAGTCCTCATTTCCCGCCAGGGCCAGCAGCGCCTCGCCGCTCAGATGTCCGTCCTCACGAAATACCATGCGCGTCCCTCCTCTCCAATGCCTCCCGCAGCAGCCGTTTGCCTCGGGAGAGCTGTGTATATACGGTCTTCACCGGCCTGCCCAGGGCCAGGGCGGCCTCCTCGGGGGACCGCTCCTCCAGCAGGCACAGGCGGCACACCTGCCGGTAGGGTTCCTTCAATTCCCGCAGCGCCGCCTGCATTTCCTCCATGGCGCTCCGGCGGAGCACCGCCTCCTCGGCGGGCGGGGCCAGCCCCCGGGCCAGCTCCTCCTCCCCGGGAAGGACGGTGCGGCGGTTCCAGGCGCTTTGGAGATGGTCCTTGGCCTTGTTGGCGGCGACGCGGCCCAGCCACTGCCGCTCATACCCCTCCGGGAGGCTGTCCCGGTGAAGGTAGGCGGAGAGGAAGGTCTCCTGCGTCAGGTCCTCCGCCGCCGCCGCGTCCCGGACCAGCTGGAAGCAGACGGTGTACACCAGCCGCTCGTATTGCAGTACCAGCGCCGAGAATTGTTCCCTTGTCATGGATGCCACGCCGTCTCACCACCCCCTCCCTGGGCCCCCGGAACGCGTATCCGGCGGCCCGTTGTCGTCCGACATCTATCATACGAAATGCGCCTGGAGAATTCTTCACCCGTTTCAAAAAATTTTTTTACCCCCGGACAGAGCGGATGCCTCCTGTCCGTCCTTTTTATTCATATTTGAATAGGTGTTATTCATACATGAATAGTCCAGCCCCATTTCAGGGCTTTATGCGCGGTTTTCACAGAACAGCCGCCGCCAAATGCACGGTTTTTCCAAAAGCCTTTCGACTTCCGGAGCGTTCGCCGTTCCTTTGGACTATTCAAAAATGAATAAGCCCCCCAGATTCTGGGGCGGGCTCTCTCCCAAATGGCAAAAAAAGGCCCGGTTTTTTGGCATTGTGAACAGGAAACTGGCTATCGCGGCAGAAACTGCGGCTTGAAAAGCTGGCACAAAATTTGCTATAATAATCAGCGGGAAAAACGGGGCCTGACCCCGCAAAATAAAGGAGGACGCCACTATGTATCAAACCGTTCGTTACGAGAAGCAGGATAACATCGGCATTGCCACCATCAACCGTCCCGAGGCGCTGAACGCCCTGAACTCTCAGGTGATTTCCGATCTGGAGGCGCTGATCGGCGAGGTGGAGAAGGATACGGAGCTCCGGGCCTTCATCCTCACCGGCGAGGGCCGCTCCTTCGTGGCCGGCGCGGACATCGGCGAGCAAAAGCCCATGGACGTCGCCCAGGGCCGCAAGTGGGGCCAGCGGGGCAGCGCCCTCTTCCGCCGGATTGAGAAGCTGGAGATTCCCACCATCGCCGCGGTGAACGGCTTCGCCCTGGGCGGCGGCTGCGAGATCGCCATGAGCTGCGACATCATCCTGGCCGCCGGCCCCAACGCCGAGGGCAAGGGCGGCGCGAAGTTCGGCCAGCCCGAGGTGGGCCTGGGCATCACCCCCGGCTTCTCCGGCACCCAGCGTCTGCCCCGCCGGGTGGGCGCCGCCAAGGCCAAGGAGCTGATCTTCTCCGGCAAGGTCATCAGCGCGGAGGAGGCCAAGGCCATCGGTCTTGCCAACGAGGTCTATCCCCTGGAGCAGCTGATGGACGCCGCCATCGCCATGGCAAAATCCTTCACCGTCAACGCCCCCATCGCCGTAAAGTACTCCAAGGCCTGCATCGACCGGGGCATGCAGATGGACATCGACGACGGCATCGCCCTGGAGAACGAGCTCTTCGCCATGTGCTTTGCCACCGAGGACCAGAAGGAGGGCATGAGCGCCTTCCTGGAAAAGCGGAAGGAAAAGCACTTCCAGAACAAGTAACGCACTTTTCTTGAAAGAAACGTACGCAAAAGAACTTTCGCGCGCTCTATAGCCTGGTGACAACACGGGCCGGAGCGGCGGCAGCGGAGAAGTCTCCTTGCCGGGGCAAAGTTCTGTTTCAGCTCTATTCTATCATAGGAAAAGGAGTTCGGAAAGCATGAAAAAAGTTCGTGTGATTACCGCAGAAGAAGCGGCGCTGATGGTCAAGGACGGCGACACCGTCTCCACCGGCGGCTTCGTCAGCTGCGCCTGCCCCGAGGCGCTGACCAAAGCCCTGGAGCAGCGCTTCGTGGAAACCGGGCACCCCCGGGACCTGACGCTGTTCTTCGCGGCGGGCCAGGGCCACCGGGACGGCACCGGCGGCGACCACTTCGGCCACGAGGGCATGTGCAGGCGGGTCGTGGGCGGCCACTGGGACCGGGCCGCCAAGCTGGGCGAGCTGGCCCTTCAAAACAAGCTGGAGGCCTATAACCTGCCCCAGGGCGTCATCACCCACATGTACCGGGACATCGCCGCCCACAACATCGGCACCATTACCCACGTGGGCCTGTACACCTTTGTGGACCCCCGGAACGGCGGCGGCAAGCTGAACGAGTGCACCAAGGAGGACCTGGTAAAGCTCGTCAACATCGAGGGGGAGGAGCGCCTTCTCTACAAGCCCATCCCCATCAACGTCTGCCTGGTCCGGGGCAGCTACGCCGACGAGTACGGCAACTGCACGGTGCATCGTGAGATCGGCCCTCTGGACGTCACCGCCCAGTGCCAGGCCACCAAGAACTCCGGCGGCATCGTCATCGTCCAGGTGGAGAAGATCGTCCAGGGCGGCACGCTGGACCCCCGCCTTGTGAAGATTCCCGGCATCTACGTGGACGCCATTGTGGTGGGCAGCCCCGAGGACAACAACCAGTGCCTGGGCATGCCCTACGACGGGGCCCTCAGCGGCGAATTCCGCATCCCCGTGAACGACATCCCCTCCATCCCTCTGGACGCCAAGAAGATTCTGGCCCGCCGGGCCGCCATGGAACTGCCCCAGGACGCCATCGTGAACCTGGGCACCGGCGCGCCGGAGAAGATCGCCAACGTGGCGGCGGAGGAGGGCATCTCCGACAAGATGACCCTGACCGTGGAGGCGGGCTCCATCGCCGGCGTGCCCTACGGCGGCACCCAGTTCGGCGGCGCGGCCAACTCCATGGCCATTCTGGACCACAATGTGCAGTTTGACTTCTACCAGGGCGGCGGCCTGGACGTGGCCTTCTTGGGGCTCGCCGAGACGGCCCCCAACGGCGACTTGAACGTCTCCAAGTTCGGCACACGGCTTGCCGGCGCGGGCGGCTTCATCGACATCACCCAGAACGCCAAGAAGGTGGTCTACTGCGGCACCTTCACCGCCAAGGGACTCAAGACCGAGTGCCGGGACGGCAAGCTGGTCATCACCCAGGAGGGCGCGAAGAAGAAGTTCGTGAACCAGGTGGAGCACATCACCTTCTCCGGCACCTACGCCAACAAGGTCCGCCAGCCGGTGCTCTACGTCACGGAGCGGGCCGTCTTCGAGCTCCGCCCCGAGGGCGTGACCCTCATTGAGATTGCCCCGGGCATCGACCTCCAGACCCAGGTTCTGGACCAGATGGAGTTCATGCCCAAAATTGCCGAGGACCTGAAGCTCATGGACGAGCGCATCTTCCGTGACGAGCTCATGGGCCTGGCAAACGACTGATCAAATTTGGCGCAAGCCTTTTGAACGGCTTGCGGAGTCCGGAGGCAGAGCCTCTGGCGGGGGAAAGGGGCGGAGCCCCAGCGCCCCAACAAAACTAGGAGGAACAAAAACATGGCTTTAATGACCGCGCAAGAGTACATCGAGAGCCTGCGCAAGCTGAAAACCCGGGTGTACATGTTCGGCGAGAAGATCGAGAACTGGGTGGACCACCCCATGATCCGCCCCAGCATCAACTGCGTCGCCATGACCTACGCCCTGGCCCAGGACCCCCAGTACAAGGACCTGATGACCGTGAAGTCCAGCCTGACGGGCCATACCGTCAACCGCTTCACCCACCTGCACCAGTCCACGGAGGACCTCATCAACAAAGTGAAGATGCAGCGCCTCCTGGGCCAGAAGACCGCTTCCTGCTTCCAGCGGTGCGTGGGCATGGACGCCTTCAACGCCGTCTTCTCCTCCACCTATGAGATCGACGAGAAGTACGGCACCCACTACCACGAGAACTTCAAGAACTTCATCACCATGGTCCAGGACAACGACCTCACCGTGGACGGAGCCATGACGGACCCCAAGGGCGACCGCTCCAAGGCCCCCAGCGCTCAGGCGGACCCGGACATGTACGTCCACGTGGTGGAGCGCCGGGAGGACGGCATCGTGGTCTCGGGTGCGAAATGCCACCAGACCGGCTCCATCAACTCCCACTGGCACATCTTCATGCCCACCATCTCCATGGGCGAGGCCGACAAGGACTGGGCCGTCTCCTTCGCCTGCCCGACGGACGCCGAGGGCATGTACATGATCTACGGCCGCCAGTCCTGCGACACCCGGAAGCTGGAGGAGGGCGCGTCCATCGACGTGGGCAACGCCAAGTTCGGCGGCCAGGAGGCCCTGGTGGTGCTGGACCACGTGTTCATCCCCAACGAGTACATCTTCCTCAACGGCGAGTATGAGTTCGCCGGCATGATCGTGGAGCGCTTCGCGGGCTACCACCGCCAGAGCTACGGCGGCTGCAAGGTGGGCGTGGGCGACGTGGTGATTGGCGCCACGGCCCTGGCCGCGGAGTACAACGGCGTGGAGAAGGCCAGCGCCGTGAAGGATAAGCTCATCGAGATGACCCACCTGAACGAGACGCTGTACTGCTGCGGCATCGCATGCTCCTCTCAGGGCTTCAAGACCAAGGCGGGGAACTACCAGATCGACCTGCTGCTTGCCAACGTCTGCAAGCAGAACGTCACCCGCTTCCCCTATGAGATCGTGCGCCTGGCTGAGGACGTGGCCGGCGGATTGATGGTCACCATGCCCTCTCAAAAGGACTTTGAGAGCGGTACCGTGGTGGGCCGGAACGGCGAGACCATCGGGGACATCTGCAACAAGTTCTTCGCCGCCCGGGAGGGCGTCTCCACCGAGGACCGCCAGCGCGTCATGCGCTTCCTGGAGAATATGTGCCTGGGCGCGGCGGCGGTGGGCTACCGCACCGAGTCCATGCACGGCGCGGGCTCTCCCCAGGCCCAGCGGATCATGATTGCCCGTCAGGGCAACATCCAGGGCAAGAAGCAGCTGGCCAAAGACATCGCGGGCATCCAGTAAGTCCCCTATTTCATCATAGACCCGGACAGCCCCGGGCCGCGCAGACCCGGGGCTATCTTTTTGTACGCAAAAATTCCAAATTTTATATAAGGAGCGAACATCACATGGATTTCAATCTGAGCCGTGAGCACCAGCTGATCCGGAAGATGATGGCCGAGTTCACCGAGAACGAAGTGAAGCCCATCGCCGCCGAGACCGACCTGAACAGCGAGTATCCCCGGGAGAACATCGAGAAGCTGTTCAACCTGGGCGTCATGGGTATGTGCGTGCCTAAGGAGTACGGCGGCACCGGCGCGGACCCCCTGGCCTCCGCCATCTGCATCGAGGAGCTGAGCAAGCAGTGCGCCTCCACCGGCGACATCGTCGCCACCCACAACGGTCTTTGCTGCGACCCCATCCTCACCCACGGCACCGAGGAGCAGAAGAAGAAGTACCTCCCCATGCTGACCACCGGCCACAAGGTGGGCGCTTTCGCCCTCACCGAGCCCAACGCCGGTTCCGACGCCTCCAAGGGCCAGACCGAGGCCAAGCTGGAGGGCGACCACTACGTGATGAACGGCTCCAAGATCTTCATCACCAACGGCTATGTGGCGGACGTGTTCGTGGTTTTCGCCATGACCGACAAGTCCAAGGGCACCAAGGGCATCTCCGCCTTCATCGTGGAGAGCAGCTTCCCCGGCTTCAGCGTCGGCAAGCATGAGGTGAAGATGGGCCTCCACGGCTCCCCCACCGCCGAGATCGTGTTCACCGACTGCATCGTTCCCAAGGAGAACATGCTGGGCAAGGAAGGCCGGGGCTTCCCCATCGCCATGCAGACCCTGGACGGCGGCCGCATCGGCATCGCGGCCCAGGCCCTGGGCATCGCCGAGGGCGCGCTGAACGAGGCCAAGGAGTACACCAAGGGCCGCGTCCAGTTCGGCAAGCCCATTTCCAAGTTCCAGAACACCCAGTTCACCTTCGCCGACATGGAGATGGGCTGCGAGGCGGGCCGCCTGCTGACCTATCAGGCCGCCGTCCTCAAGGGCCAGGGCGTCCGCTACACCAAGGAGGCCGCCATGGCCAAGCTCTGGTGCTCTGAGCACGCCATGAAGACCACCACCAAGGCGCTCCAGATGTTCGGCGGCTACGGCTATACCAAGGACTATCCCATGGAGCGCATGATGCGCGACGCCAAGATCACCGAGATCTACGAGGGCACCAGCGAGGTCCAGCGCATCGTCATCTCCGCGAATATGGGACTTTAAGAGGAGGAGGAAGCCATCATGAAAATCATTGTCTGTGTCAAGCAGGTCCCCGATACCTCCGGCAAGGTGGCCGTCAACCCCGACGGCACGCTGAACCGGGCCTCCATGCTGACCATCACGAACCCCGACGACATGAACGCCGTGGAGGCCGCCCTGAAGCTCAAGGACGAGACCGGCTGCAAGGTGATCGTCGTCACCATGGGCCCGCCCCCGGCGGCCTCCATGCTCCGGGAGCTCATGGCCATGGGCGCGGACGAGGGCGTGCTGGTCTCCGCCCGGGAGTTTGGCGGTTCCGATACCTACGCCACCTCTCAGATTCTCGCCGCCGCCATTGACACCATCGGCGTGGAGAAGGACGACGTGGTCATGTGCGGCCGCCAGGCCATCGACGGCGACACCGCCCAGGTGGGCCCCCAGATCGCCGAGAAGCTGGGCCTGCCCCAGGTGACCTACGCCGCCGACATCCACAAGGACGGGGAGAACATCACCGTCAAGCGGATGCTGGAGGACGGCTATATGACCATCAAGGTCCAGACCCCGTGCCTCCTGACCTGCATCAAGGAGCTGAACAATCCCCGTTACATGTCCATCGGCGGCATCTACGAGACCTACAACAAGCCTCTGGACACCTTTGACTTTGACAAGCTGAAGGACCACAAGCTGATCGACCCCAGCACCATCGGCCTGAAGGGCTCTCCCACCAACATCTTTAAGAGCTTTACGCCTCCTCAGAAGGGCGTGGGCGTCATGCTGGAGGGCAGCGGCAAGGAGACCTGCGAGGAGCTGGCCGCCATCCTGATTAAGAAACACATCATCTGAGAAGGGAGTACATAGATTATGTCTAATTTCAACAGTGCGGATATCGCTGCCTTCAAGGACGTTTGGGTGTTC
>NZ_CAJTUX010000040.1 GCF_910579365.1 uncultured Oscillibacter sp.
ATCTGCGTCAGCTATTTCGGCTTCCCCGAGAAGATGGACCGGCAGGCCCCCGAGGCCCTGGAGCGCATTCAAAGAGAACTGTTGGTCCAATAAGGGCGGGAAACCGCTCGCACAGGCCCTTAAAACGCCCAGCCAATATAGGCTGGGCGTTTCGCATCTCTCCCCAAAAACAAGGAGAGGACCTCGTTACGAAGTCCTCTCCTCCAATGGAGTCTTTTTGCGCGATTGCCTCTTACAGGGTGTTCGCCTCGTCCACGACCTTCTTGATGGCCGCCGCGGCGTCGGCAGGCAGCTTGTTGAAGCCGCCCTCCTCGGTGTCCAGGTTGGTGACATAGTTCAGCCGGTCCTGCATCCGGGCCTTCAGCTGGGCCACGTACTCCTTGTCGCCAAGATCAGGCACAAAGCCCTCCCACTTGAAGATTTCGATGTCCTCGAAGGGGCCCCAAGCCTCGAACTTAGCCTTACCCTCAACCACGGCCTCCAGAATGCCCAGGGTGTCCTCCTTCTGGACCTTCTTGCCCATGAAGTCGCCGGTGTTGATGATATAGCAGGCCACGTTCTTCTCCGCCACCAGCTTCTTGAACTTCTCGTAGTCATTGACCAGAGGATAGGTCCGGAAGGGGTTGGCATAGGGCTCCACCACCAGAGCGTTGGGGTCCACGCCCTCCTTCAGCCGCTCCGCGCTGGAGCGTTTGGTGGCCAGAGTGGCGCCCATGACGGAGGCCAGGGATGCGCCGCTGAGCTTCACGATGGGAGGAATGGTGGGGTCCTTCATGATCCAGAAGATGGCGTTGACGGGGGAATCGATCTTATCCACCCGGTTGGGGGACCAGAGCTTGGACTTGATGGCCCGGCCGTTGCCGTTGCGGACGTCCTCGGTGACCAGGACGATCTTGCCCTCGTCGTCCAGAGTGGCGGAGCAGTTCTGGGCCGTCAGCAGGTACTTGTTGTCCTCGGAGGGCACGGGATAGTCGGCGGTCTTGTCGAAATAGGTGGGCTCCAGGGCGATGGACGCGCAGGTATCGGAGTTGATGATGAACGCGTCGTCATGCAGCACCTTGATGGAGGGATACTTGCCGCTGTGCTTGGCGTGGGTCAGGGTGGACTTGCCGGAGCCGGAGAGGCCGAAGACCGCCGCCACGTACTTGCTGCCGTCGTCCAGAGTGTACTCCTTCTGGCCGCCGTGGCAGGAGGCGTAGCCGTTGCGGTTGGCGATGGCCCAGGCCAGGGTCAGCGTGCCCTTCTTGTGCTCGCCGAAGTAGCGCATACCCAGGATGGCGGCGCAGTTGGTGTCGGTATTGAAGTAGCACAGGCACTTGGGGTCGCAGATGTCCTCGCGGCCGGGAGCGCCGGTCCACTGGGGATCAGAGAAGATATAGATGTCAGACTCGCGGCCGTCGCCCACGGGCTTGGACTTCTTATACATCTTGACGTACTCGTCAGACTGATACTGGAAGTTCAGCATCCAGTTGTAGAGGAGGTTCTCCTCCCCCTCGGGGATGAGCAGGTGGGCCTTTACCATGAACTCGGGGTCCAGGCCGATGAAGACCTCCGCGTGATACATGGTCTTCCAGCGGGTATCGTACACGGCGTCCATGACGATCTTGTCCAGGGCGGCGGTGTCCACGCCGGGCTTGCCGGTGATGCGGCGGGCGGCGGCGTAACGGCCGGTGATGGAACCGTCGTTAAACAGCAGCACCTTGGCGTCGGGCTCCAGACCGAACTCCTCTCCGCGATAGACGGGCATATCCGTGACGACGGTACCGGGGGAGTTCTTTGCCATATCATAGGCCTCCCGCAGGGAGTTGATCTTCACGACGTTGTTGCCGTAGAAGGGGGCCTCGATAATGGAGCGGGTCTTGGAGAACCCGACCTTGCCAGGTCCAATTTCAGTTCTGGGGTAATAAGCTTTCGTAGACATAATTTTAGTACCTCCTTAAAAGCGGAAAATTCTTTTATCACTATACCCCGTTTCTGCCAAAAAAGCAAGAGCGAAAAACAAAGCCCTTTCAAAAAACGCGCGCCCCTCAGCTCTCCGCTTCTCCTTTTTCCATCTGGTACTGCCGCAACTCCCGCTCCTTGCGGGCAATGCCCCGCTCGTAATTCTCAATTTTCTCGTCCAGCCGGTTCAAAGACCGCTGCATGTCCTCCATTCGCCCCAGCAGCTGCCGCCTCTGCTCCACCAGAAGACCCTTCCGGGCCTCCATAGTCTCCTCTCCCTGCTGGAACAGGCGGCTGTACTCGATCAGCGCCTCAATGCCCACTCCGGCGGACCGCATACATTTAATCAGCTCCACCCAGCCCAGGGACGCCGCGTCGTAATCCCGGACGCCCCCCTTGGTCCGGGGCACTGGGGGAATCAGGCCGATCCGCTCGTAGTACCGCAGGGTATCTGCGGAAAGGCCGTACCGCTTGCCCACTTCCGTAATATTCATGTCTCTGCCCTCCCGAAACGCACGGCCGGAACCGCGCCGTTTTCTTTCAGCATACTACCTGGAGCGGACTCTAAGTCAAGAGCTTTTTGCAAAAACACCGGAAACGGCTGCCGACGCCTTCCGCCGTCCACTCTGCCGGCACATGGAAAAAGAGCCGGCTGACGTTGTCAGTCCGCTCTTTTCCTTCAGATTTTCCGGTCCGCTCCCGCCGGAACGCCCCGCAGCCTCCGGGACAGGAGCCCAGCGCCGGAACACAGGAATGCCTTCCGCCCGCCTTTACCCGGGATTCCGCCGCCTTTCGGGCGTTCTTACGGCTTCTTCCACCGCTTCAAGGTCGGAAACCAGCTCCGCATCATCTTCTCCGCCTCCTCCTGAGAGCCGAAGGGGTGGCCGTTCTCCTCGTTGAACTTCAGATTGAACGCGATGATGTCGTCCATAGAGGCGTCGGGGGCGGTGAAGACGCCGTTTTGATAGCAGTAGCGGCAGTAATCACCGCTGGGGGCTCCGCCGGCCTCGGTGCCCGCGTCCTCGGGCTTGTCCAGGGGCATGCCGCAGCACTGGCAAAATTTCCGTTCTTCCATTGAAATAACCTCCTTATTTTTGGCGGGGGCTTCTCCCCGGCCTTTGTCATAAGGATACGCCTTCAAACCTGACAAGGTCTGTCCGGTTTCATAAACCGCCCCAAATTTTTTAATCTCTCCGGCCAAGATTTCCCGCCAATAAACCGGCGACAGCACCTCCATCTGGCTGCCGAAGGACAGCAGGAAGGACAGCAGCCACCGGTCCTCTGGAAACCGGCAATCCACAAGCAGGCGGCCGTCCGGCTCCGGAGTGATCTGCCTGGGATGAAAGTAATCCCGCACCCGCCAGGCGGCGGAGGGCTCAAAGCGCAGCCGCAGACACACCTCGTGACTGCCGCCGGATGGCGGGGCCTCCAGCCGCTCCGGGGGACGGCGGGGCGGGCAGATTCCCTCCTCCAGAACCAGTTCCTCCATCCGCACCAGACGAAAGATGCGCCAGTCCCGCCGCTTTTTACAGAAAGCCGACAAATACCAGCACCCGCCCTTGAACACCAGCCGGGCGGGCTCCACGGTCCGGCGGCTCTTCTCCCCGGCGGAGCTGTAATAGGTAAAGGACAGCGGCTGGCGCGACAGAATGGACCGCTTCACCAGGGCGAAATTCTCCCGCTCCGCCGCCCCGCTGCCCCAGTCGGTAAAGTCGATCTCCAGCCAGTCCCCGCCCTCCCGGCGAAACAGGGCGGACAGCCGGGCCAAGGTGTCCGCCTCCGTGCCGCCGCCGGCTGCCAGGATGGCCTGAAGGGCAAAGAGAATCTCGTCCTGCTCCTCCTGGGACAGCAGCGCCCGGTCCAGAACGAACTGATCCATCAGCCGGATGCCGCCCCCCTGCCCCTTCTGGGTAAACACGGGGATGCCGGCGGCGGACAGGGCGTCAATATCCCGGTAAATCGTCCGCTCCGACACCTCCAGCCGCCCAGCCAGTTCCCCGGCGGTCACGGCCCGCTTCTCCACCAGAAGATACAATATCTCAAACAGGCGGCTGTTCTTCATCGGATGCTCCCTCCTGCAAAGCCCCGGCGGAGGAACCCGCCGTCAGAAATCAAATAGGGTCTCCAGAATCTCCTGTTCCGTAACCGCCCCAAAATAGCGGGCAATCGGAAACGCGCTCAGCGTATTTTGAACCTGCTCCCGCTCAAACAGGCAGCCCCGCAGCGCCTGTGTCACCGGCTCCATGGAGTCCACGGCCAAAAAATCCCCCCAGAACGTGATGTCCGTAATCCTGCCCTTTTCCACGCCAGCGGCAACCTCCAGCATACCGCCTTCCCAGTACCGCTTGTTTGTCATGTTGTATTTCGGCGAGCGGCCAAAGTTCCACTCCCAGTCGTCATATTTCTCGCGCTTCAGCGCTTCCACGCCTTCCAGCTCTTCCGGCAGCAGGCGCGCCGGAATCAGCCCGCTGCCCGTCAGCGCCGTTTTCAGATACGCCCAAAATTCCGGCAGCGTCATGTCCCGCTCCAGGCAGGGGCGAATGTTGCCGATGCGGC
Source organism: uncultured Oscillibacter sp. (assembly GCF_910579365.1). Taxonomy (GTDB): domain Bacteria; phylum Bacillota; class Clostridia; order Oscillospirales; family Oscillospiraceae; genus Oscillibacter. Next base: position 4,498 of record NZ_CAJTUX010000040.1, read on the forward strand.
TCCGGACGGACTTCGTCCCTTTGGAGCGGAACTTCTCCGGGTCCACGTTCAGCGCCCCGGCCACCATATCCGGGTCAGAGTCGAACAGCAGCGTCCCGTGGTGGAGGATGCGGCCCTCCCTCCATCGCTGGGCTGTCCCGGAGACCTTGCGCCCGTTTACCAAAATGTCGTTGCGTCCGGAGGCCTCCGCCGCAAGTCCCAGTCCCTTCAGCGCCTGCACGACCGGCTCGGTAAAGCGCTGAATGGCGATCTGCTCCGCGTTTTCCGCGTCCGTAATAAAGGAGTAGTTCAGATTCCCCAGGTCATGATAAACCGCGCCGCCGCCGGTGGAGCGCCGGACGACATGAATCCCGTGGGCGCTGACAAACGCCCGGTTGATCTCCGCCTCCGCGTTTTGATTCTGCCCGATCACAATGGTGTTGTCGTTCTGCCACAGCAAAAGGTAATCCCCCTCCTGCCGGTGGGCCAGCACGTATTCCTCAAACGCCAGATTGTAGTATGGATCTGTGGAACCGGTCTCCAAATAATGTGTAACCCGCTTCATCGCGCGTCCTCCTTGCTAAACCCGCTCTGCCCCTCAGGCAGCGCTCCCTTGCGTATTGTAGTTGTTTCAATAGGTCTCCATCCCCGTCTTTCAAGTCCAGCGTACCACAGGCAGGGCTCTTTTTCAATACCGCGCCCCCGGCGGATACGTGGCGGCCATCCGGGCCGCCCAGCTGGGCGCGGAGGTAACGCTGGTCGAACAGCGGCGCCTGGGCGGCGTCTGTCTGAACGCGGGCTGCATTCCCACCAAGTGCCTGCTCCACAGCGCCGAACTTCTGGAGGTCCAAGGGGCCCTGGCCCTCCAGACGGGGCCGGCGTGCCGGACCTGATCGCCGCCATTCACTCCCGCCCCACCGTCACTAAGGCAGCGCGGGAGGCCGCCCTCCACTTGGAGGGCCGGGGCTGGATGGCGACGCCGCAGTCCTGCTGCACCAGCTGCACAATGAAGTCCCACCGGGAAGAGATCAGGGCCACGTTGGGCTCGAAGTCCACCCTGCGGCAGGCGGCCCGGATCGTGCGGGAGACCGCGTATTCCCCTCCGGAGAGGATAAACGCCTCTCGTTTCAGCTCCTCCAGCCGGACGGAGGTCCGTCCGGCCAGGGGATGCCGGGCGCTGACCACCAGACGGGAGATATCCCGGAATTCCCGCATGACCCGAAGGAATTTTTCCTGTAGCTCCCGGCCCTCCGGCGTCAGCTTCTGCTGCCTTTGGTCCGTGTAAAACAGGTCACAGCCCAGCTCCGCCTCCAGCTTTTGCACCACCTTGCTCAGCGCCGGCTGAGAGATGTAGAGCCGTTCCGCCGCTGCGGAGTAGTTCCCCAGGTCCGCCACCTGAACGAAGTATTGCAGTTCGCGGATATCCAACGCGTCCACGCCCCCTTTCCCGCTCGCGTGTCGTTCTCATCGCATCTGATTGTACCACATGGTTCCCGGAAACGTCCATAAAAACCTTGTGAAAAACCGGCCATCGAGAACTCCGGAGCCTCCGGGGGCCTTTCCGCCTTCCCTCCGAAGCTCCGGAGAAGAGGGCCCTTATTCGTAACAGTCTTTCAAACTTTGGACCTGGGCCATGTCGTGGCCGCAGATGATTTTCGCGCCATGCTCCGCCGCGCAGGTCCGCAGATACGCGATGGCGGCGAAATACCCCGCCTCGTCCCACATCACTCCCGCCAGCTGCGCCGGAGGTCCAAAGTGAGCGGCGGAGTACACCGCGTCGAACACCAGCAGGAAATTCCCCTCTTTCAGCTCCGCCAGCATTCCCAGCATCCCGTAGGAGTGGCCGGAGCCCAGGTTCAAAACCGTAACACCGGGGCAGAGAACCGTCTCCCGCGCCTCCACCGGCCGCCAGCGGGTGTCCGTCCGGCGCTCCACATCACAGGCCAGGTGAAACCTGCCCAGCCTCCCGGAGGTGGCGATGATGTGGACGCCCGTTCGCCCGCCGCTCCGCTTCAGGAGCCGCACGTCCCGTCCCAGGCACACCGGCGCGGCGTCCACTGCGGCGGAAACGCCGTTGTCCCGCATGTCCTCCAGGTCCCGGATAATTCTGTCCTCATAGTCCGCTCTATAGAGCTGCGGGTAGTGGGTGGCGACGCCCATGCTGGAGGTGCAGATGTGCTCGTGCATCAGCACGGAACCCAGCGCCTCCACGGAAACGGGCCCCGCCACGGTCTGTACTGTTTTCATGTTTTGCCTGTTCATCCTCCCAATTTCTCAGCCCGCAGCATATCCCGCAATGGTCTCCACCATGCACGGCGCTGCCGTTGCAGTCGGCAATGCGCTTGTTGCTTGCGTCAGAACCAGTTATGTCTCCTCCATCAAGGAAATAGTCCAGTTTCGCGCCATCGTCACAGATCTGGCTGTTTACGTTGGTTTTGATATAGCCCACTTCCCGATCGGGCAGCAGGAAGATTTTGGCGGAAGGTCCGTTTGCGCCGCTGTTCGCCGTCCCGCTCGTGCCGCTGCCGGGCTTCGTGGACATACGGAACATTTCCGTTTTGCTGGCAGCCGTGTAAACCGGGACACTGGCAATATCTGTTACGAAATACCGGGTTTCATCCTTCTTTTTCATGGCGGAATCCTCCTTTACGGAATAAAAAATTAGCTTGCGGGTTGCAAGCTAATTGCTTCTTGCTCCCTGCAAACTAATAGTAACGGCTGCCAATGAAGAATCGCTCACAAAATGCAACCGCACGACGCTTTCGCGTCATGCGGTTGTTTTTCCGGCAAAGAACCTTTCTCTGCCCGGCGCGCTCTCCAGGGTCCGCCGGTTTTTCCTGTAAGCATCCGGGTTCAGCGCATCAGGTATCCCTTGGCGGCCAGCTCCAATTGCAGCGCCTCCGCGTGGCGGCTGTCCCGGGTCTCCAGCACCATGGTGACGATGCACGCGCCCACGTCGGAGTCCTTATCCTCCCGGTTGTGGTTGACGCTGATGATGTTGGCCCCGCCGGCCGCCACCACTTGCAGCATTTGCAGGAGGCTGCCGGGCTTGTCGGCCACCTTTGTGGTCAGCTCCACCAGCCGCCCCGCTTTGGAAAGACCCTTCGTGATAATGCGGGAGAGGGTGGTCACATCCACGTTGCCGCCGGAGACCAGACAGACTGTCTTCCGCCCCTTGGTGGAGACCTTTCCAAACATGCAGGCCGCCGCCGCCGTGGCTCCAGCCCCCTCTGCCACGGTTTTCTGCTCCTCCATCAGCGCCAGAATGGCGGAGGCAATTTCATCCTCCGTGACAGTGACCACCTCATCCACATACTCCCGGCAAAGGGCGAAGGTAAGGTCCCCGGGCCGCTTGACGGCGATGCCGTCGGCAATGGTGGAGACGCTGGTGAGCTCCGTGGGCTTCCCCGCGTGGAGGGAGAGGTACATGGACGGCGCCCCCGCCGCTTGGACCCCCACCACCCGGCAGGAGGGCTTGCTCTTCTTGATGGCGAAGGCCACGCCGCTGATGAGTCCGCCGCCGCCGATGGGGACCACCACCTGCTCCACCTCCGGCAGCTGCTCCAGAATCTCCAGACCGATGGTGCCCTGCCCGGCAATGACCTGGGGATCATTGAAGGGGTGGGCGAAGGTATAGCCCTTCTCGTGGCAGAGACGGTCCGCCTCTCTGGCGGCGTCGTCATACACGCCGGGGACCAGAACCACCCGCGCGCCGTGGGCCTTGGTGGCCTCCACCTTGCTGATAGGGGCCCCGGCAGGCATGCAGATGACGGCGGGGATGCCCAGCCGGGCGGCGGAGAGGGCGATGCCCTGGGCATGGTTTCCGGCGGAGCAGGCGATGACGCCCCGGGCCGCTTCCTCTTGGGTCAGGGAGCGAATTTTGTTATAGGCCCCCCGGAGCTTGAAGGACCCGGTGAGCTGTAGATTTTCCGCCTTGATGTATACGTCCCGTCCAATATTGGGCGCGGGGTCCAAAGGCGTCCGGCGGGCAAGTCCCTCCAGCGCCTCCCGGGCCTCCTGAATCCTCTCTAAGGTCAGCTCCATACGATACCCCTTTCCGCAGTTTTCCCGCAGTAAAATTTCCCCGTGGAAGTTTACGTCGTTCCGGCCTCCAGGAAGACGGAGGGCCGGGTTTTATACGTAGCCAGGCTCACCGCCGCCAGCGCGGCGCCGCAGGCGATGGTGCCGGGAACGGCGGACCCCAGGCCAAAGGGTTCCCCCGCCAGCCTCCAGCCCACGCAGACCGTGAAGCCGGCAAGCATGCCGGCAATGACGCCGGCGCTGGTGGCTTTGCGCCAGAAAAGGGCGGCGAAGGCGGGAAGGCCCGCGGCGGCGGCGTAAAAGCTCCAGGCGAACATGAGGATATTATAGGCGTTTTTAATGTAAAGCGCAATGACCAAAGCGCCCAGGGGCAGGATGATGGAAAAGAGCCGGGAGAGAAGAATCTCCGTCCGGTCCTTCATCTCCGGGAAAAAGGTCTTGCCGATGTCATGGACGCAGGTCTGGACCGACACCAGAAGATAGCTGTCCGCCGTGGACATAATAACGGAGAGGATGCCCGCCAGCGCAAGACCCGTCAGGCCGATGGGCAGAACGTGGATGGCCAGGGCGGGCACCACGGCGTCCGTGTTGCCGTAGACGTCCAGCACGCCGTCCCCCAGAACCTGATGGGCGGCGACGCCCATGAAGTACACCAGGGCGATGGTGATGCCGTATACGGCGGTGCCCAGGAACATGCCCTTCTTGGCGGAGCTCCGGTCCTTGGCGGCGAAGGCCCGCTGCCACATCTCCGCTCCGGCCATGGTGAAGACCAGATAGGTGACGACGTCCCCCAGAATGCTGCCGTTGAGATAGGGCTTCGCCAGGGCCGGGTCCAGCCCGGCCAGGAAGGCGGAAAAGCCGCCGATGCTCCGGAGGGATGCCGCAGGTATCAGGATGTATACAAAGAGGATCAGCATGTAGAATTGCAGCACATCGGTGTAAACCACGCCGAAGAGGCCGGAGGAGGCGGTGTAGACCATGAAAATAACGCAGGCGATAAGCGCCCCGGCCTCATAGGAGAGTCCCACCTGTCCGCCCAGCATATTGATGATGGTGGCGGTGGCCGTCACCTGGGAGGCCACGGTGCCCATCATGGTAAACGCCACCATGGCCGCCAGCAGAATCTTCGCCGTCTTGCCGAAGCGGCGGGAGAAGAGGTCCGGGATGGAGGTGACGTCGTATTGCATGCCGATGTCAGAGATTCTGCCGGAGATGCCGGAGAAGAGAAACATGCCCAGAAGATAGGGAATGGCGGTGATGACCGCCTTGAAGCCGCTGGAGTAGGCGACGCCCGCCCGCCCCATCAAGCCGCTGCCGCCGATGATGGTGGCGCAGACCGTCGCCATCATCACCAGCGGCCCCAGAGAGCGGCCGGCGACATAGTAGTCCCCGGCATTTTTGATGCGCCGGACGAAGTATACCCCCACCGCCACCATGGAGAGCAAATAGAGGCCGATGATGCCAAGGTCTAATACGCTGAGCTGAGTGTGATCCATTTGTCCCGTTGTCCTTTCTGTTTCCATTGTTTGCCCTTACGTCGAAGTCCTTCCCAAAAGAAGCCTTTCCGTCTGCCGCGGCGAAGGAGAAACGCCATCTCCGCCGCGGGAGCCTGCCTTATCTAATTTTAGTATAACAGAAAAAGGAAATTCCGTCGAGGCTTTTGGGGAAAATCCCGCCGGAAAAGTAAAGATTTTTGCAAAAAATAAGGAATGTCTAAGGGTGAATACCCTGGACATTCCCTTGTTCGCCGTCCTCCGCAAAAGAAAATCAGAGTGCCCGGCAGGTGGACCGTTCAATGATGGAAGGCGTGATGAGCCGCCGGGTATAGCCGCCTCCGTCGCCGTTTTCGATCAGGGACAGCAGCAGATGCAGAGCGGATTGGGCCAGCTCCGGCGTGTTCTGGGACAAGGTGGTGAGGCGGATGTTGGGCAGGGCGGCGTATTCGATGTTGTCAAACCCCAGAATGGAGAGCTGGTTTGGAATGGAGACGCCCCGCTCGTCCGCCACCTGGATAAAGCCGAGGGCCACCGAGTCGGAGGCGGCGAAGACGGCGGTCTGAGAAAAGGGCTTGGAAAAAAACTGCCGGGCCAGGTGGCAGCCGCTTTCAATGGAGGAGGAGGAAAAGGGATTTAAAAGGGTTTCCACGCTCATGCCAAGTTCCTCCGCCGCAGAAAGGAAGCCCTGGTGGCGCAGGGCGTGCGTAGTGCTGTTCTCCCGCAGGCCCAGATAGGCCGTCTTCCGGTGGCCCAGACGGTAAAGATACTCCGCCGCCATGCGTCCCCCGGCGTAGTTGTCCACGCTGACGGTATTGGCCCGGCGGGGGGAATCCTCCGGCGCGTAAGCGCCCAGAAGAACGCAGGGAACGACCCCCTGGCAGCGGCGGGCCAGGGCGAAGGCGCCGTCGCCGTCGCTGCTCATCAAGATGCCGTCCACTCTCTGGCTGAAAAGCAGGTCAAATAAACGCTCCATCTGGCCCTTCTCCAGGTGGCTGGAACAGAGCATCAGCTGATAGCCCGCCGCCTGCGCGCAGAGCTCGATGTTCAGAGCCCGGGCGGCGTGGAAGGGGTTGGACACATCCGGGACGACCAGCCCCAGCAGGTTGGTGCGGCTGGAGCTCAGGCTACGGGCCAGCAGATTGGTGCGGTATCCCTGTTCCCGGCAGATGCGAAGCACCCGCTCACGGGTCTCGCCGCTGATTTCCGGCGCATGGTTCAAGGCGCGGGACACCGTGGTGACGGAGACTCCGGCAAGGCGGGCGACGTCTTTGATGGTGACACGCTGCATGAAGGATTCCTCCTTGCTCAAAAGAAAACGGACATTTTTGGTAACGTTTGCAAACCGTTGTCTGACCCCGGCGCGAAAACGGCGCTTTGTGGAGAACACGGAAAACATTTTCAAAAAAAGACCAGGGAAATCACCAAGATATTTCGAAAATTGCGGAGCAAAGCGGAAGAAACGGATGGTTTGTGAAATTTATTATAACAGAGAATTTGAAATTTGAATATTGTGCAAGTCAAATAAAAATTATGGAAGCCTATGCAAAGAAATGTGGAAAATCCAAAAACCGCCTTGACAACGAACCGCGAGGAATGGTATTCTATGCTCAGAAAACCGGAAACGTTTGCATTGATGACAAAGCAGGCGTTTTCCAAAAAAGAGATGATTGAGACTAGGAGAAAGCGAGGTTGCCTGACTGAGATGAAACCGAAAGAGCAGACCTATTCGAAGTCCCGGCGGCTGAAAAATCAGATGAAGGAAGTGCTGACGAACCCGTACAATGTGATTGTGCTGGTTGCCGTCGTTCTGCTGACCTACCTGATTGTTCTGCCGCTGGTGGACATGCTGTCCACCACGTTTCACCTGGCCCAGCGGGATCTGCGGGCCGTGCCCGGCGGCGTGGCGGGGGAGTTCACCTTTTATTATTGGCAGCGGCTGCTGGCAAGCGACCTGTCCAAGAATCTGCTGCTTCTGCCCCTGTGGAACTCTTTGAAAATTGGCGCCGGCGTCTCCATCTGCGCTATCACGCTGGGCTCCGTACTGGCCTGGCTGATGGTCCGCTCCGACCTTCCCTTCAAGCCCTTTTTCTCCCTGGCGGTGATCATCCCCTACATGATTCCCTCCTGGGTGAAGTCCCAGGCCTGGCTGTCCATGTTCAAGACTCCCCGGGTGGGCGGCGCGCCGGGCTTTGTGGCCTCCCTCATGGTCTCGGCGGGCATGCCGCCCGACGCCATTGAGAAGGCGCTGTCCCCCATCGCCTACGGGCAGCTGGCCATCATCATCGTGCTGTCTCTGCACTACTACGCCTATACATACCTGCTGGTCTCCGCAGCGCTGAACTCCATCAACTCTGAGCTGGAGGAGATGGGCGAGATTCAGGGCGCCAGCAAGAGCCTGATTCTCCGAAAGATCACCCTGCCCCTGGTGCTGCCCGCCATGCTGTCGGCGGTGATTCTGACGTTCTCCAAGGCCATCGGCACCTTCGGCACCATCAACTACCTGGGTTCCCCGGTCAGCTTCCGGACCCTTTCCAGCGAGCTCTATTCCAACAATCAGTCCCAGAACACGCAGACGGCCTTCGCCATGGCGATTCTGATGATCTGCATCGCCTCGCTGTCCGTCTTCATCAACCAGAAGCTCATCGGCTCCCGGAAGTCCTATGCCACCATCGGCGGCAAGGGCGGGCGGTCTACGCCCATCGGCCTGGGCGGCTGGAAGCCCATCATCACGCTGCTGCTCATCCTCTTTTTCATTGTCGGCATCATCATGCCGGTAATCATCCTGATTCTGGAAAGCTGCATGCTGCGGGACGGCACCTATGCCCTTTCCAACTTCACCCTCCACTACTGGATCGGGGACCCCAATCCCGACATTATGGAGGGCCTGCCCGGCATCTTCAAGAACCGGGACTTCAAGCGGGCGCTGACCAACTCGCTGAAGCTCACCTTTGTCAACGGCGTCTTCGGCACGATCTTCGGCCAGATGCTGGGCTATATCTGCGCCAAGGGCCGGGGCAAGTTCCACGGCAAGCTGGTGGAGCAGCTGGTCTTCATCCCGTACCTGATTCCCTCCGTGGCCTTCGGCGGCATTTATCTCTCCATGTTCTCCAAGCCCCAGGTCCTCTTCGGCGTGCAGCTGGTCCCGGCGCTGTACGGCACCTTCGCGCTTTTGACGCTGGCGTCCGTGGTGAAGCATCTGCCCTTCGCCTCCCGGGCGGGCACCAGCAACATGCTCCAGATCAGCGGCGAGCTGGAGGAGGCCGCCGCCATTGAGGGCGCCGGATTCTTCAAGCGTTTTGTGAAAATCGTGTTCCCGCTGTCCAAGGGCGGCTTTATCTCCGGCTTCATGCTGATCTTCGTCTCCATCATGAAGGAGCTGGATTTGATCATTCTGCTGATGACGCCCAAGACCACCACGCTGCCCTATCTGGCCTTCCAGTATCAAAACAACAACAGTCCCCAGGCGTCCGACTGCGTGGCCATTGTGATGTTCTCCATTGTGTTCCTGGTGTACGCGCTGGCCAACATCTTCGGAGACGCCGACCTCGCCAAGAGCATGGCGGGCTGAGAGAAAGGAGACGAGGGAAATGAGCAAGATTGTTCTGACCAATATCGATAAATTCTATGGCAAGAATCACGTCTTGAAGGACCTGAACCTGACCATTGAAGACGGCGACTTCATGACCCTGCTGGGTCCCTCCGGCTGCGGCAAGACCACCACGCTCCGGGTGGTCTCCGGACTGGAGAAGCCCCAGAACGGGTTCATTCACATGGACGGGCAGGAGATGGTCAACGCGGCGGAGGCCAAATTCGCCCCGCCCAGCAAGCGAAATCTGAACCTGGTCTTTCAGTCCTACGCCCTGTGGCCCCACATGACGGTGTTTGACAACGTGTCCTTCGGCCTGAAAATCCGCAAGGAGCCCACGGACGTCATCGCCAAGAAGGTGGCCTCCGCCCTGGAGCGGATGCAGATCGGCGAGTACGCCAAGCGCTATCCCACGGAACTCTCCGGCGGGCAGCAGCAGCGGGTGGCCATCGCCCGGGCCATCGTGTCCGAGCCCCGGCTGCTCTTGTTGGACGAGCCCCTCAGCAATCTGGACGCCAAGCTCCGGGTGGACATGCGCTCGGAGATCAAGCGCCTCCACCACGAAACCGGCACCACCATCATCTACGTCACCCACGACCAGGTGGAGGCCCTGACCATGTCCACCCGCATCGCCCTTTTCCGCAAAGGCGAGCTGGTGCAGGTGGCCCCGCCCCTGGAGCTGTACGACAACCCCTGCAACCTCTACACCGCCGATTTCATCGGGAACCCCAGCATCAACTTCATCAAAGGCTCCGCCAAGGCGGACGCGTCCGGCATGACCGTGGACAGCGTCATGGGCCAGCAGACCTTTGCCCGGGCGGACATGACTCCCGAGGCCCCCAAAAGCGGCGCCGTGGAGGTCACCCTGGGCCTGCGGCCGGAGCAGGTGACCATCAGCAAGGTGCAGGACGACGAGCACCGGGTGGAGGCCCGGGTGTACTCCGGCATGCCCGCCGGGTCCGAGACGCTGGTTACCGTCCGGGTGGGCAAGGAGCTGGTGACAGTGAAGGAACTGGGCTCCACCCATTACGGCAGCGACGAGAAGGTGTACCTCGGCTTCAATCCCAAGAAGATCAACGTCTTTGACAAGGCCAGCGAAAGCCTGATCAAGTACTGCGTGTGAATTTGTAACCCCGCGGCAAGGGCCGCTTTTGCACAGTCAAAACCACGGAAGAAATTGAAGGAGGAAAAGAACTATGTTAAAGCGCAAAAATCTCCTGGCCGCCCTGTTGGCCCTGGTGATGCTGCTGAGTCTGGCCGCCTGCGGCGGCAAAGACAGCGGCGCGCCGTCCGGCGGCGAGAGCCAGCCCAGCACCAGCGGCGACTCCGGACAGACGGCCGCTCCTGCCGAATCCACCGGCAGCGATTTGACGGAGTGGGAGCAGAAATCCGGCATCTACAACACCGACGAAACCGATGAGGAGCTGTATCAGAAGGCCCTGGAGGAGGGCGCCACGGTGACGCTGTACTCCATCTCCTCCCGCTGCCCCAAGGTGGCGGAGGCTTTCATGGCCAAGTATCCCGGCCTGGAATGCGTCCCCTTCGACCTGTCCACCAACGAGCTGCTGGAGAAGGTCACCCGGGAGTACGACGCCGGCATCACCACCGCCGACGTGGTCCACATCAAGGACCAGGACGGCTCCATGTGGCTGGAATATGTCCAGGCCGGAAAGTTCTACAACTACCAGCCCGCCGACATCTTCGCCCACATCGACCCCGCCTACACCGCCACCACCACCCCGCTGTACGTGGAGCTGACCCAGCTGTTCTACAACACCGAGGCCAACCCCGACGGGTCTCCCATCACCAACATCTGGCAGCTGACCGAGCCGGAGTGGAAGGGCCGCGTCGCCATGCAGAACCCCCTGAACAACCTCTCCTGGGGCGCGTGGATCACCGGCTTCTGCGTGGGTGAGGAGCCCCAGCGCCTGGCGGACTCCTATAAGGACTTCTACGGCGAGGAGCTGGTCCTCTCCGAGGGCTGCGAGAACGCGGGCTATGAGTTCCTCAAGCGCCTGCGGGAGAATGAGCCCATCTTCGTCTCCTCCTCCGACGAGAGCGCCGAGGCCGTGGGCGCCCCCGGCCAGACCAATCCCCCGGTGGGCTTCACCGCCTCCTCCAAGTTCCGCAAGGCGGCGGATAACGGCTGGGTGTTCGCCCCCGTGAACCTGGAGCCCGACACCGGCATTCCCGCCGTCAATACTCTGTACATCGTCGAGGGCTGCGAGCACCCCGCCGCCGCCAAGCTGCTGGTCCGCTTCATGATGGGCGGCGTGGACGGCGACACCTCCGGCTACGCTCCGTTTAATACCGTGGGCGGCTGGCCTGTGCGGGACGACATCGAGGGCAAGGACGAGCACACCCTGGCGGAGATCAACATCGCCCCCTTCGACGCCACCGAGATTTACTACAACTACAACACCGTCCGCGACTTCTGGCAGCAGATGGGCTGAGCGGAGAAGAAAACCCCCGATTCAGGTTTGAGCACCGCAGAAAAGCGGCGGGCGGCTGTCCGCCCGCCGCTTTTCTGCCAAAACGCCTTGCTATTCTTGCGTTTCGCCTGCCGGGCGCTTATACTTAATAATAGGATCGGTTTTCCCATACAGTTCAGCCGGGCGGACGCCGCCCGGTCCCGGAGAGGAGTGCGCCCATGAGCCTTTTTATCGACAAGCACAACCGGAGAAAGAGCCCTTTTTCCCTGGTTGTCTTCGGCATGACCCTGCTGGAATGTCTCCTGTTCGGGGTGATGTACGGCGTTCTGGCGGCGCCGCTGGCCCGCGCCGTCGTCTTCTCCAGCGCCGCGGCGACCTGGGCGGTCCACGGCCTGATTATCGCCGCCGCGGGCACGGCGCTGAGCTGCCTGTTCTTCCTCGCGCCGGACAAGCGGCTGGTCCCCTGGGGATTTGTGGGACTGGGGGTCGTTTTGGGCATGTTCTGCGCCGCCGCGCTGCTGCTGCCCTCCCCGGACCGGCACTGGATGTTGCTGCTGATTCTTGCGTACGGCCTGCCGCCGGTACTGGTGGGCAACCTTGTGACCTGGCCGCTCTATTTACGGATAAAGCGCTCCGCCCCTGCGCCGGAGCGCAGAAAGACCGTCCGGCAGGAATTGATGGAGGCGGCAGCCAAAGAAGCGGCGAAGCAGGAGCGCAAACAGGCCCGGCAGACAAGGCCGGAGAAGGAGGTCCCCCCTTCCACACCGGAGGAGGCCCTCTTCGAGCCGGAGGCCGGAAGCGCGCCCTCCTTCCGTTCCGAGGAGGAGGAGGCTATGCGCCTCTATATGGATAACGAAGATGAAGAGAGCGACGATTAAGGACGTAGCGGCCCTGGCGGGGGTCAGCGCCGCCACGGTTTCCCGGGCATTGGACGACCGGCCGGAGATCAGCAGCGAGACCAAGGAGCGGGTCCGGGCGGCCTGCCACCGCCTGGGTTACGTCCCCAACGCGGCGGCCAGGGGCCTGACGGGCCGGCAGACCCACATCATCGGCATGGTGGTTCCAGACGTGTCCAACCCCTATTATTCCGGTATGGCCACCGCCATAGAGCACCGGGCGGCCCAGGCGGGCTACCGGGTGCTGCTGAGCAATTCCATGCGCAAGGAGGAGCGGGAGCTCCAGGGCGTCGGCAGCTTTCTGGCCCGGCAGGTCGACGGGCTGCTGATCGCCGCCATCTCCCTCCAGTCCCAGGCAAAGCATGGGGCGATGATCGGGGATTTGCCCTGTGTGTACATCGGCGTGAACCACGGGGAGGAGTGCAGCTATGTCATGTCGGACAACAATACCGGCGCCTATGAGGCCGCCCGGTATCTCCTGAGCCTGGGGCATCGGGACATCCTGTTTTTCGGCGGGCGGGACGCCTCCCGCACGCGGGAACTCCGTCTCCGGGGCTTTTTCCGGGCCCTGGCGGAGGAGGGGGTGGAAGGCCGGCAGATCACCGCTCCGAAGGACGTGGGAATGCTGCGCCAATGGAGCTATGAGGCGGCGCTCCGCTTCTTTCGGTCCCAGCCGCTGCCGGACGCCATCTTTGCCTATTCAGACATCACAGCGCTGAAAATCATGGAGGCGGCGGAGGACTGCGGCATCCACATTCCGGAGGATGTGTCGCTTCTGGGCTATGACAACATCTCCTTCGCCTCCCTGCCTCGGATTGACCTGACAACCGTTTCCCAGCGGAAATTCCATGCGGGGGAGATCGCGGTGGGGCGGCTTCTGGAGCAGATCCGGGGAAGCCGGGAGCGCACGGTGGACCTTCTTCAGCCGGAGCTGATTGTGCGGTCCACCTGCATACAGAAAACAGAGAGGAGGACCGGCGTATGAACGGTCTGCCCAATGAAGAACGGCAGCGCCTGGGGGCGCTGCTGAAAGGGACATCCCAGGCGGAGGTCATGGCAAAAATTCCCCAGTTCTCCCAAGTGGAGGTCTACAATCTGGTCCCGGCGCCGTCTGCCGTTCCCCAGGCGCTGGGGATGCTGGTCTTCAACATGGAGCGGGGCGTCCACCTGGCGGAGCTGGGGGACTTTTTGGAGAGCTGCCCGCAGCTCCGGCCCTTTGATGTGATATTAGCGAACGAGATGGACGACGGGTGCCTGCGCTCCGGCGGAAAGAACACCGCCCTGGAGCTGGCGGAGCGCCTGGGGCTCAATGTGGCCTTCGGCCTGGAGTTTATTGAGCTGGTGAACGGAGAGGACCCCAAGGGCTACCATGGCAACGCCATCTTCTCCCGCTGGCCCATCCGAAGGGCCAAGGCGGTGCGCCTGCCGGAGCAGTACAACTGGTATTTTGACCGCCAGCGCCGCATTGGCGGCCGGCTAGCCATTCTGGCGGAGCTGGACGTGGGCGGCCGCCCGGTGGGCACAGCCACGATTCACCTGGAAAACCGCACCCATGGCCCGGGCCGGCAGGCCCAGCTGGAGACGGTTCTGGCGGAGGCGGAGGCCATGTTCCCCGGCATGCCGGTGGTCCTGGGCGGCGATTTGAACACCAATACCTTCGATGGCCGGGATAAGGACGCCATCCAGTCCGTGGCGGAAAGCCCGGAGCTTCAGCGCCGCTGTCTGGAGGACGTGGCCGCTTGGGAGGGATGTCTCCCGGCGGCGGAGGCAGCGGGCTACCGCTCCCTGCCGGACCAGGCGCTGCCCACCCGGCGCAAGCCCCTTCCCGGCGGCGGGCATCTGGATTTGCGGCTGGACTGGCTGCTGGTCCGGGGAATGCGGGCGGTGGAAAGCCGCACCATTTCCACCCGGCGGGAGGACTGCGGCTTTGCTCCGGAGGGGTCCGCCCTGGCGGCCTTCACCGGGGAGGAGCTCTCCGATCACAACGCGGTTTGGGCATCCTGTGCCCTGACATAAATCACAGTAAGGAGGCGTTTTGATGCTCAATACCGTACTATTTGACATGGGCGGCACTTTGGAGGATATCTGGAATAACGAGGAGACCCTGGCGGCGGTGATGGAACAGCTCCAGGCGATGCTGCGGGAAGCGGGACTGGAGCCGGGCTGCGGACTGGAGGACTTCCAAAGAAAGGTCCTGGCGGGCCTGAAGGCGTACAAGAGCTGGAGCGAATCTGTCTGGCTGGAGAAGAAGCCGGAGGAAATCTGGCCGGACTTCTATCTGCGGGAGTTCGGGTTTGACCGGGAGAAGCTGCTTCCCATTACCGAGGAGCTGGCCAACATGTGGGAATTGACCTATTTCCACCGGGAGCTCCGCCCCGGCGTCCACGAGATGCTGGAGTCTCTGGAGCGGCGGGGCTATCGCCTGGGGGTGGTATCCAACAACGCCTCGCTCTATAACGTGTTCAACGTGCTGGAGGACTATGGCATCCGGCATTTTATGCGGGATGTGACCGTCTCCAGCGTCACCGGCTATCGAAAGCCCCACCCGGAGATTTTCCGGATTTCTCTCCGGCAGATGCAGGTGAAGGCGGAAAACTGCGTGTACGTGGGGGACACGATTTCAAGGGACATCATTGGCTCCAAGCGGGCGGGGTTTGGGAAGGCGGTGCAGATCGGCTCTCACCTCTCCGCCCAAAAGGACGCGGAGGTTGGAAACGCGGCGGAAAGGCCGGATATGGTCATCACGGACATCCGGGAGCTGACCGCCTGGCTGGATGAGATCAACCCCGCCATGGCCCCGAACTAAGCGGACAACAGCAGGATGAGAAAACGTTACGAGAGGAACTCCAAAGGGTTCCTCTCGTTCTTGCTCTAAGCTGGGCCCGTTATGGAGCACGCCCCGGCGCGTGAACCGGCGGCGGAAACCAGACCACCCTCCTGACGCCGCGGGCAGTTTCTTCCTTTTCATAACCGTCTTCCTTTCCGCAAAAATTAAGCGAGCCGACAAGAGCCGCCAGCAGTGGTGGTGCATCACCAAGGGCGGCGAACGCGTCAATACCGGGGCCGACGCCGCGCCCATTGCCGACGAAGATCATTTTGAGATCACCCCCGAAACCGGGTGCTGAGATGCCAGCCCGCCAAATCGTAACCGCCAGGCTGCTGGCCGGGCTGCTGTTTGCCCTGCAGGTGGCCATGGCGGGACTTCCAAATATCGAGCCGGTGACGCTGCTGATCATTCTCTACACGCTTTAAGCTCCCATGCTGGTCTCATTTTTACGGCTTCCCTTCCCTCGCCGGATACGGAACGGCGGGTCTCATTTTGGGGCGGTCTACAAAAAAACAGGAGAGAAATTGTATAACCAGTAGAATCTGTTTCGGCGCTCCAATTCCCTCTTGACTTCTTCGGGCGGCGACGCTATGATAAATACAAGTTAATGGTTGGAATGTTACCGGCTTGCCGGGCTTGACCAGCTCTGTCTGAATGGTTCTTTGCAGGATCTGCGGGAATAGTGGGACGGGGATGGTTTCTTTTTTTGAGGGGGGCAGAGGGAGCTTGCGCATTAAAAAAGTCATCAACAACAACATCCTCTGCGTCGTGGACGACAAGGGCAGCGAAATGATCGTCACCGGCAAGGGCCTGGGGTTTCAGCGCAAAACGGGAGAGCGGGCGGACCCGTCCCTCTTCGAAAAGACCTATCACATGGAGGGCAAGGCCGAGCAGCGGAAGCTCCGGGAGCTGTGCCAGCAGATTCCCATCGAGCACCTGCGGCTCACCCAAGACCTGATCGAATACATCAAGGGACAGATTTCCGCTCCGCTGAACGAATCCCTCCTCATCACCCTGGCGGATCACATCAGCTTCGCCCTCAAACGCAAGGAAAACGGCATTGAGTTCACCAACCCCCTTCAGGGGGCGATCATGAGCTATTACCCCACGGAGTACCACTTGGGCCAGCATTGCCTCCAGGTCATCCGGGAGGAAACCCGGACGGACCTGAACGGCAGCGAGGCGGCCTTCATCGCCCTGCACATCGTCAACGCCGAGCTGAACACCAGCATGAGCGTCATGTACGACATCACCAAGCTCATCGAGGGCACGCTGGAGGTGGTGGAGTACTTTTACCAGAAGCGCTTTGACCGGGAATCCCTGGACTTCAACCGCTTCGTGGTCCACCTGCGCTACTTCGCCCAGCGGCTGTTCCAGGCCGCGCCGGGGGTCTGCGGCGAGTACGACCCGGACTTTCAGGAGATGATCATCCGCAGCTGCAAGCAGCATTACAAGTGCGCCCAGTGCATCGGCGAATACATCCGGAATACTTATCAAAAAGACGTCTCCGACGAGGAGCTCATTTACCTGACCATCCACTTAAAGCGCATCAACCTTACCAAAAAGTAAATCTCGAGGGATCGTGACCATTTTGGGCGAAACCCATGCGGCGCGGGCCGGAATTTTCCGGTGCGCGCGGTATGGGTTTTTATATTTTGAATCCGCGCTCATTCCCGGCAGACGCCGTCCGAGCGGAATTTCACCGCATGTCCGGAGCCCCGGTTATGAACACGGATTCTCAGCCATACTGTGTGACAAGGAGGAACCATTATGAAGGACAAAATTTTTGGCGTATTGCAGCGGGTGGGCCGCTCGTTCATGCTGCCCATCGCCCTGCTGCCGGTGGCGGGGCTGCTGCTTGGCGTCGGCAGCTCGTTTACCAACCAGACCATGCTGGAGGCTTACGGTCTTACCGGTGTGATCTACGAGGGCGGAATCGTCTACACCATTTTGGACATTATGAACCAGTGCGGCAGCGCTGTGTTCAACAACCTGGCCCTGCTCTTCGCCATGGGCGTCGCCATCGGCATGGCGAAGAAGGAAAAAGAGGTCGCCGCCCTGTCCGGCGCCATCGCGTATCTCGTCATGAACACCGCCATCTCCGCCATGATTACCGCCCGGGGCGGCGTGGAGGCCATGGCGGCCAACACCACCACCTCGACGCTGGGTATCACCACGCTGCAAATGGGCGTGTTCGGCGGCATCATCGTGGGTCTCGGCGTGGCAGCCCTGCACAACAAATTTTATAAGATTCAGCTTCCCCAGGTGCTCTCCTTCTTCGGCGGCACCCGGTTTGTCCCCATCGTCTGCACCGCCGTCTTCGTGGTGGCGGGCATCGCCATGTTCTACGTCTGGCCCATTGTGCAGATGGGCATCGCCGCCCTGGGCGAGCTGGTCATCCGCTCCGGCTACGCGGGTACCTGGATTTACGGCCTTCTGGAGCGGGCTCTGATTCCCTTCGGCCTGCATCATGTCTTCTATATGCCCTTCTGGCAGACCGCCGTGGGCGGCACGGCCATTGTGGACGGCGTCACCATCCAGGGTGCGCAGAACATCTTCTTCGCGGAGCTGGCCTCCAAGTCCACGGAAGTCTTCTCCGTCTCCGCCACCCGCTTTATGGCGGGCAAGTTCCCCCTGATGATCTTCGGCCTGCCCGGTGCGGCCCTGGCCATGTATCGGGCGGCCAAGCCGGAAAAGCGCAAGGTGGCCGGGGGCCTGCTGGTCTCCGCCGCCCTCACCGCCATGCTGACGGGCATTACGGAGCCCCTGGAGTTCACCTTCCTCTTTGTCGCTCCGCTTATGTACGCCGTTCACTGCGTCTACGCGGGTCTCGCCTATATGCTGATGCACATCTTCGGCGTGGGCGTGGGCATGACCTTCTCCGGCGGCGTCATTGACCTGACCCTTTTCGGCATCCTTCAGGGCAATGCCAAGACCCACTGGGTCTGGATTGTCATCGTGGGCGCGGTATACTTTGTGCTGTACTACTTTACCTTTTATTTCATGATTACCAAAATGGACCTGAAGACCCCCGGCCGGGAAGAAGAGGGCGAGGAGACCAAGCTCTTCACCCGCTCCGACTTCAAAGCCAAGACCGGCGTGGGCCCCGACGGGTCCGCCCCTGCGGGCGGCGTGTCCGACCCCGTGTCCGCCCTGATTCTCAAGGGCCTGGGCGGCAAGGCCAATCTCTCCGATGTGGACTGCTGCGCCACCCGCCTGCGGGTGACGGTCCTCGATGCGGCAAAGGTTTCCGACGCGCTTTTGAAGCAGTCCGGGGCCTCCGGCGTCATCCACAAGGGCAACGGCGTTCAGGTGGTTTACGGTCCTCAAGTGGCGGTGATCAAATCCAATCTGGTGGACTTTATGGAGACGCCGGAGGCGGACCGTCTGGACCAGGTCGCGTCGCCCGCTGCCCCGGTTCCGGAGAAGTCTTCCGCCCCGGCGAAGCAGGGCGCGGTGTTGGCGGCCCACATGAACGGCACGGTGGTCCCCATGGCGGAGGTTCAGGACGAGGCGTTCTCCAACTGCATCTTGGGTGACGGCGTGGCCATTGAACCCTCCGAGGGCAAGCTCTACGCCCCGGCGGACGCCGAGGTCGACAATCTCTTTGACACCCATCACGCCATCGGCCTGGTGACGGAGGGCGGCGTGGAAATCCTGCTGCACATCGGCATCAACACCGTGGAGCTGGGCGGCAAGCATTTTAAGGCCCATGTGGAAGTGGGGCAGAAGGTCAAAAAGGGAGACCTCCTGATCTCCTTTGACATGGAGGCCGTCAAGGCGGCGGGGTACCTCTGCACCACCCCCATGATCATCTGCAACACCGACGATTACCAGAGCGTGAAGCCCACGGCGGCAGGCGAAATCCAGGCCGGGGCGGAGCTACTGGAGCTCCGGGGCTGAGGGGCGCCCCCCCCTCCCCTCTCCAAAAAAACGGAGCCCCGTCCGGAAGAGACATTCTCTCCCGGGCGGGGCTCCGCCCTTGTTTGCGGTCAAAGGGCCGGCCGCTCCCGGCTCAAAGCTCGATGATGTCCAGTACCGCCCGCTCCACACAGAGGGCGCTTTTGGCGTCCAGGACCAACGACAGCTCCGCCTCGCTGCCGCAGCCCATGCGGGGATACAGCACGGCTGCGGAGTGCAGCGTACAGGGGACGCTGGGAAGGCGCTCCATGGAAAAAGAGAGGGGCAGGGCCTCCGTGAATGCGCCGCAGGGCGTCTGCTTGAGCAGGATGGTCCCCGCCTCCTCCGCCGGGTACATCGGGCAGGCGTTCAGTGTGTACTGAACCGCATAGGTCTTCGCCGCGTTCAGCCGGATTTGGGTGGCAGCCTGCTCGTCCAGGCGAATATCCTCTCCCCGCCGGACCCGCTGCCGCCAGGGCAGGCGGCAGCCCCGGTTCCACAGCATCCCCTCCCGCTGAATGGTCAGCTGAAGGGCGCTCTTGGGGCAGGCCCCCGCCGGCGGGCAGGGGTGCGGTTTCGGCGGCGGACAGGGGAAGGGCCCCGGTTTCCATGGCGGGGGGCAGGACTCACAGGGCGGGGGACAGGGAGGCTCCGGGGGCGGACAGGCTTCCAGAACCCGCTCCAGCTTGTTTTTCAGCAGCATCTGGTTCTGCGTCACCGCCTCCAGCAAAACGGTGACGCTCTTGTTGACCGCCAACACGTCTTTGGGCGCGGCGCAGGGCCTGCTTCCCGGCAGGGTCCCGAGAATATATTGCAGCTTCTCGCCCTCGGCGTTGAGAATGTGGCTTAGGGCAAGCTCCTCCATAGCGATGGAGGCAATGATCATCGTCAGAGCTTCCTCCCGGGTCATATCCGCCCCGTTGGGAGGAAAGGAAGGCATAGACATAATGAAAACTCCATATCGATGTGCGGCAGAAACTCCATGCCGCCGCTCCATTCTATGTCCGCCGGGATTCTCCGGTTCCACCGGAACCCGCCGCCCCGCCCGGGCATAGAATGCCTTGGGCGCTTCGCCGTGGAGAGAGTTCTCTCCCCCGCGCTTCCGGCGCGTCCAGCCGGCGCCTTTCCGATTGAAAGGAGATTCCTTTTTATGTCTCTTCCCAGTTTTCCCGTCGTTGACCCGCCGATCCAGCGGGAAGACGCGGTAAACCAGATTCTCTCCTCCATTGCTATGGAGGAACTCGGCATGAGCCACATTCTCAACGCCGAGGGCGAGAAGCTGCAATATATTCTCGGGACCTTGCCGGGTCTCAGCGGCCCTGCCGCCACGGTCGGCGATGTGCTGGCCGCCAACGAGAGCGTCCGCGGCCTTCTGGAAACCGCTGTGCAGAATCAGCTTTTCCTGAAAGCCAAAATGCAGGGCGCTCTGGAGGCTTCCCCCATGCAGGGGCCCACGGGTCCCACGGGCCCCACTGGGCCCACCGGGCCTGCGGGCGGTCCCACCGGTCCTGCCGGAGCCACTGGCCCCACCGGAGCCACAGGAGCTACCGGCCCTGCCGGCCCCACTGGGCCCACCGGGGCTGACGGTGCGGCCGGAGTCACCGGTCCTACCGGGCCCACCGGAACCACGGGCGCCACCGGAGCTGCCGGAGCCGCCGGCGCCGCCGGAGCCACCGG
>NZ_CAJTUX010000041.1 GCF_910579365.1 uncultured Oscillibacter sp.
CGGCAACAGCGTGGTGGAGCAGGTGGAAAAGCAGCTGAACAAGCTCATTGAGGTCATCAAGGTCCGCACCTTGGACGAGTCCAACATGATTGGCCGGGAGCTGATGATTATCAAGGTCAGCGCCAACAAGAACAACCGGGAACACATCATGACCATCTGCAACATCTGCGGCGCCAAGGCGGCGGATATCTCCCCCACCTCCATGACTCTGGAGATTTCCGACACGCCGGACCGGGTAGACGTGTTTGAGGACATGATGCGCCCCTTCAACATTCTGGAGGTGGCCCGTACCGGGGTCATCGCCCTCCAGAAGGGCGGGGGGAAAATTTGATACCCGGTAGGGAGGAGCGATACCATGGATAAAGCGCAGAGAAAAGCCCTGACGGAGGAGTGGAAGAACCGCCGCCCGGAGATGGGCGTGATCTCCCTCCGCTGCAAGGAAACCGGAGAGACCTTCCTGGGAACCGCCAAGGACACCAAGGCGGCCTTCAACAGCGTCCGGGCCAAGCTCTCCGGCGGCATACACCCCAACAAGCGCCTGATGGAGCTGTGGAAGCAGTACGGCGAGGAGGGGTTTGCGTTCTCCGTGGCCGCCGTGCTGGAGTACGAGGACCCGCTGGAGGACCACGCCGAGGAGCTGGAGACCCTGCGGGAGCTGTGCCTGTCCGAAGACAAGAACGCGGTAAAGCTGTGGAAATGAAACGGGAGCATGAAAGGAGAACGCGGTTATGGGCTGCCTTGGCGGCTTTCGGGCCATTACAGAGGAAGAGCTGGAGAAGCTGCGGGCCGTTCCCAGAGAGGACCGGATACCCGACTATCTGGACGAAATGGAGACGGCGGACATCTTCGACGTGGATAAGTCCTGGGACGCCATGCACCGGGCGCTGACCGGAAGCAGGCTGGAATTTGGGAATGCCCCCGCCCCCGGCTGCTGGGTTGTTCTGGGGGGCGAGGTCCTCCGGGGCGACCGGGAGGGGGAGGAGGACTATCTTGTCGTCTGCAAATCCCCCGAACAGGTCCGGCAGGTGGACCGTTTCCTCCAGGGAATGACGGAGGAGACGTTCCGGAAGCTCTATTTCGCCATGGACCCCGAGGCCTACGGCTTCCCG
Organism: uncultured Oscillibacter sp.; assembly: GCF_910579365.1. Taxonomy (GTDB): domain Bacteria; phylum Bacillota; class Clostridia; order Oscillospirales; family Oscillospiraceae; genus Oscillibacter. The sequence continues at coordinate 1,110 of NZ_CAJTUX010000041.1, forward strand.
CTGGATGAGGAAGATTTTGCGTATACCTGGGAGAACTTATCGGACTCCCGCCCCTTCTGGCACAGCGCGGCGGAGAAGGGGCTTTGGGTCCTCTTCGATGTGGATCAGTGAACAAATACAGGGAAGAAAGCAGGAGACAATGTGAAAATCAGAGCCACGAAGGCCATTATGGAGTGCCTTTTGGAGCAGGAGGTGGATACCGTCTTTGGCTATCCCGGCGGTACGATCCTCAATGTCTACGACGAGCTGTATCGCTACAAGGATAAAATTCACCACGTGCTGACCGCCCACGAGCAAGGGGCGGCCCACGCCGCCGACGGCTACGCCCGGTCCACCGGGAAGGTCGGCGTGTGCTTCGCCACGTCGGGGCCCGGGGCCACCAACCTCACCACCGGCATCGCCACTGCGTACCTGGATTCGTCCCCGGTGGTGTTTCTCACCTGCAACGTCACGGAGGCCACGCTGGGCAAGGACGCCTTCCAGGAGGTGGACATCACCGGCATCGCCATGCCGATTACGAAGGCCACCTTCCTGGTCCGGGACGCGGCAACCATCCCCGCCGTCATGCGCCAGGCCTTCGCCGTGGCCGCCAGCGGACGGCCGGGGCCGGTGCTCATCGACTTTTTGAAGGACGTGACCTTCCCCAGCGTGGAGATCGAATATGAGTTCGTCCCCTGGCGGGAGAACCGGGGCTGCGCCGGCATGCGGGAGCTGAACCGGGACCACGAGCTGAAAAAGCCCACGCCGAATCAGGAGGATGTGGACATCCTCCTGGACATGATCGCCCAGGCGGAGCGGCCCTTCGTCATCTGCGGCGGCGGCGTGGTGCTGGGCCGGGCGGACCGGGAGTTCAAGGAGTTCGCCGAGAAGCTGGACGCCCCGGTGGCCATCAGCCTCATGGGCGGCGGCGGCTTCTCGGGAAGCCACCCCCTCACCACCGGCATGATCGGCATGCACGGGTCCAAGGCGTCCAACACCGCCTGCAACGAGTGCGACCTTCTCATCGCCGTGGGCTGCCGCTTCTCCGACCGGGTGGCCCTGAACCCGGCCACGTTTGCAAGGCAGGCCAAGATCGTCCAGATCGACATCGACCGGGCGGAGATCGACAAGAATGTGCTGACAGACCACCATATCATCGGCTCCGCCCGGCGGGTGCTGGCCATGCTGAACGAGAAGCTGCCCCAGTATGACCACGGCGCCTGGAAAGGGCGCATCCTTCCCCTCCGGGCCCCCTCCGTGGCGGAGGACAGCGACCACCTGACCCCCCAGCAGGTGCTGGAGACCATCCGGCTCCAGATGCCGGGGGACGCCATCGTCGCCACGGACGTGGGCCAGCATCAGATGTGGGCCATCAAGTATTTGCACTTCCAGTACCCGGGCCAGATGCTCACCAGCGGTGGTTTTGGCACCATGGGCTTCGGCTTGGGGGCCGCCATCGGGGCCCAGACCGCCCACCCGGACAAGCGGGTCTTTCACATCACCGGGGACGGCTGCTTCCGCATGAACTGCCACGAGCTGGCCACGGTGGGCTATTACAAGCTGCCCATCATCACGGTGGTTTTCAACAACGGCACTCTGGGCATGGTCCGCCAGTGGCAGAGCCTGATTTACGGCGGACGCTACTCCGAGACCACCCTGGACCGGGGACCGGATTTCGTGAAGCTGGCGGAGGCCTACGGCATCCGGGGCTTCCGGGTGGAGACGGCGTCGGACATGGAAACCGCCCTGGCCCAGGCCCTGGGAAGCGGGGAGGCGGCGGTGATCGACTGCCGCCTGGACATCGACGAGATGGTCCGGCCCATGGTGGCCTCCGGGGCTGAGATCACGGATTTCCTGCTGAGCGAAGGAGGAGAGTCATGAGAAAGCAATGGGACACGGCGAAGAAGCTCTACACCCTCTGCGTCCTGACGGAGGACACCCCCGGCATCCTCAGCCAGGTGGCACGGCTTTTCTCCCGGAAGGGCTATAACATCGAGTCCATCGTCACCGGGGCCACGGACCGCCCCCACACGGCGCGGCTGTCCATCAACATCCTGGCGGACGAGCTGGTGGTCAATCAGCTGGCCACCCAGTGCCGGAGAATCCTGGGCGTCCAGGCGGTGAAGATTCTGGACGAGGAGACCTGCGTCCGCCGGGAGATCGCCCTCATCAAGGTCCGGGCGGCGGACCACGGCACCCGGGACGAGATCATTCAGCTGACCAACATCTTCCGGGGCCACATTATGGACGTGGACCGGGAGTCCCTGACGGTCTGGGTCTTCGGCACCCAGAGCAAGAACGCGGCGCTGATTCAGATGCTGGAGGATTTTGGCATTCTGGAAATCGCCACCACCGGTACTATCGCCATCGAGAGAGGGCGTAGCACGATATATGACGAGAGCAAACTAAAGGAGGAATACGAATATGGCAAAAATGTATTATGAGAAGGACTGCGACCTGGGCAAGCTGGACGGCAAGAAGATCGGCATCATCGGCTATGGCTCTCAGGGCCACGCCCATGCCCTGAACCTGAAGGAGTCCGGCTGCGACGTGTGCGTGGGCCTGCGCCAGGGCAGCAAGAACTGGGAGGGCGCGGAGAAGGCGGGCCTGAAGGTTCAGACCGTGGCGGACACCGCCAAGTGGGCCGACATCATCATGATCCTGGTGAACGACGAGGTCCAGGCCGACGTCTATAAGAAGGACATCGCCCCCAACCTGGAAGAGGGCAACATGCTCATGTTCGCCCATGGCTTCAACATCCACTTCAAGCAGATCGTGCCCCCCGCCGGGGTGGACGTCTCCATGATCGCCCCCAAGGGCCCGGGTCACACCGTCCGCTCCACCTATGTGGCGGGCAAGGGCGTGCCCTGCCTGGTGGCCGTGGAGCAGAACGCCACCGGCAAGGCCCTGGACTTGGCCCTGGCCTATGCGGCGGGCATCGGCGGCGCCCGGGGCGGCGTCATGGAGACTACCTTCCAGGACGAGACGGAGACCGACCTTTTCGGCGAGCAGGCCGTCCTCTGCGGCGGCGTGGTGGAGCTGATGAAGATGGGCTTCGAGACCCTGGTGGAGGCGGGCTACGCCCCTGAGAACGCCTACTTCGAGTGCATCCACGAGATGAAGCTCATCATCGACCTCATCAACAAGGGCGGCGTGGCCATGATGAACTACTCCATCTCCGACACCGCCGAGTACGGCGAGTACGTCTCCGGTCCCCGGATTCTCCCCTATGAGGAGACCAAGAAGAACATGAAGGCGGTGCTGACCGACATCCAGGACGGCGTCTTCGCCGGCAAGTGGATCGCCGAGAACAAGAACGGCCGCACCTTCTTCAACGCCAAGCGCCGCCAGCTGGCCCAGCACCAGATGGAGACCGTGGGCGCGGAGCTGCGGCGCAACATGCTCTGGGGCGACGACACGGACCCCGACACCGCGTCCAACTAAAAGAGAACCGGATGGGAGGGCCCGGGGGCGCCGCGCCCCTGGCGGGGTGCAGGGCCCTGCCGTCCCCGGCTCCAGGCCGCCGCCTCCCCGGAGACGGCGGCTTTTCTCTAGGGCCCGCGAATGAGACCCGCGGGCCCCGACCGAAAAGGAAAGGATGGATTCCATGAACCGCATTCTCCCCCACCTGGTCCTCTACAGCGACCTGGGCAAGGACAGCATCCTGGTCCGGCTGGCGGAAATCGTCCGGGACCGCAAGAATGGCGGGGCCGTGGAGGCCCTGCTTCAGCGAACAAACGCCCAGGTCAAGCGCCTGCTGGACCTGGCCACGGCCTGCGGCTTTGACGAGGACCTCTGGCAGTGCTATCTGACCTGGGTCCTTATGACCAACGACAACTCCTTCACCCGGACCTGCGAACGGGTGGGGGCCGCGGAGGACGGCAGCGTGAACCGCTTCGCGGAAAACGACTTCGCCGTCTTCCACCAGCTCTTTCACTACGACTTCACCGCCCTGGAGCAGTACCTGCTTACGGACTGCTTCTCGATTCTGACGGACTACCGCGCCATTCCCAAGCGGGAGCGGACCTATAACCGGGACGTCAGCGCCCAGGTCCGCACCCTCCGCAAGGCCCTGGCCGGGGCCTCCGACGGCCACGAGATGTTCCGCCTGATGACGGACTACTACCGGCAGTACGGCTACGGCGTCTTCGCCATGAACCGGGCCTTCCGCATCCGGCGAAGTGAGGCGGGGCTCCAGTTCCTGCCCATCAGCAACGTGGACGGCGTGCGGCTGGAGGATCTTCTGGGCTACGAGCTCCAGAAGACGGAGCTGCGCCGGAACACGGAGGCGTTCCTGGCCGGGCGGCACGCCAACAACGTCCTGCTTTACGGCGACGCGGGCACGGGAAAGTCCACCAGCGTCAAGGCCCTCATCAACGAGTACTATGACCAGGGGCTGCGGATGATCGAGATCTACAAGCACCAGTTCGGGGAGCTGTCCCACATCCTGGGGGAGATCAAAAACCGGAATTACCGCTTCATCATCTTCATCGACGACCTCTCCTTCGAGGAGAACGAGGTGGAGTACAAGTTCCTCAAGGCCGTCATCGAGGGCGGCGTGGAGACCCGGCCGGAAAACGTCCTGATCTACGCCACCTCCAACCGCCGCCACCTGATCCGGGAGACCTGGAACGACCGCCAGGATATGGAGCATCATGGGGACATCCACCGCTCCGACACCATGGAGGAGAAGCTGTCCCTGGCGGCCCGGTTCGGCGTCACCATCAACTACAACGCCCCCAGCCCCAAGGAGTTCCACGCCATCGTCCGGGCCCTGGCGGAGCGGCAGGGGATTTCCATGGACGAGAAGGAGCTGATGGTGAAGGCCAACGCCTGGGAGGTCCGTCACGGCGGTTTCTCCGGCCGGACCGCCCAGCAGTTCGTCCACTATCTGGAGGGGCTGGAGGAATGAAGGTTTTGGTCAGCGCCTGCCTTTTGGGGGAGAACTGCAAGTACAGCGGCGGGAACAACCGGTGCACCAAACTGCTGGAGTGGCTGAAACGGGAAGGACACGAGGCCGTCCCCGTCTGTCCGGAGGTTCTGGGGGGCCTGCCCGTGCCCCGGACCCCGGCGGAAATTGTGGACGGCGCGGTGACGGCGCAGGACGGCAGAGACGTCGACGCAGAATTTCGCCGGGGGGCGGAGCTGGCCCTGGACATCGCCCGGCGGGAGGGAGCGGAGCTGGCCGTTCTCCAGCCCCGAAGCCCCAGCTGCGGCGTGCGGCAGGTCTATGACGGCGCCTTCTCCGGGCGAAGGATTCCGGGGATGGGCGTCTTTGCCCGGCGGCTGGCGGAGAGCGGCTTCCGCCTTCTGGAGCCGGAGGACCTGCCCTGAACCCGAGGCGAATCCCGGACTGCGGAATGACGCCGGTTCTTTTTGGGAATCATTTCAGGATTGGGGATTGCGGCCCGGCGGGGTTTTGTGATAAAATAAGACCGCAAATCCCGATCCGTCCATGGACGGACCGTTTGAAAGAGGGCGATGTATGATGATGGACCCCAAATGGCTCCAAACGTACCGGGAGGAAATCGGAACCTTCTCGGAGAAGATTCACGCGTTCAACGAGGGGAAGATTGAGAAAAAGGATTACAAGGGCTATTCCGGAGGCATGGGCAGCTATGCCCAGCGGGACCAGACGAAGCACATGCTCCGCCTGCGGATGCCCGGGGGGCGGCTGACGGCGGAGCGCCTGAAGTTCCTGGCGGGGACTGTGGAAAAATACGGCGTCCGGCGCCTCAAGCTCACCACCTGCGAGACGGTGCAGCTCCACGATCTTCCGGCGGAGCAGGTTCCGGCGATCATGGAGGAGGCCGCCTCCTGCGGTATCATCTGCCGGGGCGGCGGCGGGGACAACCCCCGGAATGTCATGTGCAGTCCCCTCTCCGGCGTGCAGAAGGGGGAGGCTTTCGACCCCACGCCCTACGCCGAGGCGGTGACGGAGGACCTCCTCTCCATCTGCCGGGATATCCACATGCCCCGGAAGCTGAAAATCGCGTTCAGCAACGGCGCGGACGACTCGGTGCACAGCGCCTTCCGGGACATGGGCTTCCGGGCCAAGCCGGACGGGACCTTCTCCCTCCGCATCGCCGGTGGCCTGGGGGCTGCGGGGCACCGCATGGGCGTGCTGGTGGACGAGGCCGTGAACCCCAGGGAGGTTCTTTACTACGTCCGGGCCATGGTGGACACCTTCTGCCAGCACGGCAACTATGAGAACCGGGCCAAGGCCCGGACCCGCTTCATGCAGGACACCCTGGGGCCCGAGGGGCTCAAGGAGGCGTTTTTGAAAAACGTGGAGTCCGCCAAGGCGGCGGGGGGTCTGGAACTGCCCCGGCTGGAGGCCCTGGCCAGCGTCTGCGGGGGAGAGGAGACGCTGGAACACCCCCGGGCCATCCGGCAGAAGCAGCCAGGAATGTATACGGTGAAGTACCACCCCGTGGGCGGCCTCCTGCCGGCGGAGAAGCCCGCCCAGCTGTACGCTGCCATCAAGGATCTGTGCAACGCGGAGTGCCGGGTGGGCCCGGACGAGACGTTGTATATCGTCAACCTCCCCGCCGCCGGGGCGGAAAAGGTCCTGGCTATTACGGAGGACGGCGCGAAAACGGCCTTCGAGCACAGCGTGGCCTGCATCGGGGCCACGGTCTGCCAGCAGGGCGTGCGGGACAGCCAGGGGCTGCTCCAGGCCGCCGTGCAGGCGGTCCGGGAGGCGGGCATTCCCGACGGGGCCCTGCCGGCGGTCCGCATTTCCGGCTGTCCCTCCAGCTGCGCCGCCCACGAGGCGGGAACCATCGGCTTCCAGGGGGGCGTCCGGCTGGAGGATAAGAAGCCCCAGCCCGCTTTCCGCATGTTCCTGGGCGGCAGCGACGCTCTGGACGCCGCCCGCTTCGGCGAGGCCGGGGCGGTGATCCTGGAGAGGGACATTCCCGCCCTTCTGGTGGAGCTGGGCCGGGCCGCCGCCGCAGCGGGCCAGCCCTGGGAGCAGTGGGCCGAAACGCACCGGGAGGAGCTGAACGCCATTGTGGCCAGGTATGCCTGAGATACGATTTTATGACAGGAGAGGAGGCGGGCCCCGGGCCCGCCTCCTTTTCCGTCTGAGGGGAGAGATTGTGGGATGAAACGCCTTTGCCTTTTGGCGGCGCTGGCGCTGCTTCTGACCGCCTGCGGAGCGCCGCCGGAGCCCGCCGGAGCGGGACCGTCCGCCTCCGGTGAATCCGTCGCCTTTACGGACGACCTGGGACAGGAACTGGAACTGGAGCCGCCCCGGCGGGTGGCGGCGATGATCGGCAGCTTTGCGGACATCTGGTGCCTGGCAGGGGGACGGGACTCCCTGATCGCCGCCGCTGGGGACGCCTGGACCTCCTTCGACCTGGGCCTGCGGGAGGACGCGGCAAATCTGGGGGCCGTGAAGGAGCCCAATCTGGAGGTCCTTCTGGCGGCGGAGCCGGACCTGATTCTCGCCAGCGTCAACACTGCCGTGAACCTGGAGCTTCGGGAGACCTTCGCCCAGGCGGGTATCCCCGCCGCCTATTTCGAGGTGGACTGCTTTGACGACTACCTCCGGATGCTGGAGGTCTGCGCCCGCCTCACGGAACAGCCGGAGCGGTACGAGACGTATGGAACCGCCGTCCGGGCCCAGGTGGACGCCGCCGCCGCGCGGCAGGACGGGTCCGCCCCCAGGGTCCTCTACGTCCGGGCCAGCGGCAGCAGCTGCAAGGCCAAGGGCAGCGAGGGCAGCGTCCTGGGGGAGATGCTGGCGGACCTGGGCTGCGTCAACGTCGCCGACGGCGGCGGCCTTCTGGAGAACCTGAGTCTGGAGGGCATCCTCGCCGCCGACCCGGACTTCATCTTCGCCGTCCTCCAGGGGGCGGACGCCTCTGCGGCCCGGAAGTCCCTGGACGCCGCCCTGCTCTCCAACCCCGCCTGGGGCAGTCTCCGGGCGGTGCGGGAGGGGCGGTTCGTCACCCTGGACCACCGGCTCTACAACCTGAAGCCCAACGCCCGCTGGGGGGAGGCCTATGAAGAACTTGCGGACATTCTCTATCCCAACTGAATCCGTCCTCCCGCTGCTGGGGGTCCTGGCGGCGCTGGCGGCTTTGCTGAGCCTGTGCCTGGGGGCGGCGCCCCTGCCGCTGGGGGAGGTTTTGGCCGCCCTTCTGGGAAGGAGCGGCGGTCCGGCGGCCAGCATCGTGCTGTACGCCCGGCTGCCCCGGACCTGCGGCTGTCTCCTGGCGGGGGCGGCGCTGGCGGCTTCGGGAACCATGATTCAGGGCGTGCTGGGGAATCCCCTGGCGGCCCCCAACGTCATCGGCGTCAACGCCGGGGCGGGGCTGTGTACGGCCCTGTGCGCCGCCCTCTGGCCGGCCCGGACGGCGGCGGTCCCCTTCGCGGCCTTCCTGGGGGCTCTGGGGGGCGTGCTGCTGGTGCTGTTCATCGCGGAGCGGACCGGCGCGTCCAAGATGACCCTGGTACTGGCGGGGGTGGCGGTGTCCGGCATGTTCAGCGCGGGCATCGACGCTGTGCTGACCTTCTTTCCCGACGCGCTGAACGGCTATACGGACTTCCGGGTGGGGGGCGTAGCCAATCTCTCCATGAGCCGGGTGGCTCCGGCCTTCTGGGTGATTCTGGCGGCACTGGCCCTGGCGCTGTCCCTGGCGGGGGAGCTGGACGTGCTCCTCCTGGGGGAGGAGACCGCCCGGAGCCTGGGACTTCCCGCCCGGCGGCTGCGGCTTGTGCTGCTGTCCCTGGCGGCGGCGCTGGCGGGGGCGGCGGTGAGCTTTGCGGGGCTGCTGGGCTTTGTGGGCCTCGTGGCCCCCCACATGGTCCGCCGCCTCGTGGGGGAGGACAGCTCCGCCCGGCTGCTGGCGGCGTCGGCCCTTGGCGGCGCGGCGCTGCTGACGCTGTGCGACATTCTGGCCCGGACCCTCTTCGCCCCCTACGAGCTGCCGGTGGGCGTGGTCCTGTCCCTGTTGGGAGGGCCGTTCTTCCTCTGGCTGCTGCTGCGGCAGAGACGGAGAGGGGGGCCGGGCCATGCTTGAGCTGAAAAACGTCTCAGCGGGCTATCCAGGGGTCCCGGTGCTGGAGGGCGTGTCCCTGGCCGTCCGGCCGGGGAGGGTCCTGGCCCTTCTGGGGCCCAACGGCTGCGGGAAGAGCACGCTGCTGCGGACCGCTGCCGGCCTCCTGCCCGCCCTGGGCGGGGGGGTGCTGCTGGACGGAAGGCCCCTGGGGGATTACAGCCTCCGGCAGGCCGCCCGGCGGATCGCCTGCCTGCCTCAATCCCGGGAGACGCCCCGCATCACCGCCCGGCGGCTGGTCCTTCACGGGCGCTTCCCCCACCTCTCCTACCCCCGGCGCTGCCGGGCGGAGGACTACGCCGCTGCGGACCGGGCTCTCCTCCGGATGGACGCGCTGGACCTGGCGGGCCGGGTTTTGCCGGAGCTCTCCGGCGGACAGCGGCAGAAGGTGTATCTGGCCATGGCCCTGGCCCAGGAGACGGAGACCATCCTGCTGGACGAGCCCACCACCTACCTGGACGCCCGGCACCAGCTGGAGGTCCTGACCCTCACCCGCCGCCTGGCGGAGGAGGGCCGGGGAGTGGCCCTGGCGCTTCACGACCTCTGCCTCGCCCTGGCCAGGGCGGACGAAATCGCCGTTTTGGGGGAGGGGCGCCTTCTGGCCCTGGGGGAGCCGGAGGAGATTTTCCAAAGCGGGATGTTGGAGCGGGTCATGGGCGTCCGCCTGGAGCGGACCCCGGGGCCCCGGGGCTGGCGCTATTTCTGCGAACTGCCGGAGGAGGAGTGAGATGGCATACTTTCCCTTTTTCATCGACCTGGAGGGCCGGGAGGGTCTGATCGTGGGCGGCGGGGCCGTGGCCGCGCGGAAGGCGCGCAAGCTCCTGCCCTACGGGCCCCGGCTCACCGTGGCCGCGCCGGAGATCGCGCCGGAGATCGAGGCTCTGCCCGGTGTGACGCCGCTTCGCCGGGCCTTTCAGCCCGCCATGCTGGCGGGGAAGTTCTTTGTCATCGCCGCCACGGACAGCCGCGGAACGAACCGCACGGTGGCCGCCCTCTGCCGGGAGCGGGGGATTCCGGTCAACACGGCGGACGACCGGGAGGGCTGCGACTTCCTCTTTCCGGCGCTGGTGAAGCGGGGGGAGCTCTCCGTGGGCGTCTCCACCGCCGGGGCCAGCCCCAGCGCCGCCGCCTGGGTGAAGCGGCGGGTGGAGGAGCGGATTCCGGAGGACTTCGGGGATATGCTGGCCTACCTCGCCTCCCTGCGGCCGCAGGTGCGGGCCCGCGTGCCGGAGGAAGGGGCCCGGAGCGCCGCCTTCTCCCGGCTCTTCGCCGCCTGCCTGGAGACGGGCTTCCCTCTGCCGGAGGAGGCGCTGGCCCAGGTTCTGGAGGGCGCGTCCCGGACCGGGAAGGTCTATCTGGTGGGGGCGGGCTGCGGGGCGGCGGACCTGATTACCGTCCGGGGCCTGCGCCTTCTGGAGCGCTGCGGCGCGGTGGTCTATGACGATCTGCTGTCCCCGGAGCTGCTGGACGCCGCCCCGGAGGGGGCGGAGAGAATCTACGCGGGCAAGCGCTGGGGCCGCCATTCCATGGCCCAGGAGGAGATCAACGCCCTGCTGGCCGCCAAGGCCCGGGAGGGGAAGATGGTGGTCCGCCTCAAGGGCGGGGACCCCTTTGTCTTCGGCCGGGGGGGCGAGGAGGCCCTGGCCCTTCAGGCGGCGGGCGTCCCGTGGGAATACGTGCCCGGGGTCACCTCCGCCGCAGCGGTTCCCGGCGGGGCGGGGATTCCCGTCACTCACCGGGCCGTCAGCCGGAGCTTTCACGTGTACACCGCCCGCACGGCGGAGGGGAAGGACGGTCTGCCCCCCGGGCTGGAGGCCCCCCTGCCGGAGGGAACGCTGGTGTTTCTCATGGGGCTGTCCCGGCTGGAGGCGCTGTCCCGCCGTCTGATGGAGGCGGGACTGTCTCCGGAGACTCCCGCCGCCGTGATTTCCGGCGAAAACACCCCCCGGCCCATGGCGGTCCGGGGGACGCTGCGCGGCATCGCGAAGAGGGCGCGGGAGGCGGGAGCGGAGGCCCCCGCCGTCATTGTGGTGGGGGGCACGGCGGGGATGGACCTGGGAGCTCAGGAGGCGGGAAGTCCGCCGTAGCCATAGCGGACCCGCTGGGTGACCAGGAACGCCGCCGTTACCGCCAGGGTCAGCACCTCCGCCGCCGTCACCGCCAGCCAGATGCCGTCCAGCTCCAAAAACAGGGGCAGGATGAAGATGGCCGCCGTCTGGAACAGCAGCGTCCGCAAGAAGGCGATGGCGGCGGAGATCACGCCGTTGCTCAGGGCGGTGAAGAAGGCGGAGCCGAAGATGTTGAAGCCCATGGCCAGGAAGGACAGGGCGTACAGCTGGAACCCCCGGGTAGTGAGGGCCAGCAGTTCTTCGTCATAGCCCACGAAAATCCGGGACAGGGGTCCCGCCAGACCCACGGCGGCGGCGGTAAGGCCGACGCAGCCGGCCAGCATCAAAAGCAGGCTCTTGCGGAGAAGGCTCCGCAGTTCCTCCTGGTTTCCCGCGCCGTAGTGATAGCTGATGATGGGCCCCGCGCCGATGGAGTAGCCCATGAAGACGCCGATGAAGATGAAGTTGACATACATGATGACCCCGAAGGCCGCCACGCCGTCCTCCCCGATCAGACGCATGAGCTGGAAGTTGTAGAGGATGCTGACCAGGGACGTGGACAGGTTCCCCATCATCTCCGAGGAGCCGTTGGAGCAGGTCTGGGCCAGCACCCGGCCCTCAAAGCGGGCGCCGGTCAGCCGCAGGGGCGTCTTGTTGGGCAGGAGGAAGTAAACCAGGGGCACCACGCCGCCCACGAAGGAGCTGGCCACCGTGGCGATGGCCGCCCCGGCCACGCCCCAGGGCAGAACGCCCACCAGCAGCCAGTCCCCCAGCATGTTGGTGAGGCCCGCCGCCACGGTGAGGCCCAAGCCCAGCTTGGGCCGCTCTGCCGCCACGAGAAAGCTCTGAAACATGTTCTGCAAAATAAAGGGCACCAGGGCGAGGGTGAGGACGCGCCCGTAGAGGACGGCCAGGGGCAGCAGCTCCCCTGTGGCGCCCAGGAGGAGGCAGAGCGGCTCCATAATCAGCTCCGCGGCAACCGTCAAAACCGCGCCGGCGATGACGCCGGCGGAGACGATGAGGGAGAAATAGCGGTTTGCCCTGGGCAGGTCCCCCTCGCCCATGGTCCGGGCCACCACGGCGCTGCCGCCGGTGCCCAGCATAAAGCCCACGGCGGCGAAGATCATCAGGGCGGGCATGATGAGGTTCACCGCCGCGAAGGCGGTCTTGCCCGCGTAGTTGGAGACGAAGACTCCGTCCACCACGCCGTAGATGGAAGTGAAGATCAGCATGACCATGGTGGGGAAGGTGAAGCGCAGGAGCTTGCCGTACGTGAAATGTTCGGACAGATGGATGTGCATAGGGATTTCCTTTCTCTTTGTATCGCGCCCGCCGAAACCCTCCGGCGGTTTATTTTTTAGGGATGGGGGCCGCTGCCCGGAAGTGGGAGAGCCATTTTTCGCTGAGGCGGATCAGCGTCCGCCACTCCTCCTCCGTCAGGCCCTTGGCGGCGGTCCGCTCCGCTTCCATGGCGGGAAGAACCTTTTCCCGGACCAGCTCCCGGCCCCGTTCCGTGAGAACCAGGGAGACTTCCCGTCCCTCCTTGGGCCGGAGGGAGAGGAAGCCGTCTTGCTCCAGCTTTCGGACGGAGGAGTGGACGGTCTGCTTGCTCAGGAAAAACTGCCGGCAGAGGGAGCTCTGGGTGCAGTCCTCCCCCTGCTCTACCAGGCCCCAAAGCACCCAGAGGGCGCTGTCCGACAGGCCGAGACCCTGGGCCAGGGTGTGGTAGAACTCGTCGACCTGATGGTCGATCTGGAGATACTCCTGAAACAGCGTGTAAGCGTCCATGGCCGCAGCTCTCCTTTATAGTACGATATCGGACTTGCGTAGGATACTATAGTCCGATTTCATACCAAAGTCAATGGCTGTGTTGCACAAAGATATGGGATGTAATTTAAAGAATATGTAAAAAGAGGCCCGGAATCCGGGCCTCCGCTTATTTCGCTGTGGAGATGCGGAGCACGTGACAGATGGAGGGGATGGACTCCCCCTGAAAGCTGGAGGTGGGGGAGAGCAGGGCCCCGGTGGGGGCGAAGACGATGTTCTTCCACTTTCCCTGCCGCATGCCGGAGAGGAGGTAGCCGTTGAACACCGAGGCAGAGCAGCCGCAGCCGGAGCCCCCGGCGTGCATGTCCTGTTTCTCCCGGTCGTAGAGAAGGAGGCCGCAGTCCTGGAAATGGTCCCCCATGTCGATGCCGTCCTTGGAAAAGAAGTCCCGGACGATGGCATGCCCCAGCTCCCCCAGGTCTCCGGTGACCACCAGGTCGTAGTCCTGGGGCTTGGTTCCGGTGTCCTGAAAGAAGGCGGAGAGGGTGTCGTAGGCCGCCGGGGCCATGGCGGCGCCCATATTGTTGGCGTCGGCGATGCCCTTGTCCACGATTTTCCCGCAGGTGACGTGGGTGATATAGGGGCCGTCCCCCTGGCTGGCCAGGATGGTGCAGCCGGCGGCGGTGGCGGTCCACTGGGCGGTGGGGGTCCGCTGGTTGCCGTAGGGCACCGGCATCCGGTACTGCCGCTCCGCCGTGCAGAAGTGGGAGGAGGTCATGGCGGCGGCCTTCTCCGCGAAGCCCCCATCAATAACCATGGCCGCCAGGGACAGCGACTCCCCCATGGTGGAGCAGGCCCCGTAGAGCCCGTAAAAGGGAACGCCGAACTCCCGCAGGCCGAAGGAGGAGCCAATGCACTGGTTCAAAAGGTCCCCGGCGAAGATATAGTCCAGGTCGCCGGGCTTCAGCCGGATCTGGTCCAGGGCCCGCTGGAGGACCCGCTTTTGCATCATGGACTCCGCCTTTTCCCAGGTCTTCTCCCCAAAGAAGGAGTCCTGTTCCAGCTCGTCAAAGTGCTCCCGCAGGGGTCCCTCCCCCTCCAGCTTGCCGCCAATGTTGGCGTAGGAGATGACGGAGGGGGGATGCTCCAGGGCGACGGTGCGCCGCCCGATCCGTTTGTTGTTCATAGCGCGCCTCCTTGTGGCAGTGGTGTTCAACATAGGATGCCCGGTGGGAGACGCTTTATGCGGGGCGAGGGTGCAAAAGGTGCCCTCTTTGCCGCCGGGGCTTGCGGAAGGGAGAGGGCTTTGCTATAGTAAGGTACGGCAAACCCAGCGCAAAAACGACAAGCGAAGGAGAGAGGCACTATGAATTACGAGATCAAGGGCGAGCCCATGCCCGTGGTCATCTGCCAGCTGAACACCGGGGAGACCATGATTACGGAAAAGGGGTCCATGGTGTGGATGAGCCCCAATATGGAGATGCAGACCTCCGCCGGAGGCAGCATCGGCAAGGCCTTTGGCCGCATGTTCTCCGGAGAGAGCATGTTCCAGAATCTTTACACCGCCAAGGGCGGCTCAGGCATGATTGCCTTTGCCTCCAGCTTCCCCGGGGCCATCCGGGCGGTGGAGATCGGGCCGGGCAAGTCCATTGTGTGCCAGAAGTCCGCCTTCCTGGCCTCGGAGCAGGGGGTGGAGCTGTCCGTGTTCTTCCAGAAGAAGATGGGCACGGGCTTCTTCGGCGGCGAGGGCTTCATTATGCAGAAGCTCTCCGGACAGGGAACGGCCTTTTTGGAGATCGACGGCTCCGCCGTGGAGTATGATCTGGCCCCGGGCCAGAAGCTGATTGTGGACACCGGGAACCTGGCCATGATGGACGAGACCTGCACCATCGACATCCAGTCCGTCAAGGGAGTGAAGAACATGCTGTTCGGCGGCGAGGGCATGTTCAACACCGTGGTCACCGGCCCGGGCAAGGTGGTCCTTCAGACCATGCCCCTCAGCGCCTTCGCCGGGTCCATCGCCTCGGTGCTGCCCAGCAAGAGCTGAGGAAGCGGGAACGGGAAGGTCCCGGTTAAGGATTGGATTGCCCAGGGGCGGACCGGCCGGTCCGCCCCTGGGCTGAAAAATTCCCGGCGTAATGCCTTTCGTCTTCAGGTCCTCCACCGCCATATTTAACAAATGTCCCGCAATTCCCTGGCGGCGGTATGCTTCCTCCGTATACACGGCACAGACGTTAGGGGTAAGGTCTTTTCTGTCATGAACATCATGCTCGATTACCCCCAATCCTCCAATAATCCTGTCATCCTCCAGGCAAAGATACCAACCATATTCGGTTTCACGGTTAAGAAAGGATTCCATACACGCAAGATAGGCTTCTTGCGGCACGTCCCGCTTCCTATGAAACCATTTGGCCGCGCCGTCCTTTAATTGCGGCTTTTCTCGTAAAGTAATATATTCATCTTTTGCTCCTCAAAGTCCAATTTTCGCCCCGATTATACCGCCGGCTTGAGGCGGTTCCATCCGTTTTCTTGAAAGTATCGGAGTTATCTCCCGGCAGCCCTTATGCAAAAAAGAGCTTGAAACCTTCCCTCCTGCATAGGATATCCCGACTGCGGCATCATGACCGCATTTAAAATAGAGCGGCAAAATCCGCCATCAAAATGGGTCCCCGGAGAGATGCACCTCTCCGGGGACCCGTTTTTTGCGCGTGCAGTCTCGTCTGCAAACGGTCAGGCCGCCTGCGGATACAGCCGCGAATTACGCCCGCTATCATATCATGATCCGGCGGGCTTTACAAGGAGCCGCTTGCCTCTGGTCAGGCGTTCTCCCCGCAGAGCTTCACCCCGCCCAGGGCCAGGGCGAAGACGAACCAGAAGATGCACATCACCCTGGGATAGTTCCAGAGGTAGTCCGCCAGGCCGCAGACCAGGCTTCCGCAGAGGGCGGCGCAGGCGGCGCAGGTGATGGTTCTGGCGGCGGAGTTTCCGCAGTGCCGGACGGCGTGGGCCGCCCGCTTGACGCCCCACAGCGCGGAGCCCACAAAGCCCACAAAGCCCAAAATGCCCAGCTCCGCCCAGACCTGGAGATAGGTGTTGTGGGAGTGAACGAAGGGGGTCCGTGCGTGGTAGAAATTCAGCAGCTTCACGTACCGCTGGACGGCGGCGGTGCCCAGTCCCGCGCCGGAGAGGGGACGGCGGACGATAACCTCCAGCCCGGCCTTGAAGAGGGGAAAGCGGCTGTTGGTGGAGGAGTCGGAGGAGTCGAAAATCGTCAGCACCCGGTTCCAGATGCTGGCGGGCAGGAAGGGCGCCGCCAGCACGCACAGGGCGAAGAAAAGGGGCAGCAGCTTCGGCTTCCACAAAAAGATCATTACCACCATGGCGCAGGCCATGCCGATCCAGGCGGCGCGGCAGTAGGTCATGCCCATGGCGGCGCCGCCCAGGACAAAGGCCGCCGAGGCCGCCAGCTTGGAAACGATGTGCCTGGAGCACAGAATCAGCGCCAGCGTTAGGGGCATGAGGAGCAGCAGCACCTCCGCGAAGGTGTTGGGGTTGTCGAAGAAGGACATGACCCGGCTGGGCATGTCGGCGTTCAGGTCCATGTCCACATAGGACGTGTTGACCTCCAGACCGGAGAGGCGCTGGAAGATGGCGTACAGCGAGGAGACCGCCACACAGCCGGAGGCCCCCGCCGCCAGACGCTTCAGCTCCTCCGCGGAGCGCAGGGCGCTGACCGTTACCACCACGCAGAGAGCGGCGGAGAGGTGGTAGACAAAGAAGCGGACGGAGACGTTCCGGGTCAGGGAGAAGACCACCCCCAGCACCACGGCGGCAAAGAACAGCGCCGGGAAAAAGCCGGTGCGCTCCACGTCCAGATGCCGGTCCCCCCGGCCCATGGCCCCAGCGTGAAGCAGGAGCAGAAGGGTCAGGAAGGCCAGGAGGGTATAGGCGTTGTTCCAGTATTCATAGGGGATGATCCAGAGGAGCAGGATCAGCCAGCCCTCGGCCACGGCGGTCTCGTCCCCCAGGCGGAAGGCGAGCCGGGCGAAAAAGCTGTCCGCAAAGGTCTCCTCCAGGAGCAAATAGAACCGGCGCAGCAGCCGCCCCGGCAGGTTCACGATCCAGCTCAGAAGGCGGCAGGCCCCGCTGCAGGGCCAGGAGCGGGCCAAGACCCCCTCCCGGCACAGGGGCCGGAGAAGGGCGCTGCCGTCGATCTGCCCGCCGCACCAGGCCCCCGCCCGAACGGCCAGACGGTGCAGCCCGCTGTCCTCGTAGGCGGCCAGGAGCAGGAGCAGAAGATGATGGAGATAGCTTTCTTTCAGAAGCGTCATATCGTTCCTCGTTTCGCGTATGGAGTGGGACGGTGTGTGCCGCGGGAGCGCCGCTTTTGGCGGCCCGTCCGTCAGATGCGGTTTTTCAGGCGGTAGAGCTGGGTCAGGGTGAAGAAGTGCTTCCCCCGGACCAGGTTGGCCACCATCTGCTTGTTGGGACTAAGACCCACGGGAACCAGCTCCCGGATGGCCTTCTCCATGTCCGGCTGGCGGCAGAACGCCTCCACGGCCTTCTGCCGCTGGCGGATGGACTTCGGGTTGTCCTTGGCGTACTCGTTGCCCACGGCGATGAGAAGAC
Organism: uncultured Oscillibacter sp.; assembly: GCF_910579365.1. Taxonomy (GTDB): domain Bacteria; phylum Bacillota; class Clostridia; order Oscillospirales; family Oscillospiraceae; genus Oscillibacter. Next base: position 18,661 of record NZ_CAJTUX010000041.1, read on the forward strand.
CCGCCCAGTTGCTGCTCTCCCGCCACTGGGGGCGGGCGGACTCCAGACCGTACCGCTGGACCAGGGCCTCCTTCCGCTCCATGAAGCGGGAGAAGACCTGGGGAAAGTCCCTCATATAGTGGTGGGTGGCGGACTGGCCGTGGAGGAAATAGCGGTAGAGGGGCTGGTCCGTCACCGCCAGGGACCGGGCGTTGCAGAAGTACTCCAGCACAAAGAGCTCGTCCTCCAGATAGGGCCCGTCGAAGGTGAGGCGGGCCTTGCGGATGAGCTCCGCCGAGAAGAGGTAGCAGACGCTGTACCCGTTGAACACCGGCTGGGTCAGCCGGTCCCCCAGGAGGGGATGGACCAGCTTTTCACGAATCTCCTCCTGACCGAAGACGCCGGCGGGAAGCTGGCTTTGCACCGCCTGCTTTCCGTCGGGCCAGAGGTAGGTGAGGCCGCAGGCGGCGGCGTCCGCGCCGGAGTGCTCCCGGAGGTTCCACAGGGTCTCCAGGGTGTGGAACTCGTAACAGTCGTCGGCGTCCAGGAAGGCGATATAGTCCCCCTTGGCCTCGTTGAGGCCAAGGTTCCGGGCCTCGCTGACGCCCTGGTTCTTCTTCCGGTGAAAGACCCGGACCCGGCTGTCCTTGGCGGCGAAGCGGTCGCACAGAGCGGGGGAGCCGTCGGTGCAGCCGTCGTCCACCAGGATCAGCTCCCAGTCGGAAAAGGTCTGGCGGGCTACGCTGTCCAGACAGCGGTGCAGAAACGACTCCGCCTGATAGACGGGGACGATGACAGAAATACTGGGCATAGAAAAACCTCCACGCGCCCGGAGCGCCGATTCAATGCGGCAGCCAAAGGGGACCCTCCGCAGGAAGGTCCCCGGCCAGTTTGGCAGCTGCCGGAACAAAAACCATTGTACTCCATTTCACAAAGAAGGTCAACGGCTTTTCCCGGCAGTTTATTGAGCAGATCCGGCGTCATGACCGGTTGTGGGCTGGTTTTCATCGGATTGCTCCAAAAAAAGCTCCTCCGCCTGCCGCTGGGCCTCCAGAAGGGTTTCCCTCAGCTGGGCCAGGGACTTCTCCGTGTCGGTAACGGTATTGAACAACAACAAATATTCTTTGGCGATTGCAGTCATGGCAGGCCTTCCTTTCTTCATGAAACACTAAATATAGCTGGGGTCTATGGGTATCATACACAATATTCGGTAAATAACTTGTCTGAATTTGTCGAGAGGTTCTGAAAAATGCAAAAAGGAAGGGAACCGGAGGGACGGGGGGCGAAAGGGGGAGAAATCCACCGTTTTGCCGCCGTTTTTGTGAGTTTATGGAAAATATGCTGGTATCGTTGTCCCCTCTGCAGGGCTAAAAACGAAAAAATGACCAATATGAGATATATAAAGGAAACGTTCCGCCCAGTCGAAAAGCCGGAAATCTTGACGGGAAGGAAAGGGATAGGGTATGCTTAGAGCGGGAAAGCGGCTTTCGGCCGGAGGGACCGGAGGCTTGGAACGTGTGCCGCGGCGGAGGCCGGCGGCGGACAGGAGGAGCGTATGCCGGAACATGACAAGCGAACCAGACAGGAATTGGACAGCGCGCTGCGGAAGCTTTTGAAGCGCAGGCCGCTGGAACAGCTCCGGATCCGGGAGCTGACGGAGCTCTGCGGCCTCCGGCGGCAGTCCTTTTACTATCATTTTAAAGATGTGTATGACCTCTTTGACTGGTCCGTCCAGCGGGAGCGGGCGGCGCTGCTGGCACGGCAGGAGGAATGCCTCACCTGGCGGCAGGCGCTGCTGAGCCTGTTGGACCGCATTGCCGGGAACCGGGCCTTTTACCAGGCGGTGCTGGACCAGAGCGGCACGGAGGGTCTGAAGGCCCTGGTTCCGCTGACGCGGACCCTGGAGACGGTGCAGTCCTATTACCGGGACCGGGGCGGAGCGCCGCCGGACCCCGAGGGGGAGGAGCGGGAGCGCCGCTGCGGCGAGGCGGTGCTGCTCTCCCTGCTGGAGGGCTGGATTCGCGGCCGGATGGCGCTGACGGCGGAGGAGCTGACGGCCGCGCTGGAGCGGACGGTGGAGCGGAGCGCCGAGGGCGCCCTGTGGCAGACTCTGCGGGAGAGAGGAGCGTGGAGCTGGACGGACTGACGGACATATGAACAGGGGACTTGCAAAAAGGAGGACGGCTATCCGTCCTCCTTTTTTCTTTCCCAGAGATGGACGTTTTTGACAATTGTTACAATTATGTCCAAATTTAGACGTTTTTCGCAGAATTGTCCCTTTTCGAAACCCGGCGCCTATTTATAATCAAACCATAACAGGAGTGATGTTGTGAAAAAAGTCTGTTACACCGTGGTGCTGCAAAGCCAGCTGGGGCCCCGGGCCGGGGAGCTGCTGCTGTGGGAGGACGCCGGGGCCGTCTCCGGCGAGCTGTGCCTGCTCAGCCGCCGGAACCGCTTCTCCGGCAGTGTGCTGCAAAGTGGTAAGTACCTGATTTCAGGCGCTTTGCGCTCCTGCGTGGACAAGGAGCCCTATGACGCCATCTTCACCGTCCGCCAGGGGCGGCTCTACGGCGGGCTTGTGACCTGCCACGGCTGCTGGGACCTCACCGGCGTGGAGGTGACCGGCGTCCCCCAGGAGGCGGAGCAGCCTGCCGCGGCGGGGACCTGAGGCTCTGAAACGGAGATGCCGCGGCCCTCAGCGGCCAAATTGGCGGATTTTTCCAAAAGTCCGCCTGGTTTGCTATGCGTTCATAACGTAACCCGGCGAAAGGAGGAAGTCCGCCATGGAGAGAAACCGCCGTCTGGACGAGGGCGCCCTGCGCCGCCTCCTGGAGCGGGAGCAGGCCGGGCCGGAGGCCCTGGTTCTCCGCCTTGCGTGGCTGGAGGGGCTGACCCGGGAGGAGATCGCCGCCCTGACCTGGGATCAGGTCTCCTTCCTGGACGGGCGGCTGGAGCTGCCGGACCGGATGGTCCCCCTGGAGGAGGAGGTCCGGGCCCTGCTCTGGAAGCTCCGGGAGGCGCGGGAGGCCCGGGAGGAGCCCGGAGACCCCCACGTCCTCCTCTCCGCCCGGGAGCGCCGGCCCATGCGCCTGGAGTCCGTCTCCCGTCTGGCGCGGCAGGCCCTGGACCGGGGCGGCCTGCCCGGGGTGCGGCTGCTGGACCTGCGCTATGACTGGATTCTCCGCTGCCTGGACCGCATGGACTGGCCGGAGGCGGCCCGGATCAGCGGCGTGGAGGTGGCGACCCTCCAGCTCCGCTTTTCCGCCAGCGCCCCGGCCCGGAAAGCCCCCAAGCTCCCGCCGGCCCAGGTGGACGAATTCAAGCTGTGGAAGCTCCTCCAGGCGGAGCGGAGCTCGGCGGCGGGGCTGGCCATGTGGCTGGCCTGGCAGCTGGGCCTCCAGGCCCAGGAGATGATCGCCCTCACCTGGGACCAGGTGGACTTGGAAAAGGGCGTCCTCCGCCTGCCGGACCGGGAGGTGCTGCTTACCAGCGCCCTGCGCCGTCTTTTGGAGGAGGAGCGCCGGCGGCGTTCCCCCTCGGAGGACCCCCACCTTCTCCTAACCGAGCAGTCCCGAAAGCCTCTGGACCTCCCCCGGCTCTCCCGGCTGACCCGTGCCGCTCTCATCCGGGGCGGACTGGAGCGGGTGACCCTCCGGGACCTCCGGAAGGACGATGGCCGGGAGGCCGAAACCAATCTGATTCTCCAGCAGGTGGCGGAACGGGGCTCTGTCTCCCGGGGGGAGGTGTCCGAGCTCTTGGGCTTCTCCAAAACCGCCACTTACGCCCGCCTCCGCCGCCTGACGGACCAGCGGCGTCTCATCCGGGTGGGGGGAAAGTATTACCTCCCCGGCACCGTGGTGCCGCCGGAGCGTCACCGGGCGGCCATCCGGGAATACCTCTCCGAGGCGGGCTTCGCCTACCGTCAGGACATCGTGGACCTCCTCCGCATCCAGCCCAAGCAGTGCACCCTGGTTCTGCGACACATGGTGGAGGACGGGGCCCTGCTCCAGGAGGGGCAGAAATACTTCCTCCCCGACCGGGAGGAGCGCAAAGCCGAATAGCCGGGAGGCGGGGGGCTTCACCCTGCCTCCCTCTTCGTTGCCCTGCCGCCAAAATTGGAAAATTCTGGGCGGCGTTACGCCTCTCCGGCAAATGCGCCCCGCCAATCGGACGGCGGTTTTCAGTTCGGTTAAAAGGCCTCCAAAAGCCTTGCCAGGCCCTTTTTTTCCTGTTAGATTGCAGATGCGGACGGCGGACGGATTGGCGCGAGACCAATTCCAGGCTTGATGTGGGATCGGCTAGCCCCGACACGAATCCTGGAGGGGGCTGCGCGCCGGGATGTCCGGACGGACCGTAATCTTTAAAGGAGGAATGTTCAATGAAGAAATTCCTGTCCCTGGTTCTTGCGTTGGTCATGGCCATGTCTCTGGTCACGATCAGCGCGGGAGCCGTCGAGTACAAGGATCTCACCGACAAGGACGAGATTCAGTACGAGGAAGCCGTTGCGGTTCTGAACCGTATCGGCGTGATCACCGGCTATGACGACGGCAGCTTCCAGCCCACGAAGGAGCTGACCCGTGGCGCGGCCGCGAAGATCATCGTGTCCCTGTTGATCGGCCCCGAGGCCGCCAACAACCTGCCCAACAACAGCAGCCCCTATCCCGACGTTCCCGCCAACTACACCTTCGCGGGCGTCATCAGCTTCTGCAAGACCAAGAACATCATCAGCGGTTACGGCGACGGCACCTTTAAGCCCGGCGACTCCCTGACCGGCTATGCCTTTGCCAAGATGCTGCTGGGCGCTGTCGGCTATGACGCCGAGCTCGAGCGCTTCACCGGCTCCGGCTGGACCAACAACATCGCCGCCATCGGCCAGAGCGCCGGTCTGTTTGACCGCCTGAAGTTCGACGGCAGCGCCGCGGTCAACCGCGAGCAGGCCTGCCAGCTGGCGCTGAACGCCCTGAAGGCCACCGTCGTGACCTACACCAACGGCATCAACGTCAACGTCACCGGCGAGAACACCAACGTTGCCGTTTCCGGCGGCCAGGTCCGTTCCTACAAGACCAGCAACCAGGAGTTCGCCCGGAACATCCGGACCCGGAACTACACTGAGGTTGCCTCCAGCGATAACTACTACACCGTCGAGTTCGCCGAGGAGCACTTCGTGGACCTCCGCCTGGAGGCCGACAAGTGGAACCCCACTCCCAACGACTTCGGCCGTCCCTCTGCCGAGTGGAGCTACAAGAAGGTCACCATCGGCACCTATCCCCTGGAGGCCGACTTCAGCTTCAACACCCAGGTTGCCCATATCGAGGTCACCGATTCCGCCAAGGTCCGTGCTCTGGGCCTGCGCGGCTATGAGCTGACCGATGACCGCGGCGGCGACAACGCCACCCTGTGGCTGAACGGCGTTGGCTCTGACAAGATTCTGGAGAGCGTGGGCCAGATCGCCGACTACACCGACAACGGCACCGTCGTTGAGGTTTACGTGGATGAGAATGACGCCGATCACATCACCGACGTCGTCGTGGTCCGCACCCAGCTGATGGAAGTCAAGCGCGTCGGCAGCGACTACGTGTCCCTGGACCGCATCGGCCAGGACAACGAGGAGAGCGCCACCACCGCGCAGGGCATCCAGGGCTTCAACCACGCCGCCCTCAACGAGAAGACCATCAAGAACGTCAACGTGGACGACGTCTGCTATGACGTCCTCTCCGCCCTGAAGGCCGGCGACGAAGTCGCCATCATCCCCGTCAGCACCGACGGCGGCCGCACCTGGGAAGCCGCTCGGGCCTATGTCCCCGAGACCGTTTCCGGCCGGCTGAGCAAGGTCACCACCTACGGCGCCATCGGCACCGAGCCCAACGCCGTTGATATCACCGTTGGCGGAACTACCTACAAGATCGCCAACTGGAACAAGGATATGCACGACCTGACCGCCGACAAGATCAAGGTCACTACCAAGGACGTCACCCTCGTTCTCGACGAGTTTGGCAACGCCCTGCGCGCCAAGGACGTCGGCGCCACCAGCGACTACATGGTCGTCGGCAGCTGGGCCCAGAGCCTCCAGAACGGCCGCATCATTTGGCTGGCCGAGGGCTGGGACGGCAAGGGCAACGCTGTCTCCCTGAACGTCGGTACCTCCAAGCCCAGCGCCATCGTTCCCGGCGACCTGGTGTATTACACCAACGAGAACACCAGCGGCGTGGCCGAGTGGACCCTCTCTGATACCGAGGTTAAGGAGGACAACAAGTACTTCGGCGTTTTTGATGTCGACGACACTGCCGATACTAGCGCTTATGAGATCAAGGCCAGCAACGTCCGCGTGAACTTCAAGGATACGGGTACTCACTTCACTGACGACAACGCCTACTTCGCCCGCGACGTGAAGTTCATCTATGTCGACCAGGAGACC
>NZ_CAJTUX010000042.1 GCF_910579365.1 uncultured Oscillibacter sp.
GCGGCGGGTCCCGTCCGGTCCGGTCAGGACGCACCAGTCCTGGGAGAGACGCCTGGCCTGCTCCAGCAGGAAGGCGAAGTCGGTCCGCTCCTTCAGCTCCGCGCCGCCGCGCTGTAACCCTATCGCAAGAAACATAGGTTTATAAAACGATTTATTTGATGGGAGCTGTCGTCCTGCGCAACATTTTACAAGGATTTAAATCCAAAAAAACAGTACTGCCCGGCGGGAATCCCAAGCAGTACTGTTTTTTTTGCGCCCATGCCGCAAATAGCTCCTTTGTTCTTGCAGGTCATCCATGGTCTGTTTGCAGCTGGTCTATCAGTCTTTGCGTCAAGAGGGCAGCGTGTGCGCAGAGACGCTCGATTTCCCACCGCTCCGCCCGGTCAATGTGTATGCCGCAGCTGACAAGCACCGTACGTCCCACGGCCCGGCAGACTGCCCCGGCACAGGAACAGGCCACCTCGCTCTCCCGATGGCCCGGAACGGACAGCGGCGAAACCTCCGCCGTGCCCCTCTCCTGCCAGGCCAGCGCGGCGGCGCCAATATGAGGAGCCTCCCCGCCCATAATGGCAATCAAGATATCCTCTCCGGCGAACCGCCACTCCAGCCTGACCCAGGAGCGCCCGGTCCCGATTTCCATCACCCGTTCCATCGGCGATATTCGGTCGGGATGCCCAGGCGGTCCAGGATTTTTCCCACGATATGCTGAATCATGTCATCCACCGTCTGCGGAGCATTGTAAAATGTCATCACCGGCGGAATGACCGCAGCTCCCATCAGGGACAGCTCGTGGAGATTCCGCAGATGAATGGGGGAAAGCGGCGTCTCCCGGGGAACCAGCACCAGTGGACGGCCCTCCTTTATGGTCACATCTGCCGCACGGAGCAGCAATGTGTCCGCGTACCCGCTATGAATACCGGCTGCCGTTTTCATACTGCATGGAATCACGACCATGCCATCGACGGCAAAGCTGCCGCTGGCAATCGCCGCGTCAATCTGGCTGTTTTCATAAACCTGGTCCGCCAGGGACAAAAGCTCCTCCCTTCGGCCCGGCAATTCATAGCCGATGGTGGCCTCCGCCCCGCGGCTCATGACGAAGTGGGTCTCCCACGCCGGAACCGTCCGCAGCCGGCGCAGAAGCTCCAGCGTCAAAACGGCGCCGCTGGCTCCCGTCATGCCGACCACCAGTCTCCTTGTCTCCATAAGCGGCACCTCCCTGCCAAATCATCCTGCGGTCTGTTTTCGGTTGAAGAGCTTTTTCAAAAGGGGCCAGGCAAAGCATACCACGATGATAATAATCAGCGCAAGAGAAATCGGCCTTGTGAAGAAAATCGACCAGGAGCCCCCGGAAAGCCGCATGGCCCGGCAGTAGTTATCCTCCGCCAGACTGCCCAGGATCAAACCCAGAATCAGGCAGGACAGCGGGAACTTGTTCCGCTCCAGGCAGTAGCCGATCACAGCCGCCGCCAGCATCACCGCGACGTCCATGATCTGGCGGCGGGTCGCGTAGGCGCCCACCACGGAGAGCATCAGAATCAGCGGGACCAGCAGGCTGTTCGGCATCTCGGTAATTTTGGCAAAATACTTGGCGCCGAGAAGGCCCAGAATGGCAAACGCGAACTGCGCCAGCAGCATTCCCCATATGATCGTGCTGACCATATCCCCATTTTTGGAATAGAACGAATAGCCGGTCTGGATACCGTGGATGCTGAGGGCGGACAGGAACAACGCCGCGCTGGAGCTTCCGGGAACTCCCAGGGCAAAGGCGGGAATCAGGGCGGAGCTGGTCACCGCGCCGATCGCCGTCTGCGGGGCGATCAAGCCCTTGGTGTTGCCCTCGCCGAAGGTATCCTTGTCTTTCGCCGCGTTTTTTTCCACCACATAGGTGATGAAACTGGCGGCGTTGATCCCCAGGCCGGGGACAATGCCGATGATGGTTCCGAGTACCGAGGACCGGACCAGGGGAACCGGGAACTTAAAAACCTCCTTCGTGCCCGCCATAACGCCGGACACCTTGGAATCGGCGGCGCTCATGGCGCCTTTTTCATTCACCAGAACCAGCGCCTGCGCCAGGGCGAAGGCGCCGATGACGATGGGGATGAACTGAAGACCGTCCTCCAGGTAGACCGTGCCAAAGGTGAAGCGCTTGTCTCCGGTCACAACGCTGCGCCCAATAAAGGTCAGCATCAGCCCCAGACCGCCCATAATGATGCCCTTCAGGGCGTTGCCCTTGGCCGCCAAGGCCACCAGACACAGCCCGGCGACCGCCAGCAGGAAATACTCCGCCGCGCCGATCTTCAAGGAGAGCTGCGCCAAGGCATTGCCCAGCAGTGCAAAGGCGGCCACGCCAAAAAGTCCGCCCACCAGGGAAGCGGTTGTGGAAATGCCCAGGGCGCGGCCCGCCTCGCCCCGGCGGGTCATCGGGTAGCCGTCAAAGCAAGTGGCGACGTTGCCGGGGGTGCCAGGCGTGTTCAGCAGGATGGAGGAAATGGAGCCGCCATAGCAGCAAGCCCCATAGACGGCACTGAGGAAAATCACAGAGCTGGTGGCGGACATGGAGTAGGTCATGGGCAGCAGAATGGCCAGGGCAAACACAGGCCCCAGACCGGGAGCCGCCCCGATCAAGATTCCCAGCACCGTGCCCGCCAGCATGTAGACCAGATTCAGCGGACTGAGCGCAGTAAGTAAAGACGACATCGCTTGTCCTCCTTAAAGTAATCCAGACAGAACTCCCGCCGGCAGCTTGATATAAAAGCCATAGCGGAAAATCGCGTAAAACGCAATGCTGATGAGGAGCGCAAAGGGGATCAGCACCTTCCATCTGCGGTAGCCCAGCGTATAGGGCAGGGCCAGCAGTATCGCGATGGTGCACGGGAGAAAGCCGATCGGGTTCAGCAAGGCGACGTAGAGCACGGAGGCGGCCAGCAGAATCAGCTGTCTGCGGTTCAACAGCGCCTTTTTTGCGGGAACCTCATCCCCGGATGCCGCAGCGGAATCCTTCGGGGGGAGAAAGGCCCGGGCTGTCAGCGCCAGCTTTGCCGCGCAGCAGACGAACACCGCCGTCGACACAATTCTGGGAAACAGCTTGGTCTCATCGGCGAAGGAGCCGGAAGCGGCAAACATGTACGCGGAGGCCAGCATAATGACCAGGAGGATCACAACATCCACAACCGCTTTTTGATTCGTATCTTTCATATCGGTACCTCTCGGACAATTTTGGAGCGCCCCGGCCGCAAACAGTGTCTGCGGCCGGGACAGGAACAGGGCAGCGGTCAGCCAAGCAGGTCCTTGGAGGACTCGGCCAGCATGTAGCAGCCGCTGATGACCTCCTCCAGCTCCTGGCTGGCGCGGGGCACAACGTTGAAGGAGCCGCCGGCGGCCTCGGTGAAGGCAGGGTCCTGAACCGCCTCATAGGCGGCGTCCCGCAGAACGGACAGCACTTCCTCCGGCGTCTCGGGAGGAGCCAGGATGCCCATCACCACATCGTAACCGTACTCCTCTCCATAGATAGAGGCGAAGGTGGGAACGCCCTCCAGTTTCTCGTCCTCCACATCCCCGAACGTCGTCAGCACGCGAAGCGTCCCTTCGGCGGCAGGCGTATAGGCGGCAGTGCTGCTGCAAATGGCGCAGTCCACTTCCTTGCCCATGATGGCGGTAACGCAGTTATTGCCGCTGTCATACGGGATAGAGGTCACGTCCACCTTGGTCACATCCAGGAACATGGCCTGCGCCAGGGAGGAGTTGGAAACGCCGGTGGTCACCGCCATCTTCAGACCGGCCCCGGAGGTCCCGGCGGCAACCAGATCTTCCAAGGTCTGATAGGGGCTATCGGGCGGGACGATCAACACGTTGCCCTCCTTGCCGGAAACGCCGACAATGGGTTCAAATCCGCTCATCTGGTACTCCACATCGCCGCCCTCCACAACTTCGGTGAGAACATAGGAGGGGAAGTTGCCCAAGACCAGCGTATAGCCATCCGGGTCGGCACGGTAGACCTGGCTCAAACCCACTTTGCCGGAGCCGCCCTCCACATTCTCCACAATCACGTTGCAGCCCAGCTTTTCCGCCAGATAGGGCGCGTACATGCGAGCCACGGTGTCGGCGGAGCCGCCCGCGCCCCGGCAGACCACAACGGTGATGGTGCCCTTCGGATACGAAGCGCTTGCGGAACTTCCTTGGGGCGGCGTGCTTTCAGACCCGCCGGCGGAAGCGCCGCTGTCCGACGGCGTAGCGCCGCAGGCGGCCAGCGCCAGAAGCAAAGAGACAGTCAGCAGAACAGACAACATCTTTTTCATAATCTTTCCCCTTTTCATCTTTTATTGTACCCATGCATTACAGATAATCCGCAATGCGCATGTTTGCCAGCATGTCCAGCGGGACCTCGCAGACCTCAGAGAAGGGCGTCCCATAAGGCTTTGTACAGTCGATTCCCATCTTCGCGGAAATTTTTGTGCGGGAATCCACCGTGGGGTCCACCGTGGCGCCCATGGCGCCGGGAATGACGAAGGTGGCCCGGTCCGGCTGTGTCCGGGTGGCCAGCGCCCAAAGCACCTCGCTGTCGCTGAACACGTCCACATCCTCGTCTACAGCAATCACATATTTCAGGTGCCAGTCGCAGACGAAGGCCGCCATGATGGCGTCGCGGGCCTCGCCGCCCACCCGCTGCTTCAACGAGAGGTAGCAAATGTAGCGTCCGCAGCCTCCGGGAGTCATGTGGACGGCCTGTATACCGGGACAGGTGGCCCGGACCTTCTCAAAAATCACAGCCTCCTTGGGGATCGAGCCCAGCAGGCAGTGCTCCGCGTGGCCGATGAACAGGGACTGGAAGTAGGCGTCCTTTCTGTGGGTAATGGCTACGGGGGTCAGCCGGGGGTCCAGCTGCTGGATAACCTGCCCGCCCTTGAAGTTCTTGTAGTGCCGGGTATGCTCCCCCACCGGGCCCTCCTCGATGCGGTCGTTCCAGTCCACCTCACACTCGATGATCATCTCCGCGTCTGCGGGAACCAAAAGCTCGTCCCCCCATGTCTGACTGGGCGTCAGCCGGACGGCCTCCCCCAGCGCGGCGCCGGCGATCTCGTACTCGTTCGTGCCGTAAGGACCCTCCCAGCAGCTGCCCAGGAAGAAGCCGGGATGATGCCCGATGACAATGGCCACCGGGGCCTTCTTCCCGCGTTCCCCATACTTCTTCACGTTCATACCGCTGTGGTGATGGGGTTCGGCGTGGATCGCGGCGATTTTGTGGCCCTTTACATGAACGCGGATCATCGCCAGGTTATACGCCCCGGAATCCGGATCACGCGTGACCAAAGCGCCGCCCAGGATATAAGGGCCGCCGTCGTGCTCATGGTGCTTGGGAATGGGCAGCTTGTCAAAGCCGCAGGCCTCACCGGTGACGGTCACCTCCTTCACGGGGGCCTCCCCGGCAGGGACGGTCACAGGCTCGATGCGGTGGGCATAACAGTCCTTCAGCTTCAGGGAAAGCGGCATCTTGTAATCCGCCATATCCATCCCCAGGGCGGCGCAGAACTTCTTCCGGCTGGAGAAGGCGTTGAATACCAGGGGAAACGCGCTGTCGGAGCCGTCCAGCGCGGTAGGACGCCGGAAGATGGTCATCGGAGCCTTGCCCTCCAGTTCCAGCTTCCGCAGGAAGGTGGCGGCCTCCAGATCGCTGCTGATTCTGCCCGGGACCCAAAGAAGCTCCTCGGGGCAGGCGGCCTCCAGCTGCCGGATGAAGGTTCGAAAATCTTTCGCCATACATACTCTCCTTTTTTGCATGGTGATTTGGGGAAGACGCGTCTTTACTCGTCGAAAAAGCCCTTCGGCGCCAGATGAGGATGGGCGGAGGCCATGGCCCGGAAATGGCCGGTGTCGCCGTCCTCCCGCTCGGTCATGTAAATGGCCCCTACCGGGCAGACCTGGGAGCACAGGGAGCAGCCCGCGCATTTGTCCTTGTGGATGACGGCCTTCTTGGCCACCGTGATGGCGTCGTACCAGCAGGAGTGCCAGCAGCGCCGGCAGCCCATGCACTTGGTATAGTCCACGTTGGCGCGGAGGGGCTTCACCTTGTCCACCAGGTCCTGGTTGGAATACATCTGCTTTCGCGCCTTGTCCTTGACCTCCTCAATGGCGGCATAGCCCCGGCGGTCCAGCCAGGCGTCGATTTCCCGGAGCATCTCCCCCACGCAGCGCAGCCCGCGAATCATAATGGGCGAACAATACTGCACCGCGTCCGCGCCGGCCATCAGGAACTCGATGGTATCCTCCCAGGTAACGGCTCCCCGGCCGGCCATCACGGCGCAGCCGCAGGCGGAGGCCACCTCGGCCACCCACCGCATACTGACAGGCTTCATGCCCGAGCCTGTCCCGGGGCCGGGGCCGTAGATGACGGGCTTCCCCGTCTCGATGTCCACCCGCATGGTCTTCGCGTTGGCGAACATGGTGACGCCTGCGGCGCCGGCCTCCTCCATCCGCTTGGCGGCGCTCACGAAATTGGAGCCGTCGGGACTCATTTTTACAAACATGGGGATGGGCACGGTCTTTTTCAAGGTGCGCACCACCTCCACAGCGGCCTCGGGATGCAGGGTATAGTAGATGCCCACGTGGTTGTCCTGTTCGCTTTTGGACAGGCCCTCCGGCGGGAAGGGGCAGCAGAAATTCAGCTCCAGGGCGTCGCACCCGGCGTCCATATAGAGCGCGGCGATGTGTTGCCACTCCTCCAGGGTTTTGCAGGAGAAGCTGCCGATCAGCTTGCAGTCGTGCTCCTTGCAGTAGGGCGCGGCCTCCCGGATGATCTCGGAAAACTGGACCGGCTCATAGCAGGAGTTGTGCTCCCGGTGCATCCAGAAATAGTCCTTGGGGTCGTCGTAGGGGTGCTGGGGATCCTTCTTATAGTCCAGCAGCTTATAGAGCGGCCGGGGATACCTCTGGAGATACCAGACGGTGGACGCGGTCTTGGTCACAATGGCGCCCAGGCCGGAATCCACACATTTTTTAATGTGCTCCACAGTTCCGGCCGGCGGACCGCCGCCGACCACCAGCGGATTTTTCAGGCGCAGCGGTCCCAGTTGAACGGATAGATCTGCCATAGTTCTGCCTCCTTGTCATGCTTCCTTGTGGGTCTGCAATTGGTGATAGCCGGTCATGCGGCGGGCCTCCTTCAGCGGCGTGCCCTTTGTTACCAGGGCCTCAATCTCCGCCTCGGTCCGGGCGATGCCCTCGGCAATCTCCAGCACCTCCAGAGCCCGCTCCAGCGGAATGCGGACCGCGCCGCTGTCATCTGCCATCATGAGGTCGCCGGGGTTGACCTGAAGACCGGAGACGGAAACGGGACACTCCACCGCGTCCACATAGACACGGTCCTTGCCCGTGACCATGTAAGCGCCCTTGGCATATATGGGATAACCGATCCGTTCAATGGCGGGCAGGTCCCGGCACACGCCGTCGATGATGGTCCCCGCGATGCCCTTCAAATTGGCGTCCAGCGACATGATGTCCCCCCAGACGGTGCAGTAATCCCGGCCTCCGTTGTCGATTACCACCACCTGTCCGGCCTCCACGTCATCCAGAAAGTCCCCCACGGTTCCCTTTACCGTACCGCAGGGCACATAGTGCACGGTGAACGCCTGTCCGCAGCAGCTCCTGCCCGGGACCGCGGGCCGGATGTGATAGAGGCCGCAGGCGGGAAGCCCCAGCTTGTCATTGGCGTCCGAGACGCAGGTGGTGTCCAGTTTCCGATAGCGCTCCAGAATCTCTGGAGCGAGGCGCAGCGTTTCCTTCATGGTCATCCCTCACTTTTGCAGCATTTTTTCGTAGTTGTACTTCTGGTCCACCTCCAGGGAGCTCATGCCCGACCGCAGGTCCGCCACCATGGCCTCCTCCTTGCTCCAGAGCTCCTCCGCTTTGGACAGCACCTCCTCCAGATGCTCGGTGGGAATGAAGACCACGCCGCTCCGGTCCGCTAAGACCGCGTCGCCGGGCCGGACCTGGACGCCGCCGAATTGAATCATGGTGTTGGTGCTCTCCTCCATAATGCGTCCCCGGGCGGTCGCCACCACGGCGCCCCGGGCATAGACGGGAAATCCGATCTCCACATAGTCGTCCACATCCCGGCAGGCCCCGTCGATGACCACACCGGAGATGCCCTTCATCTGCGCGCCGTTGGCCAGGATGCCGCCCCAGCAGGAGGTGTCCAGACGGCCGCCGTTGTCCACGACCACCACATCCCCGGCCTGCGCAGCCTCAATGGCCCGGATGCCCAGGTGAACCTTTCCCTTGGTCTCCCCGGCGGCGGTCATCTTGACGGTGACGGCACTGCCCGCTATTTTCCCCACGCCCTCGTACATCGGGCGGACGCCGTAGGTAGAGCCCTTGTACCCCAGGGCGTCCAGAGCGTCCGAGACATTGGTGGTAGAGAGCTTCTGCAAACGCTCCCGCAGAGTAGTATTCACAAAATATCCTCCTTTAAAAGGTAATCGTTCCGCGGTCCATATCCACGGTGACCACATCCCCGGTGTGAATCAGACGGGTGACGTCGCCGTCAGGCCGGTCGATGAGCGGCATCTCGCCCATGATGCAGCCGATGGCCGTCACCTGCTCCACCGCGAGGTTCAGCATACATTTGGGGCCGTTTCCGTTCATGATCGTATCGTAGATGAGGTACGATCCTCCGGTGGAGCCCTTGCCGGTGGGGAACACCAGAATGGTGTCCTTTATGCAGGCGCCATAAAGCGGATGCCCCTGCTCCGTGATGTTTCCGGTCTTGACGTCTACGCCGCCCAAAAAGCAGATGGGTTCTGTGGTGACCAGGGCGGTCCCGCAGAGAATCCCCTTGCCCTTGCCGGTGACGACGCGTCCCGTTATGGTCGTGCTCATGCAAACACCCCCTTCAAAGCCGCATTTACGCACTGTTCCGTCGTGCCATAGTACGTCGGGATTTTCCACTGCCCCGGCGCGTAATGGGCCAGCTTGGCCGAGTTGGTGGCCATGGCTGTCATGCCGGTTTTCTCCATGGGCTCCGCCATCGCCCCCAGAACCGGGCATGTGTCGCAGACCAGCGTCACGCCGGCATCCTCCAGAATCTTCTTATGACCGCTGCGCTCTGCCAGATACTTTACCGGCTGGGCGCACAGCATCCAAAAAGCGGTCTTGACCCGCTTCCCCTCCACCATGGAAGCCACCTGCATAATCTCGCTCAAAGAGCTGTGGGGGCATCCCAGCGCCACCAGGGACACCGGCTGGCCCTGCTGCTTGGAGAGCGTCTGAAACGCAGTCTGAAGCTCCGCCCGGCCCACATGCCAGACCTCTTTCGGGGAAGCGCCGCCGAAGGCCGCCTCCAGCGTGGGGGCCTCGGGGGTCACGCCGACAATGTGGAACAGCGCCACCGCGCCGGAGGAGGCCAGCGCCGCCCCCAGGGCCTTGAGCTGGTCCGTGGTCACATCGGCGGGGATGCCGGTGAACACCGGCACGCCGCTTTCCACCCGAGTGCCCACCCAATAGCCCAGCGCGCCGTAGCCGGCAATATCAGAGAGCGCCGTCTCCACATGAATCAGGAATTGGCCGCGCCGGTTTTCATCCAGATGATACCCATAGGCAGGCACTCGCCCGGCGATGGCCGCGGCCAGGGCGGCGGGTCCGCCCTCCCGGTTGGTCCTGGCGCCGATGACGGAGTTCACGAAGGCGATGGCCGAGGATTCGCCCCAGGCCACATGCTCCCCAAATTTCGGGCAATGGCCGATCAGATAGGGCGTACAGGTGTGGCAGGGAACGCCGCCCATCCGCCCATACGCGCTGGTCAGCCGTTTCTGCCGCGCGATGGTCTCCTCACTGAATCCCAGCTCCCGGGGACAGTCCATATCCATGGCGCCGGTATTCAGCGTGGTATAGGCGGCGAATTCGGTTCCATTCTCCCCCATCTGCTCCACGAAGCTGGTGGCGGCTTCTCCCGCCACCACGATGGACGAGCCCGGCATGTGGACGCTTTTTATGGGGATCATGCGCTCCGCCCCGTAGATATCCCCCAGGCTGGTCAGAATCTCCATGCTCTTCTGGACGCTTTTGCCATATGCGCCGTCCAGCATTTTCTGCTCTTCGAAAGTCAGGTTCATACTGCTTCCTCCCTTTGTTCTTTCACTCAAAGCCGCCTTCGAGGCGGCTCTTGCCGCCGGCTAGGCCATTTCCCCGACGCTTTCCATTCCCTGCGGGAAGGGACTGTAAAACCGCTGCAAGAGACAGACGCTCTTGGTGCTCTCACTGACGTTGAGAATGTGCCGGGCCAGCATGGCTTCCGCCTGGGGCAGGTTCTGGTCCATCAGCGCGTGAATGATAGCCAGATGCTCCGCCTTCGATTCCTGAAGTCGATCCGGCCTCCGGGCTGAGATGTACCGCAGGCGCTCGATCTGGCTGTCCAGCATGTCCAGGAAGGTCTGAAGCCTGGAATTGCCGCAGTACTGCGCCAGCAGCTCGTGCAGCCGCCGGTCCGCCCGGTAGAACTCGTCCGGGGAACTGCCCTCCTCCAGACGCTCCAGTTGGTCCTCCAGGTCCCGCAGCAGCTCCGGAGTCAGGACGCCGTAAGCCTTCCGGAGCGCCAGCAGCTCCAACTGCAGGCGGAGCTCAAAAATATCGTCCACATCTTGGGCGGTGATCTCCGCCACCAGATACCCCCGCCCGGGATAGCGCTTGACCAAGCCGTCGCCCTCCAGCATCAGAAGGGCCTCCCGCACGGGCGTGCGGCTGCTCTCCATCTGTTTGGCGATATCGGATTCCGAGAGCAGCGCGCTGCCCGCCAGCTCACCGTGAAGAATCTTCCGAAACAGCTCTTCATAAACGCGCCCTGTGGCGCTGTTCATATGGACCCGTCGATTCGAAATCAATTGCTCATCTTCCTTTCAGATTTGCTCGAAGGCCGGCCAGGCAGGCGGAGGCGCTGGAAACAGCCTGGCTCAGCGCCTCGCTGACCGCCCCGTCCAACAGCTCCGCCGCCTCGGTCTCCCCCAGGTCCCGCAGCAGCATGTGCAGGCACAGCAGCGCCGGCATCGGATCATAGCGGTCCTCCGCCAGAGCCCGATAGGACGGGGCGTGGTTCACGGGCAGATAGACCCGGACACCGGGACCCTGGTTCACGCTGGGGGCCAAAGAGGATACCAGCGCGGCGGCCTCGTCAGAGAGGATATCCCCGAACAAATTGGTGGTCAACAGCACGTCATAGCGCTCCGGGTGAGCGATGAGGCCGTTTGCGGCGCTGTCCGCCACTTCCTCCTCATAGGCGATGGCCGGATGGGCAGCCGACGCGTCCCGGCACGCCCGCAGAAACGTGCCGCAGGTCATTTTGAAAATAGCGGCCTTGTGCAGCGCCGTCACCTTCCGCCGCCCGTTCCGCTCCGCGTATTCAAATGCGTAGTCGGCAATGCGCCGGCTGGCCTCATAGGTGACCACCCGCAGAGAAAAGGCGCTGTTTTCGTCGCTCATCCACTCTCCGCTTCCGGCGTGAAGGTTCCGGTCGGACAGGAATCCCTGGGTGATTTCCCGGATCACGACCAGGTCCAAATTCTCCCGCAGAGACCACCGGCCAGGCCGGGAGCGGATGGGCCGCACATCGGCGAACAGGTCCAGCTCTTTCCGCAGCAGCCCCACCGGAGTGGGGCCCTGGACATCCTTGGCGTCTACGGCGGCCGCAATCGCCGCGTCCGCGGAGCGGATGCCTGCCAAGGACGCCTCCGGCAGCGGCGTGCCGGTTTTCAAAAACGCCTCCCGGCCAAACGGACAGCGCTCCAGCTCGCACCGAAACCCCGTCTGCCGGCCAAGCAGCTCCAGCAGCCCCGCCGACTCCTCCGCCAGAACCGGGCCGACTCCGTCTCCGGTGAGGAGCGCAATCCGATAGGTCCTCATGTCCGCTCCTCGACGCAGCCCTGCCGGTCCAAGACCGCTTGGTAGCCGTATATGTCAAAAATGGAGCCTCCGGCCCGGAGCTTTTCCAGGATCCCGGCCTCCTTGGCCACCCGGGCGTCACTCTTTTCCAAAATCTCCCCGGCCTGAGCCAGGGGAACCACCACGACTCCATCGTCGTCGCCCAGAATGATGTCGCCGGGATTTACAATGACCCCGCCGGCGCTGACAGGATGGTTGATCCGGCCCAGGCTCTCCTTCACGGTACCCACAATACTGACGCCGCCGGAGAATACGGGGAAACCCATGGAGATAATCTCGGCGGAATCCCGAACCGAGCCGGTTGTGACAAACCCCCCCAGCCCCTTGACCTGACACTCCGTGGCGGCCAGTTCTCCGAAGGGGCCGCTCTCCGGGCACCGGCCGCAGTCCACCACCAGGACGTCGCCGGGTCTGGCGTCTCGGATGGCTCTTAGAATCATCACGTTGTCGCCTGCCTGAACCTGCACGGTAAACGCAGGGCCGCAGACCTTCATTCCCCGCGCCAGAGGCTTGATCTTCCAGCTCATGGCCCCCAACCGCCCCATAGCCTCATGGACCGTGGCGGAACCATGGCGGGAAAACCGCTCTACCAGCGCCCCATCGGGACGGGGGATATTGTGGATGATGTGAATCATGTCAAGACCACTCCTTTGCGTGTTGTTGATAATAGGGGAAAATGCCTCCGGCCTGAAGGACCTGGACAATGAAGTCCGGCGTAGGCGTACACTGGAATCGGGTTCCGGCGGTTCGGTTCGTAAGGACGCCGGTCTCAAAATCCGCCTCCAGCTCATCCCCCATTCCAGCGATTTCCTCCAGCGTCTCGGGACAATCCGCGACAAACAGGGGGACGGCGTTGTTGATGCCGTTGCGGTAAAACGCCCGGGAAAAGGATTTGCAGACGACCAGCTCCACGCCCGCATATTTCAGCGCCGTCAGGCCCTGCTCCCTGGCGGAGCCGCAGCCGAAGTTCTCTCCGCCCAGGACCCCGGCGCCGGCGAGTTTTGCGGCTAATGCGGGGTCCACATCCTCAAACAGGTGGCGCTTTACCTCGTCCGGTTCAAACAGAACCAGATGACGGGCGGGATAAATAATGTCGGTATTCACGTTGCTGCCCAAAATTCCGGCAATCCTGGCGCATTTTACATAGGACACGGCTGACCCTCCCCCTCTCCGGTCGTAATGAAGCCCGCCAGCGCCGACGCGGCCACCGTGGCGGGCGACGCCAAATAGATGTTGGCGTCGATGCTGCCCATGCGTCCTTGAAAGTTCCGGTTGGAGGAAGACACACACACCTCCCCGGGAGCCAGAAGAGACGAGGCTCCGATACACGCGCCGCAGGAGGGATTGGTCACCATCGCTCCTGCCCGGACGAAATCCTGGATAAGCCCTTCCTCCATAGCCTGAAGGCAGACCTCTTGCGAAGCCGGGGTCACCACGAAGCGGACCCGCGGGTGAATCTGCTTCCCCCGGACCACGGCCGCCCCAACCCGAAGGTCTTCGATGCGGCCGTTGGTGCAGGAGCCCAGGAACGCCTGGTCGATGGGCGTTCCATAGGCTTCGGCGGCGTCCCTTCCACAGGCGGGGTGGTGGGGAAAGGCAACCATGGGGCGAATCTCTTCCAATTGAATCGTGTAATGATCGTCATACTCCGCGTCTTCATCCGGCTGTACCAGGATCCACGCGCCATTGGCCCGCTCTCTCATATAGGCGGCGGTCCGGTGGTCCCCCGCCACAAGGCAGCTTTTGACGCCGCCCTCCGAGAGCATATTGCAAAGGCAGAACCGGTCGTCCATTGTCAGGCTCTCCGCGCCAGGCCCGTAAATCTCCACCACGCTGTAGTTGAGTTTCGAAAAGGGGATCATCTGGAGCAGCCGGAGCGCCAGATCCTTGGACGCCGCCTGGAGAAGCCTGCCCTCCAGCCGGACGCCGACCGTCCGGGGCACTTTGATCCACATGCGCCCCGTGTGGAGGGCCATGGCCGCGTCCGTGACGCCCACCCCAAGGCCCAGACAGCCCACGCCGCCATACGTCGTCACATGGGCGTCCGTGGCCGCCAGAAGACCGCCGGATTTGGCATGGCCCTTTTCCAAAAGCACCTGGTGGCAGATGCCGCCCCGGCCCACCTCATAGAAATGCGCCACGCCCCACCGCCGGACAAACTCCCGCACAGTCTTGTGGCTCTGGGCGTGGCTCAGCGTCGAGGCGGGAACAAAGTGATCCAGAACCACCACCGTTTCCACGCCGGAGGCCAGGCGCTCCGTTCCATACCGCTCCAGCAGCGGAGCAACGCCGACGGTCCCCACATCGTGCGTCATAACGCAGTCCACAGGGAAAAAGTACACCTGACCCGTCTCGATCTTATGCCCCGCTTTCCGTTCCAGGATTTTTTCCGACATTGTCTGTCCCATAGGCAGCCCTCTTTCCTGCGTGCAAGCCGCGAGATACAAATTGACGACTCTCTGTCGACAGTTCGTCTACAATTAAATTCTGCCACAGACGCCGGCAAAAAGCAATTGGATGGATCCACATATCTCGCATTTATTTTTCGGCAATATGCGCAAAAACAGGCGCCCGTTCGGGCGCCTGTCGGCGTGTTCTGCATTCGTTTACTGGGTTCCCCTGCTCTCCCGCACGCCCACCAGCAAGCAGACGCTCATGGTGGCGTTTTTCACATTTTCGATGTGCGCAGAAAGCAGTTCACAGGCCCGCTCCAAGTCTTTCTCCCGCAGGGCGTCCACAATGGTAAGGTGCTCTCCCCGCGAAGCCTTCAGACGCTGGGGCTGTCTGGAGGCCACGCGCCGCAGCTGTTCAATCTGGCCGTTCAGCGTGCGGAGAATCAGCATCAGCCGAACGTTTCCGCAGCTGTTGACAATCAGCTCATGCAAGCGGCGGTCCGTTTCGTAATAGGCGTTCGCCGGGTCCTCCGGAGTCAGGGCAGTCAGCTCCCGCCTCAACTCGTCCAGGTCCTGGATGCTGATGAGGTCAAAGGACTTACGCAGCGCCTCCACCTCCAGCAGAATGCGCAGAGCGAAAATCTCATTGATATCCTGTACCGTGATCTCCGCCACGAAACAGCCCCGGCCCGGATAGCGGCGAACCAGGCCCTCACTTTCCAGAACCATCATCGCCTCCCGGACAGGAGAGCGGCTGGTCTGGAGCGTTTTCGCTATTTCCAGCTCCGAGAGCACACTTCCTGGAAGCAGACGGCTGCTGACGATCTCGTCAAAGAGGTAATCATAGACTCGTTTGGTCGCACCGCTCAAATTATTATTGAAAAAAATAATACCACCTTCTCACCCAGGCTTTCCCAGCCTTGTCCGCCCCTTTGAAAACTCGTCAGAACGCCGCCTTCATGCCTCGCCGCACCATAAGACGCCGGGGTTTTGGGACCGTCCACGGAATTTCCGCGGAGATTTCCCGCCGGCAGACGGGCCGCCGTTATGTAAAATATCACACATCCTTCTGCGGCGGCCTGCCCCGGCGGAACGGTTCTCCCTTTTCAAACAGGGGCCGATCGCTTTGCTGATATTATAATGATATTTCTCGAGCTCGTCAATGTCTACCGTCCGGCTTGAGAAGGCGCGGGTTGTAATATTAAACGCGAAAGAACGCCCGGCGGACATTGCCGAAAGGCTGGGCGTTACCACGGCGACGATCTACCGGGAGTTGAAGCGCGGGGAAACCGCAGGAGAGGACGGCGCGCCGGTTCTGGACCGGAACCGGCGGCGGGCTTGCAACCGGGTTGTCGCCCAGCAGGGGGTACAGGCGAATTTCAGGCGGCGGGGCCGGACCCCCGCGGACGGCCTGCAAGGAGGTTTCGACGGCGACGCGGTTTGAAAAGATCACGGAAAGCCGGAAAACGCTGGAGGCGTTCCTCGCGGCCCTGCCCGTCATGGATGGGCCGTGGGACACGGAATTTCACAAGCGGTTTTGCGCCGATTGCCTTTATCTTGGGTGCGACGTTTGCCCGCATGAGCGTTTGCCGGACGTGCGGGCATGAAATCGACTGGACGCAGGATGAAAGCGGGCGTTTTGTACCCCTTGACCCTGAACCCGTGTTCGTGATCGAGGGCGATGGGAACGACAAGTTTTACACCGGCGAAAACGCGGCGATCGTGGGCCGCATTGCCAGCCCGGAAGAGGAATCGCCGGAACTGCCTGTTGCCTTTGTTCCGCATTGGAAAACATGCGGGAGGGGGATGAGATCATGTAACGTCAATTCTGCTTGCTCTGTTTTCTTGAACTGAAAAAGGCGGGGAAACACAATGGCGGGCTTGATCGTGATCTTTTGGAAGAGTTGTGGCGCAAGCGGAAGCGCAAAGGACAGAAAAAGGGTGATCGAATAGGCTATTGCAACGCCGACCGCCTGCAATCAGACGAAAACGGAATTGCGGCCCTTGCAACCACCTTGTGAAGCAGGCGGGCGGGAAAAAGCGGCGGTCCTCTTCCCACAACTTGAAGAAGCCGACCAGCCGGGCGAACGACGGCAAGTACAACCGGCGGCAGATCGAGAAATGGGCGAAAGAGAAACCGGGCCGCGCCTTTTGGAAAAAGAAATAGGGTGTTCAGACCCGCCAGATTGTCGGACTCAATGGCGATCTGAACCGCCCCGGCGGCATTCTTTCGCAGCCAGTCCAAATACGCGTCCCGGTACAGCGGCGCCAGATGGGCGAAAGACTTCAGCCGGTCCGGGGCAATCAGAACCTGGTCCTTGAACTTCTGGATGGACGGAAAGAGGCTGTCATAGGTCAAAAAATCAAATACGCCGTCCCGACTTGTGCGATGCAATCCAGATACTGCTTGCGCATGCCGTTCCGGTGGTATCCTTGAAGCTCCGGAAAGTAGATCTCCGCCCAGCCCGGAGCGCTCTCCGGCAGCTCCAAGCGCAGGCGGGCCAGATTCCCGCGTTCGTGGAACGCGTCTGCGGCCATCTCCCGCACGGAGGCTGGACCTCCTTCCGCTGGAGAAGAACATTCTCCTGAGATGTAATGTATAAAGGGTGGTTTCACCAGGCCACTACATTACATTGACTGCGGCTCATTTGTGGCAGTAATGTGATAAAACCCGCTTAACCCCTGTAATTGCAAGGGTAAAAGGTGATAGGGAACTATTTCCGCAGAGGGCGGCGTGATCGCACGATCACGCCGTCTTTCTGCGTCCATAGGTAGTTTCGCTGATAACAGGTTCACCAATTTCCGGCATATCCAGATCATCCAGGAAATTGAAGATAATCCTGACCTTCTGAATCCGCGTGGTCCCTTGCTTCTCTGGCGCATAGACGATGATCTTTTTGATAAACTCGTTTACAATGGTCGGTGTCAGCTCCGGGATGTCCACATATTTCTCGACCAAAGCGACGAACTGGTCAAAGCCGTTGTCCATTTCCTCGCGGGTGGCTACCCAGTCCTCAAGGCCGATAATCTCATTGTTAAGATTGGCCTGCTCCGCTTCATAGCCTTCAGCCATTTTCTGGTAGCGTTCCTGGCTCAAATTACCCAGCACCATGTCTTCGTAGATACGGGTCATAAGCACATCAATATCCGCTAGACGCTTCTTGGCCTGGGCCAGACGCCGCTTGTCCTCCCGGATAGACTTTTCCTGCTCCTCTCTGCGGCAGTGCAGCCAATCCTCTTGAAAGCCCTCTACGTCAGAACGGATCATCTCCGTTACAGCCCGGATACGCTTCAGCACCACATCCCGCAGCACTTCCTCTCGGATAATATGCCCCGAACAAGTCCCACGCCCGCTTCTGTATTTGGCGCAGACGTAGCGATCCTGCCTGCCCTCAAACCTTTTACAAGTGGCGAAGTTGAGCTTACTTCCGCAGTCGGCACAGAATAGAAGTCCGGAAAACAGTCCTTGCCGCTCACCCTTGGTGACGCGGCGCTTGTTCTTCCGCAGCTCCTGTACCCGGTCCCACTGTTCCTGCGGAACAATGGCCTCCTGTGTACCGGGCAGGATGAACATATCCTCTTTGGCGTTGGGAATGCGCTTTTTGAGCTTATAGGACTTGGAATAGGTCTTGAAGTTGCAGACACAACCAGTGTACTCCATCCGTTCCAGGATACCAACCACAGACTGCTCATGCCAGTGACAGGGACGCTCCGGCGCGGGCTTACCTTTACGCATAGCATAGAGGGCCTTGACCGTTGGCACTTGGTCAGCTTCGAGGATTCGGGCAATCCGGCATGGGCCGATTCCAGCAATCGTCAGGTCAAAGATACGCTTGACCACTGGTGCGGCTTCTTCGTCCAAAATCCAGTGGTCCTTGTCCTGCGGGTCAGAGCGGTAGCCATAAGGCGGTTTCCCCATATGTTTGCCGCTGGTGCCGCGGGCTTTCATCACGGAACGGACCTTTTTACTGGTGTCCTTGGCATAAAAATCGTTAAAAAGATTCCTTCTGTAGAGAAAAAAGATGCAGCTGCAAATCGTTATTGTAGGACGATTTGCAGCGCTTCTTGGGTGGGAATTTGTTAGCAGATTAACATATGGAAAATCCATAGGGAAAAATATCATCGTATTTATGCACAGGAATTTCAAGTATTTTCACAATTCAACTCAGATGAACAATCTTACACATTAAAGAGTCAATAAACGATTGAAATTTTCATAAACAATATTTTCAATATTTTGCACACCAATCGTAGCTGCAAGAATAGAGTATATGTCCCTAAGGTTTACTGGCTTATATTTATGTGTTCCGACTTTTGTAAATGGGCCATCACTTTCTACAAGTATTTTATCTAATGGAATTTCTGAAATTATGCGCTTTCCTCTGGATGTCATACACATATTGGAATTGACCGAGAAATAGTAACCAGCCCTAATAAATTTCTGCATATTTTCTAAATCACCAGTATACCAGTGGATTATTGCTCGCTTTATTTCATTCTGAACCATAATATTAAAAACATCTTTTTCTGCATTTCTTGAATGAACTGTAAGAAGTTTGCTACTACCAGCAACACTTCGACATATGAACTCAAACGCGTCAACTTGTTTTATTTTTGTTCCAATATGTTTTGACGAGAAATCCAATCCAACTTCCCCTATATATTTCGCTTTGGACAATTCAGAAAGGAATGTTTGCCTGTTTAACGCCATCTCTGAACATACCTGTGGATTATATCCCAGCGCAAATTTGATATATCGAGTTTCTGAATATAATTTTTTACATGCACAGTATATTTCAGGTGAATTGGTAACGCATAACGTATATTGTTTCATCGCATTGATTTGATCATACCAATAGCGGTGTTCACGGTAAAAATCCAAATGAAAATGCGTATCAATTAGTCGCATAAGGCACTCCAGCTATTCGAAGCAATTCTGGATCTACAGATAACATTCGAATCAAGTCTGCAATCGTCTCTTTGTATAGTCTCAAGAAAGTATGAGTTTCTTCTTGCGTTAGCCTACCTGTTGCCTTTATTCTCTTCATAAGATCTTCGTCCGCTGATAAGTATGCACTATTAATTGAACTGAGAAGATCAACAAAATCAGAACGCTTAGCATTGGTGGCATTCATAAAATAGTCTAATGATAACACATCATAGCTATAATGCTCATCAGGCGGAAGAACACCAACAAGGGAAGATTGTCGGATTAGACATGGATAACAGTAACCACAATTCTCTGGCTCGGTTTTGCCTTGCCACCGTCCATTACACGGGTGAGAACAAGAGATGGTCTTATGTATATTCTCTAAGAATCCAGGGGCCGCAATGAATTGATGTACCATTTCACGCTTTGTTTGAAAAGCAAATGGATTTATCACCTCATGCCGTATTCCAACTTTTTCTAGAATTCCATTCAGCATTTTTAAAAAATGGGGGTGTGTTGTTCTTGTGCTACAGCTTCCACTTCGGCCCATAGTAAGCGGCAAGTTTAGTCCAATAAAACCATTTTCCGGGATATAGACTGGCGTATCATCTCCAACCACTTCAGCAATACAAATTGCAGCACAAATAAATAAGAACGATCTACTTCTACTAGTATTCTCAGTTGGAAGATTTTCCGTCCCAAGCGGACAGCATGCCCTAGCCGTAAAAGTAAATAGCAGCTTAACTATATCAGGAAAACAGCAATTTAGGCTATCCATCAAAGTTCTTTGAACAGACTCGAGCTTCCCGTATTCCTTGAAACCGACAAATACTGTGTTTTTGCCTTTCATCATAAAATCATATGCGCCGCAAAAGGAATCTAAGCCGCCAGAGAATAAAGAAACTCCATCAATTCTATTTAATAATGTATTGCGGGCTGGTGTATGTACATGATTATCCTTGAATCTATTCTCAATCTCGCAAGATCTGAATGTAAAATGCCACAAGTCCCCCGAAAGATAGCTTAACATTCTTTCAAGTTCTTCCTTGACAAAGTTCCATTGATCTGCCATGATAACTGGAACATTAAGATGTACTTCTCGAGTCCAATTGTCTGGAGTTTTACTGCGAGGTATTCGCTTATCTGTAGCAAAAACTGATAACGCAATTATATACAAGTCCTCGCATATGGGAGTTACTGCTTGGATTCCCAATACCCTATACCAGCCATCACGAATATTCGAGGCAACCCTTCCACGCTGTCCCGGAACACCTATATTGAAGGTCATGGCATCTACAAAGGATGCCGCTCTTTCCTCCGCGATACATTTGTTGATCCATATTTTCATATTACTCACCATAGAAAATAGTCATAAGTTCAAAGCCTTTGTTTAAAGTGTTTTGAACAATCATTTCATTTGCTAAGTTATGCGGATTGATTTCTTTAAGGATATTCTCTGTTAATTGCTGATCCATAGCATAGTATATATATTCTTGCATCTCAGCTATTCTCGCATTTGCTTCTTCAATTACAGGACATTTAGTGCGTATTTGCTTATCAAAAAGTTGAGCAAATTTCAGTTTGGCAAATTGGCATACCATTTCTTTTAGCAAGCGAGAAGTGTCAATGTCTTGTAAATCTTCTAGTTGAATTACTTCCAGGACTTTAAAAGTCTCAACCATGCTATCTAATGCAATTTTATCATCAATCGTATTGCCATCATTTGCAAAATGTGAAATTAACGCATCTAATGCTTCTTTGGGTTCTAAAGATAAAATATCTTCTCGTCCAATTTCACGTAGAGCTACCGCATAACCTCGAGCAGTACTTGCAGATGAGAAACTGATTGCCCCTGCAAATGCTCTCGTTACCTGAGAAACATTATAACTATCGCCAGCCATTGCTCTCGCATACTGGGCAGCTGCGTTTCTTCTTGCAACATCAGAGGGATTACTTAAGTAATGTGATATTTCTCCTTTCGCTCGTTTCCAATTAGGAGTGGACGGCGCAATATATCCTTTAGACGTGCCCATTTTATTACACCTTTCTTTCAACAGTAGTAACCCCAAAATCACCTGCTTTTATCATAGAGTAAATCTCATCTTTTATAAATTTTTTGCTTTTTAGCCGATTCAAAAGCTCATCAAACTGTGTTGGAGATGCTTTATACATTATTACCATATGGGGAATTACAGCCATTGTAAAAAATGTACTTGGCTTTTGCAATATAGCTTCACTTATATCGGTTCTAAAATCGGCATAATTGCAATATATAGGAGCAATTATATTGAGCCCGACAGAATCAGCTTTAAAATGTTCGATAAGGGCATCACATACATTCCGTTGAGATACAGATTCCATTTTCTTTAATTCTTCAATACGTGAATCCTCTTGCCCTTTCATACAATTCTGGAAAGCCGACAGCATTTTTCGCTCTGATTCACTAAATGTGGAGGAAATGCTTTCTACACTGCTAAGGGCTTCTCTGGATAAATAGAAATATTTACTCAGATCTTGTTTATATAACTCTATTGGCTCACTTTTAAGCCATTTAGTGATTCTAGGGGCTGCCCAAAGTGCGTATTCCTCACCAAATTCTTTTCCGTCTTTAATGAGGCATTCAATTTCTTTTAGCTGTTTAATTTCTCCATCAAAATCACTGCTCCACTCATATAGTTTCCTGAATGCCCGTATTTCAATTGTTTCCAAGGCCAAAAGCTTTGCCATAACTGACAAGTCAATATCTTCACCAAAATACAGTGACGCCAAATTTTTTCTAACAAAAAATGTATTTAAAAACCGCTTAGCTTGTCTAGGATTACCTTTAAGACTACTAGATACAGTTGGGCTTATCTTTGAAATGATAGATGCATCTGCATCAAATAAACTCTTAGATGCATCTTCTTTGTACGAGCAGTACCTATTTCCTATAATTGCCGCGACCTCGCTATACGTTAACGCCTTATCACGAAGCATCATTCCGCTATCATAAATTTCTTTGATAAGGGTTGTAAATCCATCCTCAGATATGTGAAGTTGAGATACTAACAGCAACAAATAATTTTCAATGTCTTTAGGAGATAATTCGGGTATTTTGATTGGAAGCTGAATTATTTTCTCAATATAATCAGAAGATATTGCAAATCCGTCAATTTGTGGATACTTGATATTTACTGCATATTCGATAATCCTTTGATCTACAGCTACAATAAATGTTGTCTTTTTTACAGAAAGGAATAATTTAATTGCCTCAAGTGTATCAATAATTCTTTCAGGTGAACATCTATCCAGGTCATCTATAATTACGACTAAAGTCCTAACTGAAGATACATCTTTAAGCATATCTTCAAATTCTTGTCGGAATTTTCTAACATTTTCTGTAAGAGTATCCTCTTTTTCGCTATCTTTAATGTATTCACTGTTGAAAGATTGCAATTTTGTGAGTAAATCACCCGTATTCAACGAATCCGCAGAAAGATTAAGTGCTATTGGCAATGGATTCCCAGTCAAAGCTCCAATTGCATAAGGAAGCCCTTTTTGAATAATGCTCTTGCCTATTTTTAAAAAATCAACACGTGACAATAATTTATTAATCTTTTCATGCGCTTTTTCAAAAAATGTTTTATTCTCTTTCAATGTTTTCAAAAGAGATTCCATTATGGCAACTTTTGCATCTTCATATCCTTCGAATTGCCAGGCATTCAAGGACACACAGACTACATCATCGTCTCTGTCATCCTCGATTCGTTGCTCAATAAGCTGCAGAAGCGATGATTTGCCTGCTCCCCAACTGCCATATAAACCGATAGTCATCGGTGTTAGATACGCGTTTTTTGTAAAGCTTACTATAGTATCTGCATACGGAGAGTAAAAAAGCATATCAATACTGGAGGCATTATCCAACCACATTTTCCAATTCTCCTTTTATATATCCAACTATTGATTCATCTTTGTATCTATTTCCCCTATATCATCTTTTGATTGACTTTCATCTCTCGTACCATCCTGACTAAAGCCAACCTCTCCATCGGGTCCATCCAAAGTCTAAAGTCTGCCGCAATCTCAGGGTAGGCACTCACGCCTCCGCCTTTGCCTTGTTTCACATATATTCCAACAGCGTGCGTCCTCCGAATCCACAAAGATGGCGTAACCGTCAGCGATGTTGTATGTGCCTCATGAATCAGCTCCTCGCAGGCCCTGTCATCAAATACTCCGTTCATATCATTTTCCCATTGGCGGAGGAATTCCAAAGTATTCCGGCTTCGCATCCAGCTTTGAATGACATACCCAGGAGAATCTTCTGTGTATTGTTTTGCTATTTTTGTCAACGAAACCATAGCTCCACAAACCATGGCTCTCACATAGCGCTGCATAATTTCAATTTGACTTCCAATCTTTTGGGATGTCCGCAGCTTTTCTTCATCCAGCGAATCGTAAAAGGTCTTTCTGTGATAGTCTGCAAAGTCTTTATCTATCAGTCCCTTCCCAAGAAGCCGATCAACCGTAGACTCATAATGGAATGCAATGCGTATGTATAAATCACTCATTTCTTCCGGCGTCATGATCCAGTTCTCCCCTTTTTCTGACAGTATAGCAGAAAAAACGGGATTTGAACAGCCTTAATTTACTTCGAGAAATGGAGATTGATATCTAACTGCCTTTCTGGGATGTCCGGCTTTGTCATAATCCACATTGCACCGGCGCTCCCGTTCAAATTGAGCATCCATGTATGTCCTCATACCAACAATGGGAATATATTTTGCGTTGGATAGGAGTTTGTCCACCGCTGCCCTGCCCCATTTCGGATTACCAGACGGGGATGGGATGCCCTTTGCGTGAAGCATATCCACAATTTTGCCCAAACTGGCGCCAGCAAGATAGTATTCAAATATACTGCGGACAGCATCCGCTTTTTCTTCATGCACAATGATTTCCTCATTAACTAAAACATAGCCATACGGAAGTTTCATAATGACCTCACTTTCTTAAACATAAATAAAAGCAGGTTTAAGTGAGAATGACCTCACCCAAGCCTGCACTATAACATACCAAAACATGTGATTATAGCCAATTTGTAAGATAAATTTACAGCAGATTAGCCAAATTTTGATTGAACCTGCGTATAAGTGGCATTATAAACAGGCTTTGTCTACTGTTCCTTCTGTAGAGAAAAAAGATGCAGGCCGGTAACCGTTGCGGCGCAACGGG
>NZ_CAJTUX010000043.1 GCF_910579365.1 uncultured Oscillibacter sp.
GTTTCCACCAGCAATTCCACGATGCCGTCCAATTCCTCCCGGTCGATCTTGGAATAGTGCAGGAGGTGGTCGTATTCGATATTCTCCTTGATTAGCTCCCGGTAAATCTCAACGGCGCTCTGCGTGGCCGCTTCCGTTCCCTTCCTTTCCGGCGGCGAAGCCGCAACAGCCGCCCCAGCGGGAGGGGGCGAAAGGGAGGGAATGGAATGGGTAATTGATCGGTCAGTAATAGCTTGGTCTTTAGTTACTCTATCTTTATTTAATTGCGTTGGATTTTCCGACGTCGGTTTTCCCGTTGTCGGGTTTTCCGACGACGGTTTATCCAACGACGGCGGCAAAGAAACAGGCTGTTCGTGGATGATGTACTCGTTGCTGCTGAACTTGCCGCTTTCGTCCGTGGTCTGGTGGCGCTCGATGTACCCGGCCCGCTCCAATTCGTTGACAGCGGAACGAATAGCGTCCTTGCTCTCCCGGTTGATGTAGCACAGGCCGGACAGGGTGTAATCCCAATCTTCCGGGAGTGACAAAATCTGCGACAGCAGGCCCTTGGCTTTCAGGGACAGGGATTTGTCCCGCAGGTGGTAGTTGGACATCACCGTGTACCCCTTGTTCCTCTCCACGCGGAATACTGGCATGGTTCTCCGCTCCTTTCGGTGTCTGGACATGAAAAAACGCCGCAGATTTTGAAAACCTACGGCGCAGACAATCCACCGCTTAAAAACGCCATATCAAGGCTTGTCCAACCTTGCTACGGCGTTTTTGGTGTAATTATAAGGGCTGTTTAATTGTCTTTAAGATATGAACAATCCGCATAATTGCGGGGTTTCCTATGTTGTGCATATATTGACGGCGCTACCGGGCCAAACGGAGCCGCCGGCGCTGCCGGAGCCACCGGCGCAACCGGTGCTGCCGGGGCCACTGGAGCCACCGGCCCTCAGGGACCCACCGGAGCTCCCGGCCCCAATCCCACGGCCACTGCCGGATACGCCGCCAACACCCAGGGCAGCAGCATCCTGGTGGCTCTGGGCGGCACCGCCATTCCCATGCCCAACGCCCAGGTCTTCTCTGCGGATATCTCCGCCAACGCCGGGAACACGGTATTCACCTTGGCCACGGCGGGCACCTACCAGATTTCCTATCATGTGAACACCACCCTGTCTTTGCTGATGGGAACCCGTCTGGTAATCAACGGCGTGAACAACACCGCCTCTACTATTGCCCCTGTGCTCTCCACGTCCCACTTCGAAAACCAGATCAAGGTCACGCTGCCTGCCGGTTCCACCGTCACGCTGCAGCTCTATCCGGCCGCCCTTGCCGGGGCCGCCGTTCTGGTGGGCAACGGCGCGGGAGCCTCCCTGACCATCATCCGGCTGAGTTGAACATCGCCGGAGCACACCGTGACCAAAGGGGGGAGGCGCTTCCAAGCGCCTCCCCTTTTTGGGCTCTATACAATCATTTCTATTTGCTGCAAGGAGGCCCCCATGGTAAGCGTCAGCCTGTGCATGATTGTAAAAAACGAGGCGGAGGTACTGGAACGGTGCCTGGAGAGCGCCGCCGGTCTGGCGGACGAGATCATTGTGGTGGATACCGGCTCCACAGACCGCACCCGGGAGATTGCCGCCCAGTTCACCGATTTGCTGTTCGATTTCCCCTGGCGGGATGATTTCGCCGCCGCCCGGAACGAGTCCTTTTCCCACGCGTCCATGGACTACTGCCTGTGGCTGGACGCGGACGACGTCATCCTGGAGGAGGACCGGGCCGCTTTTCTGGCGTTAAAGGAGACGCTGGACCCCGCCGTATCCGTGGTCATGGCCCCCTATCACACCGGCTTTGACGAGGACGGACGGGTCACCTTCTCCTACTACCGGGAACGGCTTATCAAAAACCGCGCCGGTATGCGCTGGGAGGGAGCCGTCCATGAGGCCGTGGCTCCGGTGGGGCGGATTTTCTACGGGGACTTCGCTGTCACCCACCGCAAGACCCGGCCCTCCGACCCGGACCGGAACCTGCGCATCTACCAGGCCCAGCTGGACGCCGGAAGAGAGCTGGAGCCCCGGCAGCAGTTCTACTATGGCCGGGAACTCTATTATCACGGCCGCTGCGAAGAGGCCCTGGCGGTTTTTGAAGCGTTCCTGGCGGATGGCCGGGGCTGGGTGGAGAACAACATCGACGCCTGCTGCCACTGCGCCTATTGCTGCCAGCAGCTGGACCGGCCCGAGGAGGCGCTGGCGGCCCTGTTTCGCTCCTTCGCTTACGACCGGCCCCGGGCCGAGGTCTGCTGCGAACTGGGCCGGTGGTTCTTCCAGCGGGAGCGGTACGGTCAGGCCGCCTATTGGTACGCTCTGGCCCTCACCTGCCCCCGGGATGACCGCCGGGGCGGCTTCGTCTCGCCGGACTGCTACGGCTACCTTCCCTGTATCCAGCTCTGCGTCTGTTACAGCCGCCTGGGCGACCAGAAACAGGCCGCCGTCTTCAACGATTTGGCGGCGTCCTACAAGCCGGACGCTCCGGCAGTCCTTCACAACCGGGCCTGGTTCCAGTCTCTGGACGCGGAACCCGCATAGAAAATCCAAGCGCCGCCTTTCTCCAAAAGGCGGCGCTTGCGCGGTTTCTCAGTCGTCGGTGCGGACGCCGTGGAGAATCCCGCCGATGTCGTAGGGCGTAGTCTGATACACGCAGTAGTTCAGCCAGTTGCCGTACAGAAGGTGCGCGCAGGAGCGCCAGCGGACCAGCGGCTCCCGGTTCGGGTCGTCCTGGGGGAAGTAGTGCTTGGGAAGCTGGATATCTACCCCGGCGGCCACATCCCGCAGATACTCCTTTTTCAGCGTATCCCGGTCATACTCCGCGTGCCCCATGAGAAACACCTGCCGCCCCTGCGCCGTCTTGGCGGCGTAGATCCCCGCCTCCGGAGAGGCGGCCATGATTTTCAGCTCCGGCACGGCCTCAATGTCCTCCCGCCGGACGGTGGTGTTGCGGGAGTGCGGAACCCAGAAGGAGTCGTCAAATCCCCGGAAGAGGATATAATTGGAACCTTCCAGCGTGTGCTGGAACACGCCGAAAAGCTTATGGGGCAGGGCGTGCTTGGGAATGCCATAGTGGTAATACAACCCCGCCTGAGCGCCCCAGCAGATGTGAAGGGTGGAGTGAACGTTGGTCTTGCTCCACTCCATGATCTCACAGAGCTCCGGCCAGTAATCCACCTCCTCAAAGGGCAGGTGCTCCACCGGAGCGCCGGTGATGATCAAACCGTCGAAGGTCCGGTTTTTCACCTCGGCAAAGGTCCTGTAAAAAGCCAGCATATGCTGCTGAGAGGTGTTCCGGGAGATGTGCCCGGCAGGGGCGATAAGCTCCAGCTCAATCTGCAAAGACGTGTTGCCCAGAACCCGGGCCAGCTGGGTCTCCGTGTCTACCTTGGTGGGCATCAGGTTCAAAAGCAGAATCTGCAGCGGGCGGATATCCTGGGTGACGGCTCTGTTCTCCGTCATGACAAAGATATTCTCCTGCCGTAAAGTCCGGGTGGCGGGGAGCTGGTTTGGAATCTTGATGGGCATGTCAGTTCACAGCCTCCAGAGCCTGCCGGATATCCTCAATCAGGTCCTCCTTGCTCTCCAGGCCGCAGGACATGCGCACAAGGCCCGCGGGAACGCCGGCGGCGGCAAGTTGCTCGTCGTTCATCTGCCGGTGGGTGGAGCTGGCGGGGTTCAGGCAGCAGGTCCGGGCGTCCGCCACGTGGGTCTCAATGGCGGCCAGCTTCAGCTTGCTCATGAAGACTCCGGCGGCCTCCCGCCCGCCCTTCAGCTCGAAGGACACCACGCCGCAGGAGCCCTTGGGCAGGTACTTTTCCGCCAGGGCATGGTATTGGTCCCCCGGAAGGCCGCAGTAGCTCACATGGGCCACCTTGGGGTGCCCCGCCAGAAACTCCGCCACGGCCTGCCCGTTTTCGCAGTGCCGCTGCATCCGGACATGGAGGCTCTCCAGTCCCAGATTCAGGTAAAACGCGCTTTGGGGGGACTGGGTGCAGCCGAAGTCCCGCATGAGCTGGGCGGTGCACTTGGTGATGAAGGCCCCGGCCTGGCCGAATTTCTCGGCATAGGTGATGCCGTGATAGCTCTCGTCCGGGGTGCAGAGGCCGGGGAACTTATCCGCGTGGGCCATCCAGTCAAATTTGCCGGAATCCACAATCGCCCCGCCCACGGCCACGCCGTGGCCGTCCATATATTTGGTGGTGGAGTGGGTCACAATATCCGCGCCCCAGTCAAAGGGGCGGCAGCCCACGGGGGTGGCGAAGGTGTTGTCCACCACCAGGGGCACGCCGTGGGCATGGGCGGCGGCGGCGAACTTCTCGATGTCCAGCACCGTCAGCGCGGGATTGGCGATGGTCTCGCCAAACACCGCCTTGGTGTTGGGGCGGAACGCGGCGTTCAGCTCCTCCTCCGTGCAATCCGGAGGGACGAAGGTGGCCTCGATGCCCATTTTGGCCATGGTGACGGAGATCAGGTTGAAGGTGCCGCCGTAGATGGAGGAGGAGGAGACAATGTGGTCCCCGCAGGAGGCGATGTTGAAGAGGGCGAAGAAATTGGCCGCCTGACCGGAGGAGGTCAGCATTGCCGCGGTGCCGCCTTCCAGCGCGGCGATTTTCGCCGCCACGTAATCACAGGTGGGGTTCTGGAGGCGGGAGTAAAAATAACCGCTGGCCTCCAGATCAAAGAGCTTGCCCATATCCTCGGAAGTCGCGTATTTGAAGGTGGTGGACTGGACAATGGGAATCTGACGGGGTTCGCCGCTGCCGGGGGTATAGCCCCCCTGGACGCAGACGGTTTCAGGACGGTAGTTGTTCATAAATTGCGCTCCTTTCAGTCTTGGGACGAAAAACGGCTTCCGTCCCAAAGGAATTTCCTTTGAGACGAAAGCCGGAAAAGCCTCCGCGGTACCACTCAAATTGCGCCGGCCTCACAGCCGGACGCCCCTCACAGAGCCAAACAGCCCTTTTGCCTTAACGCGGCGCACGGGACGCCCTACCTTGTCGAACGTCCGGCTCAGAAGCCATAGGACCTGGGGACCATTCCTGCCGGCTCGCACCGCCCGCCGGCTCTCTGAAGGTCCGTATCCCCGTCCCTCTCCGTCATCGCTTTGAAAAACATTATAAAAAGCGGCGGCGGATTTGTCAACCGAAATTTTTTGCCGCCGGGAAAACGGCGGGAGCCTCTCCGGAGTTTCCCCGCAGCGCGCTTCCCTCCCGCCGTCCGGTTCCGTATCCCTTTTCCGGCAAGCGCAGAGAAGACCGCCCTGCCGGGCGGCCTTCTGGACGGACGGGTGAACCCCCTGCGGCTCAGAGCACCAGGGAGGGCGCGTTGTAAACGCGGCCCGCCAGCTCACTGTTGAGCATGTACAGGCTCTTGGGATCGGAGCCGAACAGCTCCATTTTGGAAATCAGGTCGTTGGCGTTGGTCTCCTCCTCGCCCTGTTCCTTTACAAACCAATCCAGGAACTGCATGGTGCGGAAATCCTTCACCTCATGGGCGGCGGCATAGATGTTGTTAATCAGGCTGGTAACGTAAATCTCGTGCTCCAAACCGGCCTTCAGGACGGTCATGTCGCTGTCCAGCTCCTTGTCCGGCTTGGCGATGGCGTCCAGCGTAACCTTGGCGTTGTTGTTGTGGAGATACTGATAGAACAGCATGGCGTGATCCCGCTCTTCCTGCGCCTGGATTTTGTACCAGTTGGCGAAGCCGTCCAGGCCCCGGGCCTCAAAGTAATTGGAAAAATCCAGATACAGATACGCGGAGTAAAACTCCTTGTTGACCTGCTCGTTCAGCAGTGCGGCGACTTTTTCACTCAGCATAGCAATATGCTCCTTTCTTTTCTTGACAAAGTGATTGTACACCAGGTCTTTTAAAAAATCCACTGTTAAAGCGACAAAACATTTGAAATTTTTCAGACGCGCCGTCGGCTTCTCAGCCCAGCAGCATAACCAGCGTTCCGCCGGTGATCAGCGCCAGCCCGGCTCCCGCCTTTCGGGTCAGCTTTTCGTGGAGCACCAAGCTGGAGAAGGCCATGGTGACCAGGATGCTCAGCTTGTCAATCGGAACCACCACGCTGGCGGGACCGTCCTGAAGCGCCCGGTAATAGCACAGCCAGGAGGCCCCGGTAGCGATGCCGGACAGACAGATAAAGCCCAGCTCCTCTTTGACCAGAGTTTTGAGGAGAGCGCCCTTTCCGCTGACGAATACCATCACCCAGGCCATCACCAGCACAACGCCGGTGCGGATGGCCGTGCCCAGGTTGGAATCCACGCCGCTGATGCCCGCCTTTCCCAGAATTGAGGTGAGGCTGGCAAACAGAGCGGAACCCAGAGCGTAGGGCAGCCAACATCCGCCTCCCCGCTCGCTCTCCCCGCCGGGCTTTTTTTCAATCATCAGACAGGTGCCTGCCCCAACGCCCAGAATGCCCAGGGCCTTCCAGAGACTGATGGGTTCCCGCAGAAGAAGGAAGGCCAGAAGAATGGTCAGAATGGTGCTGCTTTTGTCGATGGGCGTCACCTTGTTGACGTCCCCCATTTGCAGGGCCTTGAAGTAGCAGAGCCAGGACGCCCCCGTGGCAAGCCCGGACAGCGTCAGGAACCAGAGCGTCCGTCCCCCGACGGCGTCCAGGCCGGACTGCGCCCCGGTGAGAAAGACCATCAGCCAGGAAAACGCCAGCACAACCATCGTGCGAATCGCCGTTGCGATCGTGGAATCCGTCCGCTGGACGCCGCATTTGGCCAGGATTGCAGTAAGTCCCGCAAACAATGCGGAGCCGAATGCGAAGAAAATCCACATAAAATCACGCCCCATCGAAATCGGATCGGCCCTCGCCTGCCGCATTCTATTTTTCAAGAAAATAGTATAGCACGGGAGAGATGGTTTTTGTACTATTAGATTAAAATTTTTTTACATTTCATTTTTCGCCTTGACTTTATTCAATAAATTAGTAAAATGGTATTTGAAAATGCACGTGTCCATCAGAGGAACCCTTTGTCAGGATTTTTGTAAGGGGCGTTTTGGCCGCTCCCTGTTCCCATCGGGATGGGTTTCCTTTTTTCAGTTCCGGTATCGTGCAGAATGTCAATATCCGGGTGTAGCCTATCGGTTAGGCACTTGGTTTGGGACCAAGGTCAGGCTGGTTCGACTCCAGTCACTCGGACCATGCGGAGTGTCCTTATAGGATTTGAGTATCCTTGTGGGACACTCCGCATTATGTTTGCTCAAAATCCTATACGGCAATCCGCGACCGGGAGTAGCTGACGGCTACTCTCTTTCTCGTCCCCATGGTCATCTCCTCAGCCGGGATTTTCCGGCGGTCCGGGACAGAGAAAGTGCCGATACAGTTATAATAGATGGTGATGTGCTGGGTGGTAACGCCGTCCTGCTTTTCCGCATGGTACACGTCGATGTGGTCGATCAGCTCCGCCACCATGCGCTGGGTAATCTCGGTGGCGTTGGTGTACCGCCGGACCGTTTCAAGAAACGTGTCAACGTCCATCCGCTGGCCCTCGCTCTTTTTCAGCTCCAGCCGCAGGGCCTTAATTCTCTTGGCGTTCTCCCCCTGCTCCTGCTCGTACCGCTGGGACATCTTCGCAAACCGGGCGTCGCTGATCTTCTGGCTCACGTTGTCCTCAGACAGGGAAAATAGTAGTCGACAATCCGTTCATACCACAGGCCGTTATTCTCGTCAAAAATGTACTTGTCCATATTGAAATCCTCCGCTATAATATATTCGCACATACGTCACAGTTCTCCGATTGCCACGCTGTTTTATAGTTTGTTACCAGTTTTTCCTTCCCTTGATTTTTCCCTTGTGCGGGATCAAGTCAAGGACAACAATGCGTGAAATCAGATAAAGAGATACAACGGGGACAATGCGAAAAATCCTTTATTTGCAAGGCTTTCGGAGGGTTTTATTAAAAGACTGCAACCGCTAATGAGCGGCTATGAAATCTTATGTTTCAAATCGGCATTTGAATGTTTGGAAAGGAAAAGGAAAGAAAAAGAAGGAAAATGAATGTTTCGTTATTCTCAAACCAATATCTTGTTCGAAAGATGTGTGCCAATGATGCAGCGGAAGTATACACATTATGCTATAAAAACAGTTTATACTATCAATACTGTCCACCGTTTGTATCAGAACAGAGCATTATGAATGATATGAATGCGCTCCCACCCAACAAGGAAATGTGCGATAAGTATTATCTGGGATTTTATGATGGGGAAAAACTGATTGCTGTGATGGATTTCATCATGGCCTACCCGGATGAATTAACAGCCTTTATTGGATTTTTTATGACGGATGTGTCCATACAGAATACTGGAACAGGGAGCAAGATTATCAATGACCTGTGTGCTTATCTGTTCCGTATTGGGATGGCGAATGTCCGCCTTGGTTGGGTAAAAGGGAATCCTCAAGCAGAACATTTTTGGCACAAAAATGGTTTTAGAGAAACAGGAGTTACATATGATACCGAAAACTATACCGTAATTGTTGCCCAACGGGGTTTATGAATTCCAGTTTATCGGGGGATTTCATCTTTTGGGTGAAATCCCCCTTGACAAATGTTCTCCTGGCGGGCAATGCTGTTGCCGTCCCCTTCATTCTCGTCATCACGGGAAAGGCGGACGTAGAGGGCAACCCACTTCTCAACCAGCTTTTGCAGGACCGCCATTACCGTCCACCTCCAAACAGTGCCGCAACGGGCAGCACAAGAGAAATGGGACGTTCCGGCGTAATCTGCTCCTTAATAGAGTACAGGCCGACATGATGCCGGGGCAGAAATGCTTCGACCCATTCACTGGTAACAATATAAGTCTCTGGAAAGGCGCGTCAGGTCAAAGAGGACAAGGGCCGCCGCCTTGCCGAAGCAGATGTTGGTTTCCAGCTTCACAAAAGCTGGGCGCGTCTCATCATGGGCGCTGAATCCGCAGTCAGAATAAATGCGGATATTTGTCAAGCCGTGTTCCTGCGCATACTCGGACAGAGCGGCCTTCTGCTGGGAAATTGCCGCTTCCACATCATATTTTCCGCTGTCAACGCGGGTATAAATCGCTGTGATTTGCTCGAACTGCCTGTTCATCATAGCCTCCAATCCGGCAGTCACCGTTTCTTGCCTTGTGACACTCATATTATAACAAATGTCAAGAAAAGCGTCAGATTTTGCAGGAAGTCAGCAGGTTTTCCACTTGCTTTCCTTGTCAAGCAAACGCTTAATTTTTTCAGAAACAGCGATGCCGCCGGCGGCGAAATATCCATTTACGATGTAAGTCGTGCTGCCAATTTTGATCTTCTCAGCATCGGTCTGTCCGCTTAAATTCTTATCAGCCAATGTGAACACCCTTTCTTTGGATTCGCGTCTCACCGTGGGATTTATTTATGAGGGGTCCACGCTTACAGATTTGTGTCCCACGGTGGGATTTATTGTTGGTAGGGACTACCGTACAAACAGTGTACGGTTTTTATGGGCATGAATCGGACGGCTGGCGGCACAGCTCCACGGGCCTCTCACCCCCGCGTGGTTTTCACGCGGCCCTGCCCATTGCCTGCGACGCTTTCAACGCTTGGACTGTGGCTGTAAGGGAGTCTCAATGTCCTGTCCGCGTATCGTTGCCCGCAAGGTGCCGCCCTTACTTTCCGGCATGATGGGTGTCGCTCGGCTTTTCCCCGTAGGGGAAAAGTGTCATGGCGCGTCCGCCGTGCAGCTCGGCGCGAACAGATCGTATCCGTTGCCCTATGCTGCGCCGCCGTTATCTTGCGGGCTTTCTTTGTCAAGGTTCAGCAGATCGGGCGGTCAGAACGGGGAAAGGGTAAGCCGTTCCGACCAGCCTGCCTCGTCAGCTTGCGGTGACTATAGCTTGAATGAGCTTGATTTCCAGACGGCGCTTTATGTACTGTCCATGTACTCATGGGGATAGCCGCCTGTGTCTACGAGCTTCCGGGTACAGAGCTTGTTTATGTAGCCTCCGCAGTACCGCAGAATCTGCTCCATGGCCTCGGCGTCCCCGGCCTGACTGGAAAACTCCGTCTGATACGCTCCAGTACGGCAAAGCCAGCGGTTCAGCGCCGCAAGCTCCGCATAGGAGGCGTTGGAGGGGTCAATGTCGCGGATATGGCAGGCGTAATCGAACGCCCCGCTGTTGGCCTTGCCCCGGATGCGGACGACAGGGTCCTCGTCCGTGGAATCGGCGGTAAACTCCGCCTCATAGGTCTATGCGTTCGCGCCGCCCACGCCGCCGCTGCAAAGGATATTTTTCCCCATCCGCAAAGAAAAGCCAGGTCCTTGGATAAAACGGTCTACGGACTTTTCTTGTTCCACCGTCAAACTCTCCGCAAAGGCGGAGGAACCGGGGGCCGGGCGGGCCCGCCGAAGGGGCGCGGCATAGTCCGGCACCGCAAAATTAAGAAGCGTCCCAACGTTCATGAACGTCCTCCCTGCTTGTCAGCGAACAGGTCCACCGACAAAAGGCCTTTCATCAGATTGGATACCCGGCCGCAGGCGGCTGCCTGATTGTAGACCGGGGAGACATCCTTGTACTTAGGCGTACCATCGGGATTCATCTCCCGGGACAGCTCCGCGCCCCACTTTTTCAGCGAAAAGGCCCACTGCTCCAGGTAGTCCAAGGGGTTTCCCGGCCACTGGTTGATCCGGTCCAGCGTATTCCG
Organism: uncultured Oscillibacter sp.; assembly: GCF_910579365.1. GTDB lineage: Bacteria > Bacillota > Clostridia > Oscillospirales > Oscillospiraceae > Oscillibacter. The sequence continues at coordinate 10,690 of NZ_CAJTUX010000043.1, forward strand.
CATGTCCGCGGACGTGGGATAGGGATTGTCCATATCCCCCAGGGGCACCAGGTGGAACATCATGTCGGTTCCCTGGTAATCCGTGTCGCTGATAACCCCCATGGCGTTCAGCTCATGCGTCAGGTCCATCCAGTCCCGCTTGGAGATGGAATTGGGGTTGGCCTTCAGCCGCTGCAAGATCTTTTTCGCCCCGTCGGTGAGCTTGCCGGCGACCTCCTGGTTTTTGCCGGACAGAAGGTCCGAGAAGTCCACCGACGGACCGTCCGGGTTTACTCCCGCAGGCTTGTATTTCCCCCACTCCGAGGTAGGGATTCCTGTGTTATTGACAATGTAATTTACCCCGCTGGTCATGTTATGCGCTCCTTTCCTTAAATCCAACCCCGAGCCATAGCCTCGGCCCCGGTGATGAAGTCCGGGTAATCTTCTTCCCGGAAATCCTTCGCCCAGGCAAAAATATCATCCAGTTTTTGAAATTTTACCATGGGAGCCTCGTCAAAGCCGTGGAGCCACGCGGCGTCGGAATCCGGGTCTGTATCTGTCTGATAAGCTCCGCCCTTCAGCTTCATCTGAACATCATAGGTCCCGATGGCGCAGCGTTGTCCCTTCTCACTGAGGATGCCCAGGCTTTGCATCGCCTCCAAAGCATCGTAAACCTCGAAAGCGGACAGTTCCCCGGAGTAACGCTCCCGCAGAAACGTCAGGTTTTCCTCGGTCCAGCCCTGGGAGTCCGGGAGGGCCGCCTCGGGCTGCTGGGCTTTCCAGGCCCGATAGTCATCCATGAACTGCATGTAGACGGAATCCAGCATCCGGCCCGGCGGCAGCTCCCGCATCAACTGCCGCTGGCGGTCCACATCCAGATACTTGTCAAAGGCGGACTTTTGACTGGTTCCCTGGGCCGTCCGCCGGTTCTCCATTCCGCAGCGGGGGAACACATGGGGCATAAAATTGCTTGAAATGTTCACGTACATGGCCTCTTTTCCAGTTTGTATTCTTTTACCGGCATGTGCCGGGCGTTTGCAATCAGCCACCTCCTTCCACGTGATATCCACATTTGGCGCCAGGATATTTTCTAAATCCCATCTCCCCCTTCCCTCGAATCTCCTATAAGCGTAACATTGCGAAAATATTTTGTCAACAATAAAATTAAACGCCGTTAAAAAATGAATGAGGAATGATTTGTGGGAAACGCATATTGACGCAGACGGAAAATGATATATAATAATCGTTGTAAGTGCTTTTGTGCCTTTTCTCAATTTTCTAGGGAGGATGTGATTATTTCTGGCTAAAAATAGTCCCCCACAGGGAATCGAGGAGAATTTGAAACGGGCCGTTGCGGAAATGCTTGTTCTTGCTATGCTGAACAGGGAAGATATGTATGCCCATCAGATTTCGCAAAATCTGTATGAGGGTTCTGGGAACAGATTGAACATCGTGCCTCCATATATGCTTCTCTACCGGCTTATGGAAAATAACTATGTTCAGGACCTGCATAAGTCAACCGCTCCAGACGGGCGGAGGCGGCAGTATTATCAAATCACCGAAGCGGGACGGCGCTATTTGATGGAGTTAATTGCGCGTTATAACGACTTTATAGAGGGGGTCACATTATTATTGACGGAAGGGGGGGGCAAATAATGAATAGAGCCGCTGACCAATATAAATTGCGCGTGAAACGCTTCCTTTTCTGCGGCAGAGCTGACAAAAATCATCTTCTTAACCAACTCACAGACATGCTGGACGACTTTCAGCAAGCAAAGCCGGAAGCGGATTACACCGAGTATGTAGCTACCTTTGGTGAACCTGCTACGTGTGCCACAGAATTGCTTTCGAGTTTGGGAGAGTCAAAATTTAAAGCTATCCGCAAGAAACGTCTTTTGGCCCGCCGCAGCATATATGTAGCAATTTTGGTCGTATTTGTTCTTATATCATCTCTTTTGTATTATAAGTACTATCAATCACTTTACTTTAACGAGGATACAGTTGTGGTGATAGGACCAGCAACCCGAATAACCGAGGAAGAAGCAGAGGCAGCCTTTGAACGAACCCCTGTAGACGCCCATTCTGACGGAGGAACAGAAAAATGAAAAAAATTTGTGCTTTGTGCCTGACTATAGCAATTTTGTCCACAATAGCAACTTTGGCGTATGCCGCTGAACCTGAAAAGAATGTTGTTGATTTAGGCGATGGCTTTTATATGGTGGAGACAATCACGCAATATTCTATACACCGCGCAAATGATACTGTTTCAGCGAACAAAACTGGCAGCGTGTTTCACGGATCATCATTAGTAGGAACTGCAACGTTAACTGCAATTTTTGATATTTCCGGATCTACTTCTTATGCCATAAAAGCCGCTATCGGCGGCACAGTAAGGGCCTATCGTCACCGGCGCGTTGTAGAGCGCCGTCAACAGATAGGCCCAAATATTATTGATTTTTGTGGTGGTCTGTTTCAGCGCGCCGATCACATACTGGATGTGCTCGCTGTCAAGCTGGAGGAAGCGGTCTCTGACCGTCTCCGTGGGAATGTCGCTGCTGCCGATCCGTATGGCGGGGGCGGTGCTGCATACCGTGTCCAGCTTTAGCTCCAGAAGGTCGTCTATGTCATCGTAGGGGTACTCCCTCCGCAAACGCTCGTAGTCAATATTCGCTTTCAGTTCTTTTCTTCGCTCGTATCGATCTATCTCCAATTCCGCCGCCGGGGGCTTTCGTGGGGAGACGGATGAATCAGTCTGAATAAACTCCGTCTGGTTTCTCTTAGTATGATTAGGGTCAGTTTTTTCGACTTCTGGAAGTCGATTTTTTCCACCTCTTGACGTCGGAATTTCCGACTTCTGCACGTTGGAAAAAGCGACCTCTGAAATGGGCGCGAAAGGCTCTGGGAGAGGCGGGGCCAGATCAGCCGGTACTGTCCGGGTAGTAAACCGCTTGACGTAGATTTTCGTGGGTTTCCCCTGGCCCTGCTTAATCCGCTCGATCAGGCCGACGCCCTTCTTCGTGTCCAGCTCTTCCAGCAGCTTCACAGCCTTGTCCCGCCCGCAGGTCATATCTCCGCATATCTCATCCACGGAGTAGCAGATGTACACCCGCCCGGTATCATCGTATCAACTGTTCCCGGCGGACAGGCTCATGCGGTCCAGCAGCATCCCGTACAGCAGCTTGGCGTCCGTGGAGACGTGCTTGAATTTGGGGTTTGAAATTAACTGACGGGGGATTTTGAAAAAGACAAATTCCTCCGATTCATCGCCATAGAAATAATCTGATAAAATAATTTCCGGCATGGTCAGGGCCTCCTTTGGGGCAAAAGAAAAAGCACGATCTTTCCATCGTGCTTTCTCTCGGGTGTTAATTTGTGTCACATTGGCTTCATTTTGCGGTGACTGCCTGATATTTTTGGGTTCTGTGCGTCATTCTTTATCAGGCACACCCAAACAGGTCCCCCGATTTGCACCGCTTATGCCGCCGCTCCAGCCCGGTCAAATTCCGGACCGCCGGAGCGCGCCAACATTCTTTGGATTTTTACTTTCCAGGACGTGTTATTTCGACTGCCACTTGCTCACGCAGAGGGAGCAGGCGATGTCGCCGGTGACGTTCAGGCAGGTGCGGCCCATGTCGAAGAGCCGGTCCACCGCCACAATCAGGCCGATGTACGCCACAGGGATGCCCAGGGTCTCCAGCACCATGGCCAGCATAATCATGCCCGCGCCGGAGACGCCGGCGGTGCCGATGGAGGCCAGGGTAGCCGTGACCACCACAATGACCATCTGGCTCAAGGACAGGTGGATGCCCGCGCAGGAGGCGATGAACACCGTCGCCACGCACTGATAGATGGCCGTGCCATCCATGTTGATGGTAGAGCCCAGGGGCAGGACAAAGGCGGCGATGTCGTCCTTGGCCCCCAGCTCGTGGGCGCACTCCTTGGAAACCGGCAGGGTCGCCGCAGAGGACGTGGAGGTAAAGGCGAAGATCATGGCCGCGAAAGCGCCCTTGAAGAACCGGAAGGGATTCATTCCCACAAAAATCTGAGCGGACAGGGAATAGACCAGCACAGCGTGGACAATGTAGCCGATGTAAGCGCAGAGGATAACCAGGAACAAGGAGCCCAAAATGGCCGCGCCCTGGGTGGCGGTGACCCACGCCATGTAAGTAAACACGCCGATGGGGGACAGGGAAATCACGAACTCCATCAGCTTCTCAATGACGGCGTAAAAGGAGCTGACCAAGTCCCGGCAGAGTTTCCCCTTCTCACCGGCCATCATGATGGAGCCGCCGAAGAACAGGGAGACCACAATCACCTGAAGCATATTGGCGTTGACGAAAGCGCCCCACATGTTGCTGGGGAAGATGTCCACCAGCACGGACATGAAGCCGTTGAAGGCCTTGGGCTCGTACTCCGCCGCGCCCAACTCCGCAGAGAGATCGGGGAACAGGCCCGCGCCCATGAAGATGTTGGCGAAGACCAGACCGATGACGCAGGCGATGGCCGTGGTCACCATGAAGTACGCAACGGTCTTCACGCCCACGGAGCCCACCTGCTTCATATCGCCCATGGAGAGAATGCCGTCAATCATGCTCAGCAGCACCACAGGGACGACGATAAACTTCAGCAGGTTCACAAAGATGTCGCCAAAGGGCTTCAAATACGTCGTGGTGAAGTCTGCCAAGCCGGCAAAATAGCAGACCAGTCCCACCACAATACCGGCAACAAGCGCTATCAGTATCCGCACAGGCAGGTTGTTCTTCTTCATACACTCACCTCATACATAAAAGTTTTAAGGAGTCTCCCTGCGGCTCATCTGTGTTTTTTACAAATCCTTCGCCAGGAATTCCCCTCAAATTGGCCATATTATACCAAACCTTACCAGGAATGTAAAGAGCAAATCCAAAGATTGTGAAATAGATATGAAAAAAATATGAACAAAAGCCGGATGTCTGATGAATATATCAGACATCCGGCTTTTTAGTTCTTCATTCTCCCCGCACGCGATAACCGCAAAAACGGATGGCGGCCTTGGCAAGCTCCTCCGTGGGGTCCACGCAGGGCAAACGCAGCCCCAGCTCCTGAACGGCCACAGGCAGCTCCGTACAGGCCAGAAGGAAACACTCCGCCCCCCGGCGGGTCATTCCCTCCGTCACGGACAAAAATGCCGCCCGGTAACGCTCCGGCGGGGCCCCGGCCTTGACGCCCTGGTAAATGACCGCCATCAGCGCCTCCCGCTCCTCCGGTTCCGGAACCAGGAACTGCACGCCCTCCGCCGCCAGGGCGTCCTGATACAGTCCCGCCGCCAGGGTGCCCGCCGTTGCCAGAATGGCCGCCATCTTCCCCGGATAGCGGAGGCGGCAGGCCTTTGCCGCGGCCTCAATCATGCTGAGGAAGGGAATCTTTGCCAGAGGCTCCAGCCGGGGGAGGAAATAGTGCGCGGTGTTGCAGGGCATAACGGCGCAGTCCGCCCCGCAGAGCTCCAGGTTCTTCAGGGCGTCCGCCATGGCGGGCGCCGGGTCCTCCCCGCCCTCCAGAATGGCGGCGGTCCGGTCCGGAATGGAGGCGTTGCTGTCGATGTAAACCCGGATATGGTCGCTGTCCCTGGCGGCGTCGGTCAGGGCCGTGATTTTTTGAAACAGGTCCGCCGTGGCCATGGGACCCATGCCGCCCAGAATGCCGATGGTCTTTTTCACAAACAATCCACCCTTCGAGAAATTTTTCCTATCCGCGCCGTCTCCTGATTCCAAGCATCCTTCATGGCTCAGAATTAACCCCAGAAGTCTGGGAAGAGAAGCTCACTGCCCACCTTTACCGTCAGCAGAATCAGCACGACAATGACCGCCGGACGGACAATTTTGCTGCCGTTCTTGATTGCCAGGCCGGAGCCGATGTAATGCCCCGCGATGGAGGCCACGGAGGCGATGAGCCCCACGCCCAAAAACACATAACCCGAGGCCAGCTGGGTAAAAAGACTTCCAATGTTAGAGGCCAGGTTGATGACCTTCACGCCTCCCGCCGCGTGGCGGGTGTCCAGCTTCGCCAGGCGGATAAAAATAATCATCAGGAAGGTCCCCGTGCCGGGACCGTAATAACCGTCGTAGCCCCCGATGAGGAAAGCCGCCGCCCAGACCAACGCCATCTGCTTCCGGCGGTCCATCTCCCCCGGCTCGTCGGGCCATTCGTGGTTCCGCAAGGTCACAAAGGCCACCACCGGAAGTACCAGCAGCAGCATGTACTTCAAAACGGCGTCCGGCGTCCGGTGCTGAAGCCAGGTACCCGCCACGGAGCCCGTCAGGGAAAAGAGGATGGAGGGCCCGAAAAGCCGCCAGTCCACATAGCCGTTTTTAATGAACCGGGCGGTGGAGAAGCAGGTGCCGATGGCGGCGGAAACTTTGTTGGTCCCCAGAGCATAGGGGGCGGGAAGGCTGCCAAAGGCGATGAGGTGCGTAGGGACGGAGATGATGCCGCCGCCGCCGGCGATGGCGTCCATAAAGGATGCCAGGAACACCCCCAGGCAGATCAGCAACAGCACCCAGAGGGGGAAGCCGTCAATCCGCAGGGCCGTCAGGGTCTGGAACATGGAAAAACCTCCTGAAATGAAAATCGAAACTGCCGCGTCCGGAAGAGAATGCGGAGTTCCCAGGCGCGGCTTCTTGGTACAGGAACCGGCAGGGCGCCTACAGAAAAAGGGCCGCCGGCACGCCGGTCCGTTCCCTCGGAAACAGCCGCCGCACCCGTTCTTCTCTTCTCGTTCTCTTGTGACGGCCCTTATTCTACCAGTCTCTGGCGGCAAAAGCAACGGCCAGCCGATTTTTTATTAGCATACATCCCCGGATTTTTCCCCAACTTTTGCGCAATTTGCCGAAGATAACCAAAAAATATTGTGAATTTTGTAACAGATTTGGGGGAACATGCTAAAAGACGGCGGTCATTTTCGACAGGACCGTCCTTGACGCTATTTTCCAAAAGAAGTATAATAGTCCAGAATAACCTGACGCTTTTTACACAAGCCAGTCCGCCGCTTTGGGCCGGCGGATGGGACGTCCTGGAAGGACGTCTGGGAAATTGGCGGGCCGCTCGCCTATAAGCGGCAGCTGCGGCTTTTTGCAGAGCTGCCGCAGCTATACACGGAGGTTGACTATGGCAAACATCAATCAGGCCGAACTCTTTCACGCCGGCACCCTGACCGACGGCTGGCGCTGGTTCGGCGCACACCCGGAAAAGCGCAAAAGCGAGGAGGGCTGGTGCTTCCGGGTCTGGGCGCCCCACGCGCAGAACGTCTGCGTGGTGGGCGACTTCAACGAATGGACCAACGGCGTCCACCGTCTCACCCGCACCGGCGACGTCTGGGAGGGGTTCATCCCCGGGCTGAAGGAGTATACCTCCTATAAATACGCCATTACCGGCCCCGACGGAGAGGTCCGGCTGAAAACGGACCCCTACGCCTTCCACTGCGAAACCCGCCCCGCCACCGCCGGCAAGCTCTATGACATAACGGGCTTCCCGTGGACGGACGACGCGTTTTTGTCCAAGCAGGCCAAGCACCAGGTCTACGACTCTCCCCTGAACATCTACGAGGTTCACCTGGGCTCTTGGAAAAAGCGCCCCAACGGCGATTTCTATGACTACAAGGACATGGCGAAGGAGCTGGCCGCCTACGTCAAGGAGATGGGCTACACCGCCATCGAGCTTCTTCCCGTGCTGGAGCATCCCTTCGACGGGTCCTGGGGTTATCAGTGCACCGGCTACTTCGCCCCCACCTCCCGCTACGGCACGCCCAAGGATTTCCTCTGGTTCGTGAACCACATGCACAAAAACGGCATCGCCGTCATTCTGGACTGGGTCCCCGCCCACTTCTGCAAGGACGCCCACGGCCTCTACGAGTTCGACGGCGGCTGCTGCTACGAGTACAGCGACCCCAACAAGTGGGAGCATGCCTCCTGGGGCACCCGGGTCTTTGACTACGGCCGGCCGGAAGTGAAGAGCTTCCTTTTCTCCTCCGCCCGCTTCTGGCTGGAGGAATGCCACATTGACGGACTGCGGGTGGACGCTGTGGCGTCTATGCTGTACCTGGATTACAGCCGCCAGGGCGGCGCCTGGACCCCCAACAAATACGGCGGACACGAGAATCTGGAAGCCATCGACTTCCTTCGGGAGCTCAATGCCATGGCCTTCAAGACCAAGCCCGGCGCGATGATGATCGCCGAGGAATCCACCGCCTGGCCCATGGTCAGCCGCCCTGCCGACGTGGGGGGCCTGGGCTTCAACCTCAAGTGGAACATGGGCTGGATGAACGACATGTGCCACTATCTGAAGCTGGACCCCTGGTTCCGCCAGGATCACCATAAGGACATCACCTTCTCCATGATGTACGCCTTCTCCGAAAACTTTGTGCTGCCCATCTCCCACGACGAGGTGGTCCACATGAAGGGGTCCGTCGTGGGCAAGATGCCCGGAGATTACACCAACCAACTGCGCTGCACCCGGGGCTTCTACGCCTATCTGCTGGCCCATCCCGGCAAAAAGCTCCTCTTCATGGGCGCGGAACTGGGCCAGTGGCACGAGTGGAACGACGAGGAATCCTTGGACTGGTATCTCCTGGAGAACGAGGAGAATCAGAAGATTCACCGCTTCTTCAAAGAGGCCAACGCCTTCTACAAAAAGGAACCCGCCCTATGGGAGATCGACTTCAGCTGGGAGGGCTTCGAGTGGCTGGTGGTGGACGACAACCACAATAACGTCGTCGTCTTCCTCCGCAAGGACAAGAAGGGCCGGGACCTCCTCTGCGCGGTGAACTTCTCCCCCAATACTTACGAGGGGTATCGCATGGGTGTCCCTGACCACAAGCAGTATGTCCCCGTCTTCAACACCGACGCCGTTGAATACGGCGGCGACGGTTTTGGCGATACCGCTCCCGTGCCGGTGGAAGCCATCGAATCCCACGGCAAGGAGTACTCCGCAGCCATCCGCATCCCCGCCTTCGGCGCGGTGTTCCTCCGGGGCGAAGGCACGTTCCCTAAGCCCAAGGCTGCCAAAACGTCCAAAACTCCCCAGGCCATCAAGGCGGTTGAGAAAACCGCCAAGGCCGTGGGGAAGACGGCCAAAGCCTCCGCCAAAACCCTGGTCAAAGCGGTCAAGACCTCCTCCAAAGAGGAAAAGGCCCAAAAGAAAGACAAGAAAACCACGAAAAAGCCCAAAGCAAAATAACAGGCAAAGGAGCTGAAAGAGACATGAAAAAAGAATGTATTGCCATGCTGCTGGCCGGAGGACAGGGCAGCCGTCTCTATGTCCTCACCGGAGACATGGCAAAGCCCGCCGTCCCCTTCGGCGGCAAGTACCGCATCATTGACTTTCCCCTTTCCAACTGCACCAACTCCGGCATTGACACCGTGGGCGTGCTGACCCAATACCGCCCTCTGGAGCTGAACAGCTATATCGGCAGCGGCCAGCCCTGGGACCTGGACGGGTCCTCCGGCGGCGTGCACATCCTTCCTCCCTATCAGGGCAGCAAGGGCGGCACCTGGTACAAGGGCACCGCCAACGCCATCTATCAGAACATCGGCTTTATCGACATGTATGATCCCGAATACGTGGTGATCCTCTCCGGCGATCATATCTATAAAATGGACTACTCGGATATGCTGGCCCGGCACAAGGCCGCCGGCGCCGCCTGCACCATCTCCGTCATGGAGGTGCCCTGGTCCGAGGCGCCCCGCTTCGGCATCATGAGCGTGGACGCCAACGACATGATTACCGAGTTCGCCGAGAAACCCAAGGAGCCCAAGAGCAACCTGGCCTCCATGGGCATCTACGTCTTCTCCTGGAAGGCCCTGCGGCAGTACCTCATCGACGACGAGAACACCGAGAGCTCGGAAAACGACTTCGGCAAGAACATCATCCCCACCATGCTGGCCGCAGGCGAGAGCATAGCCGCCTACCGCTTCGCTGGCTATTGGAAGGACGTGGGCACCCTGGAATCCCTGTGGGACGCCAACATGGATATGCTGGCCCCCGAGTCTGGCCTGGACCTGCGGGACCGTTCCTGGCCCATTTACGCCCGCTCCATCAGCGCCCCTCCCGCCTTCCTGGGCGGAAACTCCACGGTCACCCACAGCGCCGTGAACCGGGGCAGCATCCTGCAGGGCGTGGTGGAAAACTCCGTCCTCTCCCCCAACGTCACGGTGGGCGAGGGCGCGGCGGTCCGCTATTCCGTCCTGTTCCCAGGCGTTCAGATCGCCCCCGGCGCGGTGGTGGAATACGCCATCTTGGGCGAGGGCTGTAAGATCGGCGGCGGCTGCCACGTGGGCGGCACGCCGGAAAACACGCCGGAGGGCTGGGGCCTGACGGTGCTGGCCCCGGGCTGCGAACTGCCTGAGGGCAGGGACGCGAAGGCCGGCATCATGCTCAACAGGAACGGTGAGGAGGTGTCCAAATGAACGGACTGCAAGGAATTATTTTCGCCTATGAGCGGCGCGGCAATCTTCAGGAGCTGGGCTCCATCCGCTCCTCCGCTTCCATTCCCTTCGGCGGCCGGTTCCGGGCGGTGGATTTCGCCCTCAGCAACCTGGTCAACGCCGGGGCCAACGATGTGGGAATCATTCTTCACGGACACTTCCAAAGCCTGCTGGACCATCTGGGCACCGGCAAGGACTGGGACCTGAGCCGCAAGCGGGGCGGCCTCCGGCTGCTGCCTCCCTTCAACTATAAGGGCGAGTGGGGCGCCATGCCTTACCGGGGCCACATTGAGGCTCTGGCCGCCGTGCGGACTTATCTGGAGGATATCCGTCAGGACCATGTGGTCATGATGGACGGCGATCTGGTGGCCAATCTTCCTTTGAGCGACGTATATGAGAACCACCTGAAGTCCGGCGCGGACATCACCGTGGTCTGCGCCAACGACAGCTTCATGACAGAGGACGGCACCTACTTCCAGGTGGGAGAGGGCGGCCGGATCAGCGAGGTTTTCATCAGCCCCCACACTCCCCGGGGACTCCGGGGACTGGGTACCTATATCGTCTCCAAAAAGCTGCTTCTGGAACTGGTGGACGACTGCGCCTCCAAGGACCAGCTCAGCTGGCGGGGCGACGTGCTTCAGGCCAGGAAGAGCGAGCTGAAGCTTCAAAGCTACATCTGGAAAGGCTACGCCGCCCAGATTCGTTCCGTCCAGGAGTATTATGACCGCAGCATGCAGCTGCTGGACCCCGCCATTCGGGCGGACCTCTTCTGCGCCCAGCGCCCCGTCCGTGCCAAAAACGCGGACCTCAGCTCCACCTATGTGGGCACAGGCGGCAAATGCGTCAACTCGCTCTTTGGCGACGGCTGCTCCATTGAGGGCGTGGTGGAGAACTCCATTCTGTTCCCCGGCGTCACGGTGGAGGCCGGCGCGGTGGTGCGCAACTGTGTGATCTTCAAGGATTCCGTTGTCCGCCGGGACGCGCAGCTGAGCTATATCATCGCCGACAAGGACGTGGAAATCCTGCAAGGGCGGACCCTGATGGGCCACGCCACCTATCCCATTGTTCTGGCTAAGGGCAGCAAGATTTAAGGCAATCACGTGTGGGAGGGGGACAGTGTCCCCCTTTCACCCTGATTATATGGAAGCGTTCCGCGCATCCTTCGGACGGCGGAATTTCCGGATTTTCCCTTCCGGACCGGCGGGCCGGGACGGGATGGAATGAAAAGGAGTTGTGTATGAAAATTTTGTATGTGACCAGCGAAGCGGTCCCCTTCTGCAAAACCGGAGGCCTCGCCGATGTGGCAGGTTCCCTGCCCCCCGCCCTGGCGGAGCAGGGCGCCGAGGTGGCCGTGGTTCTTCCTCTCTACGAGCGGGTGCGGGACCGTTTTGGAAGCCAGCTGAAATTTGAGTGTTACGACTACGTGGATCTGGCTTGGCGGCACAGCTACTGCGGCCTCTTCTCCCTGGAAAAAGACGGCGTGACCTGGTACTTCCTGGACAACGAGCAATACTTCAACCGCGGCACTCTCTACGGTCAGACGGACGACGGCGAGCGCTTCGCCTTCTTCTCCCGGGCCGTGGTGCGGATGCTGGATCACTTCAAGTTCTGGCCCGAGGTGGTCCACTGCAACGACTGGCAGTCCGCTCTGGTTCCCATCTACCTGAAGGACGACGGCGTCCGGGAGGACCGCTACCGCTCCATCAAGACAGTGGTCACCATCCATAACATTGAGTATCAAGGCCGCTACAATCCCTATGTTCTGGGCGACCTCTTCGGTCTGGACGCCGGCTGGGCCAAGGACGGCACGCTGCTGATGGACGGCGACGCCAACCTCCTCAAGGGCGCCATTCTCTGCGCGGACGCTGTCAACGCCGTTTCCCCCACCTATGCCAACGAGCTGAAAATGCCCTACTTCGCCCACCGGATGGAGGGCATCATGCGCCAGTGCTCCAACAAGCTCTCCGGCGTGCTGAACGGCATCGACATGAAGCTGTACGACCCCAGAACCGACAGCCGGATTTTGAAAAACTTCTCTCCCGAGGACATGAGCGGCAAGGATGTCTGCAAGGCTGAGCTCCAGCGGATGGTGGGCCTGCGGGAGGAGGCCCACTCCCCCATCATGGCCATGGTGAGCCGTTTGGTCTCCCACAAGGGTTTGGACTTGATTTGCGAAGTGCTTCATGATATGATGGAGCTTCCGATACAGCTGGTGGTTCTTGGTACGGGCGACCAGCGGTATGAGGAGTTCTTCCACTGGGCCGCTCAGCAGTATCCCGGCCGTATGTCTGTCCGCATGGATTATAACGAGGACCTGTCCATGGCCATTTACGCCGGCGCGGACCTGTTCCTGATGCCCTCCAAGAGCGAGCCCTGCGGCCTGAGCCAGATGATCGCCATGCGTTACGGCACGGTGCCCATCGTCCGGGAAACCGGCGGCCTGAAGGATACCGTCCAGCCCTGCGAGTCCTGGAGGGACGCCGGAAATGGCTTCAGCTTCACCAACTACTCCAGCGGCGACATGCTCCACGTGATTCGGGAGGCCGTGTATCTTTACAAGGACTATCCCGATGTCTTCACCCGCCTGCGCCAGCGGGCCATGGCCGGCGACTTCAGCTGGGCCCGCAGCGCCAGAGAGTATCTGCGCATTTACGCCACGATTACCGGCCAGACCTGGCCCATTCCCACCGACACCCTCCGGGCGGCGGAATCCCCTGTTGCGGAAGCCGCTCCCGCTGTCAAGGAGACCGCTCCAGCAGCGGAGCCCGTTTCTGCGGAGGAGCCTGCTTCGGTCGAGGAAACCACCCAGATCGAAACGCCCGCCCCGGCTGAGGAAGCCGTCCCCGCCGAGACGTCCGCTCCGGCTGAGGAAGCCGTCCCCGCCGAGACGCCCGCTCCGGCTGAGGAACCCGCCCCCGCCGAGACGCCCGCTCCGGCTGAGGAACCCGCCCCCGCCGAGACGCCCGCCCCCGTGGAGGAAGCCGTCCCCGCCGAGACGCCCGCCCCGGTCGAAGAACCCGCCCCTGCAAAAGAAGAATCTGCCAAGAAGACGCAGAAAACTGCGGCCAAATCCGCCGCAAAGACTGCCA
>NZ_CAJTUX010000044.1 GCF_910579365.1 uncultured Oscillibacter sp.
CCATGCGGTAGGTCAGCACCTGATCCGCCTGACGCTGGACCAGCTCCTGGAGGGCGGTCTTGTAATCCCGGCGGCGTTCCTCCACCACCTCTTCCCGCTCGGCCTCCAGAAGGCAGCGGTGAATCAGCTCCGAGGCGGCGGCGATACCCCCGTCCAGGTACACCGCCGCAAACACCGCCTCCGTGGCGTCGGCCAGGATGGATGTCCGGGTCCGGCCTCCGCCGGACTCCTCGCCCCGGCCCAGCTTCAAATAGGCTCCCAGATTCAATTTCCGGGCCACCTCGTACAGGCTCTGCTCGCAGACCAGGGCCGCCCGAATGCGGGTCAGGTCCCCCTCCGGCAGGTCCGGATGCTGGGTGAAGAGAAATTCCGCCGTCACAAAGCCCAGAACGGAGTCCCCCAGAAACTCCAGCCGTTCGTTGCTGGAGAGCCGGTCCGTCCGGTGCTCGTTGGCATAAGAGCTGTGGCGCAGGGCCTCCTCCAGCAGGGCCGGGTTCCGAAAGATGTAATTCAGTTGTTTCTCCAGTTCCTGCATAACGGTCCCCCGCCTCAAAAGCGCCTTTACTCGCTTTATTTATTCAGCTTGCCGGCAAGATAGTTCACCGCGTCGCCCACGGTCTTCAAAGAGCTCAGCTCTTCCTCTTCAATTTCGCCCACTTCGAATTCCTCTTCCATGGCCATGACCAGTTCCACCAGGTCCACGGAATCTGCGCCCAGGTCCCCTTCGAAGGAGGTGTCCATGGTGATGTCCTCCGGCTCCTTGGCAAACTGCTCCGCCACCAGCTCCCGCAGCACTTTCAGAATTTCTTCGTTTGACATTGCTGTTTCACTCCTTAAAGACTTGACTGATTTCAGCGCGATCGGCCTTTCATGAAGCTTATCATACGGCAAGAGCCGCGCTGCTGTCAAGGGGCATCCGGCAAATTTTGCCGGTCTCCGCCCACTTTCATCTGTTCGATGTTCTCCTGGACGTCGGCGATGAAGCCGCTGGCGGCGTATTCCTCCGCCCGGAGGATGGCGTTGCGGATGGCCCGGGCGTCCGAGGAGCCGTGGGCCTTGATGACGGGCTTGGAAATTCCCAGGAAGGGCGTGCCCCCCACCTCGCTGGGGTCCAGCAGCTTTTTCATCGCCGCCAGGTCTCCCTTCACCAGGCCCGCCGCGATCTTCGTCCTGGCGCTGGAGAGGAAGACCTTTTTCAGCTCCTTCAAGAGGAACTTCCCGGTGCCCTCCAGGGATTTCAGCATGACGTTTCCGGTGAAGCCGTCGGCTACCAGCACATCGGCCCCGCCCAGCATGGCGTCCCCGGCCTCCAGATTTCCCACAAAGCGGAGCCGCCCCGCCGCCCCGGCCTCTGCCAGCAGCGCGTGGGTCTCCTGGCGGAGGGGGTCCCCCTTCTCCGCCTCGGCGCCGATGTTCAAAAGGGCAACTCGGGGCCGCTCGATCCCCAGCACCCGCTTGGCGTAGTAATTCCCCAGGTAGGCGAACTGGAGCAGGTACTCCGGCGTACACTCCGCGTTGGCCCCGCAGTCGCACAGGAGCATCCGCCCCTCCGCCGTAGGCAGCACCGGCCCCATGGCCGCCCGGCGGATGCCCCGGATGCGCTTGACCACCAGGGTCGCCCCCGCCAGCAGCGCCCCGGTGGACCCGGCGGAGACGAAGGCGTCCCCCTCCCCGTCCTTCAGCAGCCGCAGGCCCACCGTCAGGGAGGAGTCCTTTTTCCTCTTGAAAGCGGTGGCGGGGTCGTCGGCAATCTCCACCACCTCCGTGGCGTCCCGGAGTTCCACCCCGGCGGGCAGATTCTTCTCCCCGCACTGCTCCACGGCCTTCAGGATATCCGCCATCCGGCCCACCAGGATCACGTCCGTGCCGCACTCCCTGTGGGCCTCCAGCGCCCCCTGGACGACGGCCAGAGGGGCGTTGTCGCCGCCCATGGCGTCCACAATGATCTTCATGCTTGGCCCTCCCTTGCGTTTGTTTCTCTCGCGTTTACTCCAATACGGTATCCCGCAGCCCCTCGATGATCTCCAGGGACCGCCGGGACAGCTCCGCGTTCTTGTTCCGCTTCCCCCGGACCCGGCGGTCCAGCGGGGGCATGATGCCGAAGTTGATATTCATGGGCTGGAACGCCGTGACGGACGGGTTGGAGATATACAGCGCCAGCGCGCCCACGGCGGTCTCCTGGGGGAAGTCCGCCGGGGGCAGACCCCGCAGCCGCCGGGCCGTCTCCACGCCCGCCAGGAAGCCGCTGGCGGCGGACTCCACATAGCCCTCCACCCCGGTCATCTGCCCGGCGAAGGAGACGCGGGGTTCCGCCTTCAGCCGGTAATAGCGGTCCAGCAACCGGGGGGAGTTCAGGAAGGTGTTCCGGTGCATCACGCCATAGCGCAAAAACTCCGCGGCATGAAGGGCGGGAATCATGGAGAACACCCGCCGCTGCTCCGGGAAGCGGAGGTGGGTCTGAAAGCCCACCAGGTTATAGACGCTGCCCTCCCGGTTGTCCCGCCGGAGCTGGACCACGGCGTAGGGCTCCTTCCCCGTCCGGGGGTCCGTCAGGCCCCGGGGCTTCAGCGGACCGTAGCAAAGGGTTTCCCGTCCCCGGCGGGCCATGACCTCCACCGGCATGCAGCCCTCGAAGACCTTCTTGTCCTCAAAGCCGTGAACCTCCGCCTCCTGGGCGGTGGTGAGGGCCCGCCAGAAGGCGTCGTACTCCGCCTCGTCCATGGGACAGTTGATATAGTCCGCCGTGCCCCGGTCATAGCGGGAGCCCATCCAGGCCCGCTCCATGTCGATGCTCTCGGCGGAGACCAGGGGGGCCGCCGCGTCGTAGAAATGGAGGGCGGAATCGTCCCCCAGCAGGGCCTGGAGGCGCGCCGCCAGCGCGTCGGAGGTCAGGGGGCCGGAGGCAACGACCACCTCGCCCTCCGGAAGGTCCGTGACCTCGCCGGGGACCACGGTGATGTTGGGGTGGTTCCGCACCCTCTCCGTCACCAGCGCGGCGAAGCCGTGGCGGTCCACCGCCAGGGCCCCGCCGGCCTCCACCCGGGTGGCGTCGGCGCAGGAGAGGATCAGGGAGTCCAGACGGCGGAGCTCCTCTTTCAAAAGGCCGACGGCGTTTTCCAGCTGGTCGCTTCGGAGGGAGTTGGAACAGCAGAGCTCCGCGAAGTACTCCGTCTCGTGGGCGGGGGTCTTTTTTTCCGGCTTCATCTCCCGAAGCGTCACCTGGACGCCGCGCTTGGCCAGCTGCCAGGCGCATTCGCTGCCGGCGAGGCCGGCGCCGATAACCGTTATGTTCATGGGGTACCTCCGTGGGGGGAGTTTTGGCTCGCCCTGGCGGGCGGGGGGATTCAGCTATGAAGATAGCTGGTCCTTTGCACCCCCCGTTTTCTCTTTTTCTGATACGCAGAAAAAGAGAAAACGGGCCGTGCACGGTCCAAAAGAGAAAAAGACGTTTTCAAACGTGGGACGGGGGCGCGCCTGGGGACTGGTTTTCGGGTACGCATGTCCCTGCCCGCGGCTCGGTGCGGGCGGGGGGTTTGGCGGGCGCCGAATCGACTTTCTCCTCTTTCCGCTGCCGCTGCCCTGGCAGTTTTTGCGGCTGGGATGCCGGATGGCTCCTGCCTTGGCAGATAGACGGCAGCCTGCCGATGGCCCTCCGGGTCAACCTGGATAAAGAGGCCATGTTCCAGGCCGCCTTTGCCGCCGCCAGAGAGCTTTCTTAGCCCTCCGGCGTCTCGGTCTTCTTCGCCGCCGCTTTCTTGGCGGCGGTCTTCTTGGCCGTCGTGGTCTTCTTGGCGGCGGTTTTCGCTGTGGTCTTCTTCGTGGAAGCCGCCTTGGCGGTCTTCGCCGCTGTCTTCTTCCCGGCGGACACCTTGGCGGTCTTCGCCGCCTCCTTCTTCCCGGCGGGCTCCTGCCCGGCGGACTCCTCCGCCGCCTCGGGCTCCGGCTCCCCGTCCGCCTTCTTGGTGTACTTGGGATAGCCCCGCTTCTCCTCCGGCAGGAAGTTGGCGCACTCCGGGTTGATGCAGAAGGGCTTCCTCGCGCCCCGGCCCGCCTTCTTGAAGAGGGTATGGCCGCACAGCGGGCAGTCGTCCTTCACCGGCACGTCCCAGGTCATGAAGTCGCACTTCTCCGCCTCGTTTTTGCTGGTCGAATGCTCACAGCAGTAGTAGGTGTACTGCTTGCCGCTCTTCTTGCTCTTCCCCGTGCGCTTCATCAGCCGCCCGCCGCACTTGGGGCAGCGGCCCGGCATCTCCACCACCAGGGGCATGGTGAAGCTGCACTCCGGGAACCCGGGGCAGGCCAGGAAGCGGCCGAAGCGTCCTGTCTTCACCACCAGATTCCGCCCGCACTCCGGGCAGATCTCGCTGGAGACCTCGTCGGGCACCTTAATGCGCACGCCCTCCAGGTCCTGCTCCGCCTGCTTGAGGTTCTTGTCAAAATCCCCATAGAAGTCCCGGAGGACCCCCTTCCAGGGAATGCTGCCCCCCTCCACGGAGTCCAGCTTCTCCTCCATGTGGGCGGTGAACTGGAGGTCCGCGATGTCGGTGAATTTGTCCTTCATCAGCTCCGTCACCACCCGGCCCAGGTTGGTGATCTTTAAATACTTGCCCTCCTTCTCCACATAGGCCCGGTCCAGAATCGTGGACACCGTGGGCGCGTAAGTGGAGGGACGGCCGATGCCCTGCTCCTCCATGGCCCGGATGAGGGAGGCGTCCGTGTACCGGGCGGGGGGCTGGGTGAAATGCTGGTTCGGGGCGAAGCTCTTCAGCTCCAGGGCGTCCCCCTCCTGAAGCTCCGGCAGGGGGGACTCCTTTTCCTCCTTCTCCTCGTCCTTGCCCTCTTCATAGACGGCGGTATAGCCGGAGAATTTCAGGCTGGAGGAGCTGGCCCGGAAGTCGTGCCCCGCCGCCTCAATCTCCACGGAGACGCTGTCATACACGGCGTTGGACATCTGGCAGGCCACAAACCGGCTCCAGATCAGGCGGTAGAGCCGGTACTGCTCTCCGGTGAGGTCCGCCTTCAGGTCCTCCGGCGTCCAGCGGACGTTGCTGGGGCGGATGGCCTCGTGCGCGTCCTGGGCGTTGGCCTTGGCCTTATAGCGGTTCGTCTTGGCATAGTCGCCGCCGTAGCGGCCTACGATGAACTCCTTGGCGTCCGCCAGCGCCTCCTCGGAAAGGCGCAGAGAGTCGGTCCGCATATAGGTGATAAGACCCACGGTGCCCTCCCCGGCGATATCCACGCCCTCGTAGAGCTGCTGGGCGATGGCCATGGTCCGCCGGGGGGTCATGCTCAGCTTGCGGGAGGCCTCCTGCTGCATGGTGGAGGTGGTGAAGGGCGGCGAGGGACTGCGCTGTTTGTCGGTGCGCTTCACGTTCTTCACCGAGAAGGCGGCGTTTTCCGTCTCATGGATGACGGCGTCCACCTCGGCCTGGCTCTTCAGCTCCGCCTTCTTGCCGTCCTTCCCGTGATAGCGGGCGGTGAAGGGCCGGTTCCGGCCCAGAAGGCCCGCGTCCAATGTCCAGTATTCCTCGGGCTGGAACGCCTCGATCTCCCGCTCCCGGTCGTCCACCATCCGGGTGGCCACGGACTGGACCCGTCCGGCGGAGAGGCCCCGGCGGATTTTCTTCCACAGGAGGGGGCTGAGCTCATAACCCACCAGCCGGTCCAGAATACGGCGGGCCTGCTGGGCATCCACCAGATTCTGGTCGATGCCCCGGGGAGACTGGATGCTCTCCTGCACCACCTTTTTGGTGATCTCGTTGAAGGTCACCCGCCGCGTCTTCTCGTCCGTAAGGCCCAGAAGCTGCTTGAGATGCCAGGAGATGGCCTCGCCCTCCCGGTCCGGGTCGGTGGCGAGATAGACGGTGTCCGCCGTCTTGGCGGACTTTTTCAGGTCTTTGATGATATCTTCCTTGCCCTTGATGGGCTGATAGACCGGCTCAAAATCCTGCTCCGGGTCCACGCCCAGCTTGCTCTTGGGCAGGTCCCGCAGGTGGCCCATGCAGGCCTTGACGGTGTACTCCTTCCCCAGATACTTTCCGATGGTCTTGGCCTTCGCCGGGGATTCCACGATGACCAGATACTGCTTTGCCATAGCTACCTCCGTGTGTCTCCCGCCCCGCGGGAGGGGGTTATTCCGCCAGCGTCACGGTCCGGGTGTACCGCTTTCCGCTGTGCTGGCAGACCATGCCGTCAATCTCCAGCATGGTCAGCGCCGACGAGACCCGCCGGGCGGGCACGCCGGTATCCGCAATCAAATCGTCCACCTGCGCCGGCTTCTCCGGGTCCAGAATCCGCAAAAGCGCTATCTGGTCGTCCGTGAGGCCGGAGGGACTGACCGGAGGCGGCGCCTCCGGCTTCTCCGGGCCGGCGTCCTCCGGCTCCGGGGCCGCCGGCTCGGACAGGGGCGGAGTCCGCCGCCGGCCGGGCGCGGGGGTCCAGGCCGCTTCCCGGATGCGGAGTTTATCCGGGAAGCGGGCCTTGTAGTCCCGCAGAATGTCCCCGGCCTCCGCCGCCAGTCCCGCGCCGTCCCGAATCAGGCGGTTGCAGCCCACGCTGTCCGGCGCGTCGATGGGCCCGGGAACGGCGTAGACGTCCCGCCCCTGCTCCAGGGCCAGACGGGCGGTAATCAGCGCCCCGCTTCTCTCCGGAGCCTCCACCACCAGCGCCGCCACGCTGAGGCCGGACAAAATCCGGTTGCGCACCGGGAAATGCCAGCCGTCCGCCTCCGTGCCCGGCGGATACTCGGAGAGCAGCGCCCCTGCGGCGGCCACATCGTCGTACAGCTCCCGGTTCTCATATGGATAATAAACGTCCAATCCGTTGCCCGTCACGCCCACCACGGCTCCCCCCGCCCGGAGGGCTCCCCGGGCGGCGGAGGCGTCCACGCCCTTGGCAAGGCCCGTCACCACCAGCGCGCCGCCGGAGGCCAGACCCCAGCCCAGCCGCTCGGCACAGGCCCTGCCGTAAGGCGTGCACTCCCGGGTGCCCACCACGGCCACGGCGGCCTCCTCGTCAAAGGCAGGCAGGCGGCCCCGGACGTACAGCAGCACCGGCGGATCATAGATATTCCGAAGCCGCTGGGGATACTCCGCGTCCTGAATGGTCAAAATGCGCTGGCCCAGCCGCTGGCAGTCCGCCAGAATGCGGTTCGCGGCGGACAGGTCCCGGTTCAGCGCCCGTTCCGCCTGCGCCGGGGGCACGTCCTCGGCCAGAAGCAGCTCCTCCCGGTCGGCGAAAAAGATGTCCTCCGGCGACCCGAAGTGCCGCAGAAGGGCCAGCCGCGCCTGGTTTTGCACTCCCGGCAGCTCCGCCAGCCAAACCCAGTATTTCAGCATCTCCCGTCCCCTCCTTCCCCCCAGGGCTCTTAAGGTTCTTTATACTATATGAAACGGCGTACAATTGCAAGCGTTAAATTGAAATTGTTTGCCGGGCCGCCTCCCACAGCAGCACCGACGCGGCGGAAGCCGCGTTCAAGGACTCGCAGCGCGCCTCCATGGGAATCCGGACCGTCCGGTCACAGGCCGCCAGCACCTCCGCCGAGAGGCCCCGGCCCTCGCTGCCCACGGCCACGGCGCAGCGGCGCAGGTCCACCTCCCGGACGTCCGCCGTATCCTCCCGCAAAGCCGCGCCGTAAAGGGGCAGGTTCGCCTCCCTCAGGCGCGCCGCCAGCTCCGGAAGGGCGCAACGGTACACGGCGGAGCGGAAATGCACGCCCATTCCCGCCCGGACGGTCTTGGGATTATAGAGGTCGGCGCAGCCGGGAAGCAGAATCACCGCGGAACCGAAGGCGTCCGCCGTCCGGAGGATGGTTCCCACGTTCCCGGGGTCCTGGACGCCGTCCAGCACCAGAAACCGGGGACGTCCGGCCTCCTCCAGCCGCTCCGGCAGGCCCCGGGGCGCAAAGGCGCAGGAAAACACCACCCCCTGGGGGGTCTCCATGGGGCTGACGGAGCGCATGACGCCCTCGCTGACCCTCGCCGCCCGGACGCCGCCGGGAAGAGGCGGCAGCTCCGCCCCCTCCGTGTACAACAGCGCGGTGACCGGCGCGCTCCACTGCGCCGCCTCCCGGAGGAGTTTGGGGCTGTCGCACAAAAATTCTCCCGTTTCTTCTCGATAAGAACGGGAGGAGGCCAGCTTCCGGAAATGCACGCAGAGGGAGTTGCTTCGGCTGGTAATCATTTCCATAACTGGTCTCCTCCCCTTCTCCGGCGGCCGAAGAGAAATCCCGTTTCCCAGCGGACCGCGCGGTCTGTCAATTCTTTCTTATCATAAAGGCATCTTCCCGGCTTGTCAAGCCGCCGGGGGAAGAGAAATTTTGAAAGAACGCCCGGCGGACCTCGCCGCAGAGATACAAAGACCCCAGGGCGCAGACCGTCCCGTCCCGTCCCGCCGCCGCCAGAGCGGCCTCGATCCCCGCTTCCACACCGGCGCAGGGCCGGGCCTCCGCCCCCCGCTCCGCCAGCAGGGCGCACAGCGTCTCCGGGGCCATAGCCCTGGGGCTGTCCGGCCGGAGAACGAACACCCGCTCCGCCAGGGGGACCAGCAGGTCCAGCATATCCCCGGCGTCCTTGTCCGCCAGGATACCCAGAAGCAAGGTAATTTTTTTGCCCGGGAGGAGGCGGCGCAGGCTCTCCGCCGCCGCCCGCATTCCGTGGGCGTTGTGGGCGCCGTCCAGCAGGAAGACGGGGTCCCGGCCCAGCACCTCGAAGCGCCCGGGCCAGCGGACGGCGGCCAGCCCCCGGCGGACCGCCTCCTCCGGAATGCGCCAGCCCTTTTCCCGCAGGCGCTCCACCGCCGTCAGGGCCAGGGCGGCGTTTTCCGCCTGATACGCTCCCGCCAGGGGAACCGTCAGTCCCTCCCAGGGGGCGAAGTCGAAAACCGCTCCCTCCAGGCTCAGACGCCGGAGGGTCAGCCGGTCCAGGTCCAGCTCCGTGAGCCTTACCCCCTGTTCCCGGCAGACCCGGCGGAAAACCGCGTCCGCCTCGGGGCAGCCTCCCCGGCTGACCACCTCGGTCCCCGGCTTGATGATGCCAGCCTTGGCGGCGGCGATCTCCCGGAGGGAGGGGCCCAGAATGGCGGCGTGGTCCATGCCCATGGCGGTGAGCACCGCCAGCTCCGGGGCGTCAATGACGTTGGAGGCGTCCAGCGCCCCGCCCAGGCCGGTTTCCAGCACGAGGACGTCGCAGTCCATCCGCTGGAAGTACAAAAACGCGGCGGCGGTGATCAGCTCGAATTCCGTGGGGTGCTCCCCCATGGCCCCGGCGGCGGAACGGACCCGCTCCGTCACCGCCCCCAGGTCTTCCCCGGAAATCTCCCTTCCGCCGGCCCGGATGCGCTCGCTAAAGCGCTCCAGGTGGGGCGAGGTGTTCAGCCCCGTCCGGTATCCCGCCGCCTCCAGTATGGAGGCAAGACACGCGCAGACGCTGCCCTTGCCGTTGGTGCCCGCTACGTGGAGAATTCTCTGTCCCTTCTGGGGGTCCCCCAGGCGGCGGAGCAGCTCCCGGATGCGGCCCAGTCCCGGGGCGCGGGACTCCCAGCCGAAGGAGTGGATATAGGCCTCCGCCTCTTCTCCTGTCATGCCCTCGCCTCCTTTAGAAATTCCAGGCGGCGCTCCGCCGCCGGAGGGCCTGCACCAGAGGAATGGCCAGGGCGGCCATGAGCACGGCGTTGAGCATTCCCACGGCAAGCCGCCAGACCAAGTCCCCCAGAATCAAGCCGGGAAAGTAGTAGCCCATCAGCACGCTGTCCAGCCAGTTCACCAGGGTGTTGCCCACGGTGGTGTGGACCGCCGCCAGGACGCAGACGCCATAGCACAGCGTCCGCCGCTCCTCCAGGCGCTGGCCCCGTTTGCGCAGCAGCAGCGCCCCGGCGCCCACCACCAGGCCCCGCAGCGCCGGGGGAATCAGGTACAGCGCCGTGGTGTAGGTGACGCCGAAGGTCAAAATCTGCTTAAAAAACTCCCCCACCATCGCCACGACCACCGCGTCCAGCGGGCCGAAGAGCAGCGCGGCCACCACCACCGGCAGCGAGCCGAAGGAAATCCGCACATTCCCCACCTGCACCGCCGCATAGAGCGACAGGGGCAGGTACATGGCCGCCAGCATGGCGGCGCAGCACAGTCTTCTCACACGTTTCACATTTGTTCCGGGCATAAAAAAACCTCCTCTTTTTGAATGCGGCAGTATGCCGCACAGAGGAAGCCCGTTCCCGTATGCGGCAGCGGGATGCGGGGCGCGCACTGCGGGATTTCTCCCTTCGTCCGGAAAGCAACTCCCCGTCTCTCCGGCACTTTTACACGCGCGTCCCTACTCTGCCTGTCCCCCGGCTCTTACCGGAGATGGTCTTATCATAAGGCAATCCGTTTTGAAAATCAACCCCCTTCTGCGCGGCCCCCTCGTCCGCCGCCGGCAAATTGTTCTCCGCAGAAAAACATTCGTGCGCCGTAGGGAAATTGCACAAAGGTCTCCCCAGCGGGGATTCCGCTTTTGGCGCAGTCTCTGAAATCCGGGGGAAGGTCCCGCTTCCAGCGGAAAAACCGTTGACAGGGCGGCTTTTCCTCTCGTATAATCACCCTACAGGGAGAGCAGCGTCCCCCTCGCGGGCGGAGGCTCTCCTGTTTTTAACTTCATTTATTTTCTGCGTTAAAGTGATAAAGGGGAGATTTTCATGTTTACCACCTCACCATTGTACGATCCCCGTTTCGAGCATGACGCCTGCGGCATCGGCGCCGTGGTGGACCTGGGGGGCCGGAAGACCTACCGCACGGTGGACGACGCGCTGAAGATCGTGGAGAAGCTGGAGCACCGGGCCGGAAAGGACGCCGCCGGAGAGACCGGAGACGGCGTGGGCCTGCTGCTGCAAATTCCCCACAAGCTCATGGTCAAGGCCGCCGCCGCCGAAAGCGTCTCCCTGGGGGAGGAGCGGGACTACGGCGTGGGCATGTGCTTCTTTCCGGAGGACAGCCTCAAGCGGGCCCAGGCCATGAAAATGCTGGAGATCATCGTCGCCAAGGAGGGCATGCAGTTTCTGGGCTGGCGGGCGGTGCCCATTCACCCGGAAATCCTGGGGGAGAAGGCCCGCAGCTGCATGCCCCGGATCTACCAGTGCTTCGTCCGCCGTCCGGAGGACTGCCCCCGGGGCCTGGATTTTGACCGGAAGCTGTACGTGGCCCGCCGGGTCTTCGAGCAGTCCAGCGTCAACACCTACGTTCCCTCCTTCTCCAGCCGGACCATCGTCTACAAGGGCATGTTCCTGGTGGGGCAGCTCCGGCGGTTCTACGCCGACCTGACCGACCCGGACTGCGAGAGCGCCATCGCCCTGGTCCACTCCCGCTTTTCCACCAACACCAATCCCTCCTGGGAGCGGGCCCACCCCAACCGCTGCATCCTCCACAACGGGGAGATCAACACCATCCGGGGCAACGTGGACCGGATGCTCGCCCGGGAAGAGACCATGTCCTCCCCCATCATGGAGGAGGACATGGACAAGGTTCTCCCGGTGGTGGACCAGAGCGGGTCCGACTCCTCCATGCTGGACAACACCCTGGAGTTTCTGATGATGAACGGCGTGGAGCTGCCCCAGGCGGTGATGCTGTGCATTCCGGAGCCCTGGGCGGGCGACAAGCGGATGGAGCGGGAGAAGCGGGATTTCTACCACTACTACGCCACCATGATGGAGCCCTGGGACGGTCCCGCCGCCATCGTCTTCTCCGACGGGGACACCGTGGGCGCGGTGCTGGACCGGAACGGCCTGCGGCCCTGCCGGTGGTATCTTACCCGGGACCAGAGGCTGATTTTGTCCTCCGAAGTGGGGGTGCTGGACATCCCGCCGGAGGAGATCGTGAAGAAGTCCCGCCTCCAGCCGGGGAAAATGCTGCTGGCGGACCTGCGGGAGGGCCGCCTGGTGGACGACGCCGGGCTCAAGCGCCGCTATGCCCTCCGCCAGCCCTACGGCGAGTGGCTGGACCGGCACCTGGTCTACCTCCGGGACCTGCCCATCCCCAACAAGCGGGTGGAGACCCACCCCCAGGCCCTGCGGGACCGGCTGTACAAGGCCTTCGGCTATACCTACGAGGACATCAAGGAGTCCATCCTCCCCATGGCCAGAGACGGCGCCGAACCCACCTCCGCCATGGGGGTGGACACGCCCCTCGCCGTCCTCAGCGAGCGGCGCCAGCCCCTTTTCAACTATTTCAAGCAGCTCTTCGCCCAGGTGACAAACCCGCCCATGGACGCCATCCGGGAAGAGGTGGTCACGGACACCACGGTCTATGTGGGCACCGGCGGCAACCTCCTTCAGGAGCGGGCGGAGAACTGCGCCGTGCTGCAAATCCACAACCCCATTCTCACCTCCGTGGACCTGATGAAAATCCGCTACATGGACCGCCCCGGCTTCCAGGTGGAGACCATCTCCCTGCTGTACTACAAGTCCATGCCCCTGGAGCACGCCCTGGACCGGCTCTTTGTCAACGTGGACCGGGCCTATAAGCACGGGGCCAACATCCTGATTCTCTCCGACCGGGGCGTGGACGAGAACCATATGGCCATCCCCTCCCTGCTGGCGGTCAGCGCCCTGGAGCAGCATCTGGTCCGAACGAAAAAGCGCACCGCCGTCTCCGTCATTCTGGAGAGCGCCGAGCCCCGGGACGTCCATCACTTCGCCGCGCTGCTGGGCTACGGCGCCCAGGCCATCAACCCCTATCTGGCCCAGGAGTGCGTGGAGGAGCTGATCGCCCTGGGAATGCTGGACAAGGACCCCGGCGCCGCCGTCAGCGACTACAACAACGCCATCCTCCACGGCATAGTGAAGATCGCCTCCAAAATGGGCATCTCCACCATCCAGTCCTATCAGTCCGCCCAGATCTTCGAGTGCCTGGGCATCCGCAAAGAGGTGGTGGACAAGTACTTCACCAACACCGTCAGCCGGGTGGGCGGCATCGGGCTGGAGGAGATCGGCGAGGGCGTGGAGTGGAACCACAACCAGGCCTTCGACCCCCTGGGCCTGGGCTATGACGCCACGCTGGACTCCCTGGGGGGCCATAAGCTCCGCTCCGGCCCCGACAAGGAGGACCACATGTACAGCCCCCGGACCATCCTCCTGCTCCAAAAGGCGGTCCAAGAGGGGGACTACTCCGTCTTCAAGCAGTACTCCGCCCTGGTGGACTTCGCCGACAAGCCCCACACCCTCCGGGGCCTGCTGGACTTCCGCTGCGGCAAGGACGGCGGCGTCCCCCTGGAGGAGGTGGAGCCGGTGGAGTCCATTGTCCGGCGCTTCAAAACCGGGGCCATGAGCTATGGCTCCATCTCGCAGGAGGCCCACGAGTGCATGGCCGTCGCCATGAA
This sequence comes from uncultured Oscillibacter sp., assembly GCF_910579365.1. Lineage (GTDB taxonomy): Bacteria > Bacillota > Clostridia > Oscillospirales > Oscillospiraceae > Oscillibacter. The sequence continues at coordinate 13,344 of NZ_CAJTUX010000044.1, forward strand.
CCGTATCGGGGGCAAGTCCAACTCCGGCGAGGGCGGCGAGGCCCGGGAGCGTCTCCACGACCAGCGCTGCTCCGCCATCAAGCAGGTGGCCTCCGGCCGCTTCGGCGTCACCAGCGAATATCTGAACAGCGCCCAGGAGATTCAGATCAAAATGGCCCAGGGGGCCAAGCCCGGCGAGGGCGGACACCTCCCGGGGAAGAAGGTCTACCCCTGGATTGCCAAGACCCGCTGCTCCACTCCCGGCGTCACCCTCATCTCCCCGCCGCCCCACCACGACATCTACTCTATCGAGGACCTGGCCCAGCTGATTTACGACCTGAAAAACGCCAACCGTCACGCCCGCATCAGCGTCAAGCTGGTCAGCGAGGCGGGGGTGGGCACCATCGCCGCCGGCGTCGCCAAGGCCGGGGCCCAGGTGGTCCTCATCTCCGGACACGACGGCGGCACCGGCGCGGCCCCCCGCAGCTCCATTCACGGCGCGGGCCTCCCCTGGGAGCTGGGCGTGGCCGAGGCCCACCAGACCCTGATTCAAAACGGTCTGCGGCATCAGGTGCTGATCGAGGCGGACGGCAAGCTGATGACCGGCCGGGACGTGGCCATCGCCTGCATGCTGGGGGCGGAGGAATTCGGCTTCGCCACGGCCCCCCTGGTGGCCCTGGGCTGCTGCATGATGCGGGTGTGCAATCTGGACACCTGCCCCGCCGGCATCGCCACTCAGAATCCCCTGCTCCGCAAGCGCTTTGCCGGCAAGCCGGAGCACGTGGTCAACTTCATGACCTTCGTGGCCCAGGAGCTGCGGGAGCACATGGCCGCCCTGGGCGTGCGCACCGTGGACGAGCTGGTGGGCCGGGGGGACCTGCTCCAGGTCCGGGAGCATCTGGTCACCCACCGGGCGGAGACCCTGACGCTGGAAGGGCTGCTGCAAAACCCCTTCGGCGAGCATGTCCCCCACTTCGACCCCGCCGCCGCCTTCGACTTCCACCTGGAGCGGACGGCGGACATGCGCGTACTGCTGGAGAAGATGGGCCGGACCCTGAAGACGAAAAAGTCCGGGACGCTGGACCTTCCGGTCACCTCCACGGACCGCTCCTTTGGAACCCTCTTCGGCTCCGAGATCACCCGGCAGCTGGGCGGCGGTCTGCCGGAGGACAGCTATGTCATCCACTGTCATGGCGGCGGCGGGCAGTCCTTCGGGGCCTTCATCCCCCGGGGTCTGACCCTGACCATGGAGGGCGACTGCAACGACGGCCTGGGCAAGGGCCTCTCCGGCGGCAAAATCGTGGTCTATCCTCCCAAGGCCAGCCCCTTCGACCCCGGCGAGAACATCATCGTGGGCAACGTGGCCCTCTACGGCGCCACCTCCGGCACGGCCTTCATCAACGGCCGGGCCGGCGAGCGGTTCTGCGTCCGCAACTCCGGGGCCACAGCGGTGGTGGAGGGCGTGGGCGACCACGGCTGCGAGTACATGACCGGCGGCCGGGTGGTCATCCTGGGCCCCACGGGGAAGAACTTCGCGGCGGGCATGTCCGGCGGCATCGTCTACGTGCTGGACGAGAATCACGACCTCTATCTCCGTCTGAACAAGGAGCAGGTGCTGACGGACACCCTGACGGAGCCCCATGACATCCAGGAGCTCCGGGACCTCATCGAGGCCCACGTGGCCGCCACCGGGTCCCCCCGGGGGAAGAAGATTCTGGCGGCGTTCAAATCCTACGTGCCGTGCTTCAAGCGCATCATACCCAGAGACTATGACCGGATGCTCCGCTCCATCGCCCAGTTCGAGGAGAAGGGCATGAGCCGGGAGCAGGCGGAAATCCAGGCGTTTTACGCCAACACCAGGGCCTGAGAGGAGGACGCGAGACATGGGAAAGACCACAGGATTTTTGGAGTACATCCGCGCCGGCGCTCCCGTCCGGCCTCCGGAGGAGCGGGTCCGGGACTGGGAGGAGTTTCACCTCCCCCTCCCCGACAGCGCCCGGGAGGAGCAGGGTGCCCGCTGCATGAACTGCGGCGTCCCCTTCTGCCAGAGCGGCATGATCTACGAGGGGCGGACCTTCGGCTGTCCCCTGCACAACCTCATTCCGGAGTGGAACGACATGATCTTCTCCGGCAACCGGGGCCACGCCCTCAGCCGCCTTTTAAAGACCAACAACTTCCCGGAGTTCACAGGCCGGGTCTGCCCCGCCCCCTGCGAGGGCGCCTGCGTCTGCGGCCGGTACGGCGGCGCCGTCACCATCCGGGACAACGAGCTCTGCGTCATTGAGGACGCCTTCGCCAACCACACCCTCCGCCGGAGACGGCCCCCCCAGTGGTCCGGGAAAAAGGTCTGCGTGGTGGGCTCCGGCCCGGCGGGACTGGCGGCGGCGGACCAGCTGAACCACCGGGGCCACTCCGTCACCGTGGTGGAGCGGGAGGCCCGCTGCGGCGGCCTGCTGACCTACGGCATCCCCAACATGAAGCTGCCCAAGGAGATCGTCCAGCGGCGGATTGAGCTGATGACGGAGGAGGGCGTCAGCTTTGTCACCGGCGTGGACGCCGCGGACCCCGCCGCGGCCCGGCGGCTGCTGGCGGACTATGACGCCGTGATTCTCTGCTGCGGCGCGGAGCGGCCCCGGCCCTTGGGGGCGGACGCCGCCGGTCTCAGCGGCGTGTACTACGGCACGGAGTACCTCAAGGCCGCCGTGGAGCGGCACTGCTTCCAGGAGTCCCCCGCCGTCCCGGAGGCGGCGGGACTGGACGTGGTCATCGTGGGCACCGGCGACACCGCCGGCGACTGCGTGGCCACCGCCCTGCGGGAGGGCTGCAAGTCCGTCACCCAGCTGGTCCGCCGCCCCAGAGAGGACTATCTCCAGGACGGCAGGCTCCCCCTGGATTACGCCCACGAGGAGGCCGCCGCCGTCCTGGGGCAGGACCCCCGGCGCTTCGGCGTCCAGATTCAAGGCCTGACGGCGGAGGAGGGCAGGCTCACCGCCGTGACCACCACGGAGGGGGATACCCTGCCCTGCCAGCTGCTGATTGCCGCCACGGGCTTTGCCGGGTGCGGCGCGGCGGTCTGCCGGGCCTTCGGCGTGGAAGCGGGGGATACCGTCTCCACGCCGGAGGGGAGCTTTGCCACCAATGTGGAGAAGGTCTTTGCCGCCGGGGACATGCGCCGGGGAGCGTCTCTGGTGGTCTGGGCCATTGCCGAGGGCCGGGCCGCCGCCGCCGAGGCGGACGCATATCTGATGGGCTACACCAATCTGGTGCGGGGCATTTGAAAACGGCGCGCAAGGGGCCTGGGAGAAAATCCTCCCAGGCCCTGATTTTCACGCGGAGGGGCTTGTTATTTTCCACCCGAGCTGGTATAATAAAAAAATCCAGCAGCGCATACTTATATAGAGAGAACGGAGTGGTGGAATGGTTTACGGAAAGTTTAAACAGGGTACTATTATACATGGCCTTCGCTCGGAGCAGTATCGGGGCGCGCCGTGCAGCGCGGTCATCATCACCGCAGAGTGTGACATCGCCCAGTGCAAGGTGTCAAAATTTTACTACCTGACCGCCATGGACGTGCGGACGTGGATGAAGACGGAGGGATTGGCCTATACAGCGGCGCAAGCTCAACTCTCAGAACTTAAAAGCGTGATTAACGATTATGGGAAGAATGTTCCTGGGTTATCAGAATACAAAAACGCCGCCATAGTTGACTTGGACGGAATTATAGAAGACCTTTCTACCTTATCAACCGACAAAACGGCCCAGAAAGCACTACAGCGGCTGAAAGGCGCAAAGAAAGAATACGATCTTTCAATAAAAACAGACAGAGAAGTAGAGGCTCTCTTTGCTAAACTGGAAAATAAGATTATTGGCAATATAAAATCAGTTATAGATGGAAGTTTAATACAATATTTCTTTTTACCCCGCATTTCTTATGCGGACCCCAGCGAACAAAAACCTGACGATGCCAAAGACGGTCTGATTGTAAATTTTCAGGATATTGGCTTTTTTGACCGTCATACTGTCTCCATGATTGAACAGCAAAAAATGGATTATGACAAGCTTTCCGAAGAGGAGCGAACAAAATACGGAAAAATATTTTTTCTTGAAAAGCCTAATGACATGATTTTTCCGGAAGAATTCATACATCCCCCCTATCGTGAATGGCTTATGCAATCCTTTTCCTTTGCCTTTATTCGAATTGGTGTTGAATTTGATAAAAGCGCAGCCAAAACATATTGGGAAAATGAGCTGAAGGAACCGGCGCAGTAAAGGAGGCGTCTCGATTGGATTACAACTATATCCTGTTTGAACAAAGCGCGGTGGAATTTCTCGCCAGCCGCCGGGAATATCAGAACACGGAACATGACGAGGGCATCGCCTTCGTGGACCTGATCCGGCGGCCTAGGCGCGATGTCTCTCACCTGGGCAGCCGCCTGCGGATCAAGTGGACGGAAGACGGCGTCGTCTTCATCGGGCCGAAGCCCACCAAGACCATACTGACCGTCGACCTCACCACCTGCGAACTTTTGAAATTCGAGGGGGACAGCCCTTCGGACCTGCTGGTTGTGCTCCAGCGGATGTTCCGGGCGGCCATCCGCATCTGGAACCACCAGCCCTTTACCAACGTGGAGCGGGTCAACCACTCCAAGCTGGTGGTCTTCCCCTTTTCCTACAACCTGAACGGACGGGACAACAAGCGCCTGGTCATCGAGCGGGAGCCCAACACCCCCCATCTGCTGGACCAAGGCGTCTCCTATCCGCTTCTGGCCTACAAGTACAACGACGACGTCGTCGCCCCCGGAAGCGAGGAGACGCCGGACACCACCGTCCTCAACCGCGCGGGGGAGGAGTACATTTGCCTTCTCTCCTCTCTCTCCGGCTCCGGGCAGGATGCTCACAGCACCGCCGCGCTGCCGCAGCAGCAGTTGGAGGATTACTACACAACCACTCCGGTGGACAGCAAGAGCTTCCGCTACAAAACCTTCCAGGAGCAGTATGACAGTCTGACCAAAAAGCAGCAGGAAGTGGTAAACAGTCCCAGCTGCAACCACCCCATCCGCATTGTCGGCCCTGCCGGAACCGGCAAGACCACCTCCATGGTCCTGCGGGCCTACCGCCTGTTGACGCGGGCCGAAGAAGAGGGCAAGACCAAAAGCATCCTCTTTATCACCCACAGCGAATCTGCCCGCTATGAGGCGGAGGCGGCCTTCCGTCTTCTGGACCACGCCGAAAAATTCCTCCGCCCCTCGGCGGAACAATCCATCGAATTTATAACCCTGCTCTCCTACTGCAAGCGCTATCGGGGCATCACCGACGTTCAGACCGTTGACGAGGACGCCGCCGACGCCAAGGAATACCAGCTGATGCTGATTCAGGACGCCTACGACGCCATACAAAAAACCTCGTACAAGTCCTGCAAGGAATTTCTTTCGGGACCGCTGCGGGCAGTGCTGGACGGCACTCCGGGCGCTGTGCTGGTCTCTTTGCTTCAGCATGAGTTCAGCATTCAGATCAAGGGGCGGGCGGACGGCCTGCGGGAAAAATACCAGGAACTCTCCTCCATTCCAAACGGTCTGCCCGTCTCTCCCGACAAAGCCTTCTGGGACAAGAAATACATCTATTCCATTTTCATGGAATACGAAAAGCAGCTCAAGTCCATGTCGGCTTATGACACGGACGACATCGCCATCGAGAGCCTCATGAGCCTGAACGCCCCCATCTGGCGGCGCGAGCGGGCGGACTATGGCTACGACGACATCTTTGTGGACGAGATTCATCTCTTCAATCTGAACGAGCAGCATATTTTCCACTTCCTCACCAAGGCTCGGGAGCAGACGCCGATCTGCTTCGCCCTGGATTACAGTCAGGCCATCGGCGACCGGGGCGACCTGAGCGGCAGCTATCTCGAAACGGAGCTCTCCGCTGATGCGACGGAATTCAACTACGACTATGTATTCCGCAGTTCCGAGTATATCGTGAGCTTCTGCAAATCCCTCATCGCCTCCGGAGTGCAGCTGTTCAACACCGGATTCCGGAACCCTTATCGAAAAAGGGGCGGCGACTCCCCCTTGATTGGCGACGACCCGGGCCAGGTCCCCAAACTCATCATGGCGGAAAACGAGGAGAAGATGCTGCAAGCGCTGAGAACGCAGATCGACGGCATCCTCAAAACGCTGCAATGCAAAAACCATCAGATTGCCATTGTGTCCTTTGACGACAAATATCTGACCAAGGAGAGCATCGCCCGCTTAAAGGATATCATCCGGCGTCCCCTCTATTATCTGGAAGGACGAAACATCGGCCAGCTGAAGGACGCGCAGGCGAATAACGCCGTCCTCATCACCTCGCCCTACAACGTCAACGGCCTGGAGTTCAGCGCCGTCATCCTCCTGGGCGTGGACGGCGCGCGGGTTCCGCCTTCCCAGGGCGTCAACGACGTCTCCAAGAACTACCTGATTCACAAGGCCTACAACATGCTCTACCTGACGGTATCCAGAGCCAAAAACGCCGTCATCCTCCTGGGCGACAAGCAGAACGGCGACTCCGAATGCCTGGACCACTCCCTGAGCGTCCACACGCTGGAGCGGTCCGACTGAACCCTGTCCCCCGAACCACAAAGTTCCCCGGCGCAGCCGCGCCGGGGAACTTTGTTTTATGAAGGATGCCGGCACGCTTTACCCATTTCTGCGTAGTACCGGCCCCGGCGGACAAACCCTCACCGCGCCTCCGGCGTCTGCCGCCGGATATCCAGGGCCCTGCACACCTGGGCCAGGGTCAGGCGGTATACGCCGTACATCAGGGCGCTGACCGCCGCCACCACCGCCAGGGCGGCCAGAAGGCCCGCCGCCTCGCTGGGCGTAATGCCCGCGGGACTGCCGTTGAAGTACATAATCATGACGTAGAAGGCGTAGATCAACCCCGTGCCCGCCAGGGCGGGCACCAGGAACACCCGCTTCACCTGCCCCCGGACGGAGCGGCGGAGATAGGCGTTGGAGGCCCCCAAATGCCTCAGGTCGTCATAGACCTTCCGGTTTGTCAGGGCAATGGTCATGCACCGGGTATAGGCGATCACAAACACGGCGGCAAAGCACACCACGGCCACAAAGACAAAGAGGATGAGGAACACCGCCGAGGTCTTTACAAAGTCCATCCTGTCCAAAATCCGGAACTCAGGCATGTACTGCCAGTTCATCCGGAAGGCGGAGCTGTCCCGCTGAGCGTAGTCGATGACGGTAAAGCCGTATTCCGCGCAGTTCTCCCGGTCCAGGAAGTAAGCGCCCTCCTCCGCCAGGTACCGATCCCGGACCACCGGGTCCCAGCCTCTGAACTGGGCCACCTCGATGGTGGAGCGGTCCACAACCTCGTTGAACAGGGCTTTGGCGAAGTCATAGGTCTCCTCGCAGTTTTCCACGTTGAAGCAGACCTGGGTCTCCCGCCACTCCTCCGTCAGGCCCGCCCCCAGGGCGGCAAAGTCGGCGTCGTTCATCACATAGCGGGCAAAGAGGCTGTCATAGCGCAGGGGCTCCAGGGACGTGACGGGGAGCTGTTCCCCGGTCAGATAGTTGGTCACGAGGCTCTTGTCCGGGGCAAAGCCCAGCTTGCTCCCCTCCGTGTCGACGACGCCGCGAATCTCGCCGCCGGCCAGGTCCACATGCTCCCCCGTCAAAGCCTCGTAGCCGGAGGCGGAAAGAAACAGCTCGGTGCTCATGACCTCATTGTACTCCGCGCGCCAGGTGGTGCCCATGGGGCCCTCCTCCTCAATGTGGTCCTCGCCGTCCACCGCCAGGCGGAGCATGGGGACGGCGGCGAAGTCCGTGACGGTCACGCCGTACTCCTCCGCCAGGGCCCGGACCTCCTCCTCCAGGGGAATGTCCTGGTCCGCCCGGAAGTTGTAGACGTAATCCACCGGACGCTGGTCATAGGAGATCATGGACCCGGTGCCCAGCATGGGGGTGTAGAAGCTGCCGAAGTACGCGCCGGCAATCAGCAGGGTCATCACCAGCATGTTCCGCACCGTCTGGCGGCCCTGAAAGCGCATCTGGCTGGTGGCGATCAGGTCCTTATAGAGCTTCTTTTTCCCGTTCCAGCCGTTGACCACCGTGTGGAGCAGAATCATATAGAGGCCAATCAAAGCGGGGACGTAAAAGACCGCGGTCAGCCCCTCGGGAGGATACCAGTGGAGAACGCTTATGAAGAAGAAGGAGGACATATAGCCCAGAAAGCCCCCCAGGGCCAGCAGGCCGATGCCAACGAACCCGTACCACCGGGGGACATCCCGGATGGGCTCGGACTTGTGGGACTCCTGGACGATGTCGATGATGTTGGTCCGCTTCACGGACCGGCTCCCCAGGAAGAACATCATGGCGATGACAAAGGCGGAGAAGGCCAGGGAGAATACATAGGCGTTAGGGTCAAACACCAGCCGCATCTCCTCGGTGTCCACCACGGCAAGCCTAAAAGCCTGCCACAAAATCCAGGCCAGCGGCCCGCCCAGAAGAGCCCCGGCGGCGCAGGAACCCAGGGAGATAACTCCCAGCTCCCGGTACAGCTCCCCCCGCACCTGGGCCCGGGTGGCCCCCAGGGCCAGGAACACGCCGGTCTCTCGGGACTTCTGCCGGAAGAAGAGGCCGGAGGCGTAGGTGGTGAACACGGCGCAGCCGATGACCGCCAGGGTGAAGATCATCATGACCTGCTTGCGGCTGTCGCCTCCCTCGGGGAGGACGTTCAGCACCGTGGGGGCCCGCATCATGCAGACATAGGCCGTTATCAGCAGCACGGAGAAAAAGCAGCAGCCCGAGAGGAGCGCGTATTGCTTTTTGTTCCTCCGGCGCATCAGGGCATAAACTTCGGAAAAATGGCGCATGGTTACTCCCTCCCCATTTCCCGGACCGCGTCCAGAAGCTGGTCCTGGAACGTCTCCCGCTCCGTGGCCCCCTTCTCCAGCACCCTCCAGACCACGCCGTCCCGGAGAATCACCACCCGGTCGCAGAAGGAGGCGGCGTAGGAGTCGTGGGTCACCATAAAGATGGTGGCTTCCAGAGCGCTCTTGGCCTGCTCAAAGGAGCGGATAACGGCCCGGGTGGACTTGCTGTCCAGGTTGCCCGTGGGCTCGTCGGCCAGAATCAGCAGGGGGTGGTTGATGAGGGCCCGGGCCACGGCGGTGCGCTGCTTCTCGCCGCCGGAGATCTCCGCCGGGTATTTGTCCCGGATGCCCGCGATGCCAAAGACCTCGCAGAGCTGGTCCGCCCGCTGCTCCGTCATGCCGGAGACGGTGCCGCCGATGATGGCGGGGAGCAGGATGTTCTGCCGGACCGTCAGGCCGTCCAGCAGGAGGAAGTCCTGGAAGACGAAGCCCAGCTGCTTGTTGCGGACCTCTGCCAGGGCGTCCTCCCCCAGGCGGGCCAGCTCGGTTTTCCCCAGGCGGATACTGCCGGAGTCGGCGGGGATGTAGCAGGAAATGCAGTTCAAGAGGGTGGTCTTGCCGGAGCCGGAGGGGCCCATGACGGCCACGAACTCCCCCTTTCCCACTTGAAGGGAGACCCCCTTCAGCACCTCGTAGGAGGTCTTTCCCACTTGGTAGGATTTGCACAGATTTTCTACAGTCAGCATCATAGTCATCCTTTCTTACAGCATGAATTGAATTGCCGCAATGACGGCAAGATGGGCGGGATAGAAGGCGTAGAAGAACCACTTGGGGATTTTCAGCCCGGAGCGGGTGGGGAGGAAGATCAGCGGCGCGGCCAGCAGGGCAAACACAGCCCAGTCCACGGCGAAGCCGCCCAGCTTCAAGGCCAGCGGGTCCTCCAGATAGCCGCCCCAGAGGCAGGGCAGGTAGGTCAGCACATAGAGGGCCGCACCAATTTTGGGGTGGTTCCGGCAGAGGAAGAAAATCAGCATCAATTGAATCCCGATGCCGGAATAGTCGAAGTTCCACCAGCTCACCGCGAAGAAGGCCCCCAGGAACAGCCACCACTTCCGCTCTTTCAGCCCGTACATGGCCAGGAGGGACAGGAACAGGGTGAAGAAGATGTTCCAGTTGCTCCAATTCCGGTCCACCATCCAGTCGTGAGGGTGGAAGGCCAGGACGTAGAAGGGCTGAGAGACCACGGCGAACACCGCCAGGCGGCCCAGATACCGCTTGATGTCACGGGTGTACAGCAGTCCCACGGTCAGGCAGTAGCAGAAAATCGGGAACGCCAGCCGCCCAATCCAGCGGAAGGCCCCGACCTCCGGAAAGAAGGCAGCGCCCACATGGTCGATGAGCATGGATACGATGGCGATGAGCTTCAAGAGGTCTGTGTCCAGATTCGATTGCAGCCGGGGCCCCTGCCGGGGGACCTCCGTGGGGGTGGTCAGGGCGGCGCGGATGGAATTCCAATTCATAGCAAGCACTTCCTTTATTCTGTGACAGCGATTGATACGGAAGTCCGGCTATAAATTCTTACGTCCGCTTC